>JACJNV010000099.1 GCA_014695175.1 Microcoleus sp. FACHB-DQ6 | reverse complement strand
AACCCAGAAAAAAATACCGAAGACGGAGTACATTTGGCATTGGTCAAGATGGGGAACTGTGGGTAAATTATCTCGCTCAACATTCCGAACTCGTTCAAGAGTTAATGAAATTAACTCCTAATAAACGTCGTTTTTATCAGCAGGGTGTACGGGCTGGAACCCTGATTGGGTCTATTTCGTAGCCCTCTCTGTCACCCCCCCAGATTACAGCAACCGCAAAAATGGTTCCTGTTCTGTTTTTTCCTTCTTTCTTCTCCCTTCTTCCTGACATCCGTTACATCCGTTATATCCGTTACATCCGTTACATAATCCGTTGCCGAACTTCCTTCTTCCTGACATCCGTTACATCCGTTACATCCCGTACATAATCCGTTGCCGAACTTCCTTCTTCCTTCCGTTATTAATTACTTCCGCCACGGCGATTGCGTAACTTTCGTCCAGCCGCCAGCATAGCGCCTCCCGCCATCAAACCCCCCACAGTCATCGGTTCGGGAACCGGCTCAGCTTGAACCGTCTCCACAGAACCGCCTTTAATAAATACAGCAGAATCTAACTTGCCATCGCCCACATCTTTAATGCGGATACTGAGAACATTCGTCTGATTTTTCTTGAGCAAACCCTCAAAACCTAAAACTTTAGTAAAACCGTCGAGCTTAACGATGTTAGCAGCAATACCTGTCAAACTTGGGTTGTCAATATAGTCTGGGTGATATGTAGAGCGATTATAGGGATCTGGAACAAGATTATTAATCGTAACTGTTTTTCCGTCGCTCAGTTTTGCCAAATTAGTGCCGTTCAGCAGCAGTTCAAAATCGTCATTAAATTCAGAATTGCCGAACTCAGGAAACTCCTCAGAAGCAAATACATATTGAAAGACTAACTTTTCAACCGTGCTATTAGCAAAAAAGCTGAGGTTTAGCTGAGTCAAATCTTCCGCTTCACCTTCAGGCCCAAAGTCCGTGCTTAAATCGCTGATATTTGTGGTCGTGAAGTTATCTTTCCGATTCTTACCCCGTATATCGGCGACTTTACCAGTGCTCAGAACAACACCTGATGTCAAACCGAAGGGGTCATTAGTGAAAGTACCAAAAGCAGCCGGATTACCCGTAATTGAAACAGAGAAATTACTCAACCCGGCTGTATTAGCCCCCAATAAATTATTTTTTAAAGTCTCAGTCTTATTAGTTGCCCCTACCGAAAATGCCATTGCTGGCGCTGCCAACAAACTCAGAGCAGTAGTTAATGTAGCTGTTAAGGCAGCAATTTTGTGAGTAATTATCATAAATTTTTCCTGGAAGATACAAACCTGATTCTCTGCACAACTTCATTTTTACATTATATAACTATTAATGTCTACGATCTTTACAATAACTTTACATATAAGTGGATTTACGCTTTTGGTGTTATTTTTTTAGGTGGTTCTTGGCAGTTTGTCCGCCTATAAACCTCAGCGAAAAAATACGGAGACCAAAATCCACGTACACAGACTAATAATTTCAGGACTTACGCACGGGAGACAAAAGAAACCAGGTTTTAATACCGTTTGCGAGATTCAAAATGACTAATGACTAATGACTAATGACTCATGACCTCGCCCAAAAAACGGATATCAGCCCCCCAATCCTGTCGTAGAGATATCAAAATTTTTGACCCTAGTTCAACCTCGCAGATTCATCTCTGGAGTAAATCTAAAATCGTTGAGTCGCCGAAGTCTACAATCTAAAATCTCTAATCGACTGACTGTTGACTAAAATCCCCTTGCTTCTCCTTCGCCGCGCCGATCGGCAGCCCCTTCCAACCAACCATCCGCAGTCAGGACGATCGCATTGGCATTGCCCCAGCCGTCACCTTCGACAATCTGGTGTCCCCGCCGCCGCAACTCCGAAAGCGTCGCAGCCTCAAAACCTCCCCGTTCCACCATCAGGCGATCGGGTTGCCACTGGTGGTGTATCCGAGGTGCAGACACAGCATCGCCGACATTCATGTCGTAAACCAATACGTTCAGTACAATTTGCAACACCGTGGTAATAATCGTGCTGCCTCCGGGAGCCCCCGCAGCGAGGCGAAATTTGCCATTTTCTGTCACGATGACCGGCGTCATGCTGGATAAAGGAGTTTTCCCCGGGGCGATCGAATTTGCCTCCCCGCCCACCAAACCAAACAAATTCGGCACTCCCGGCGCCGCTGCAAAATCATCCATCTCGTTGTTGAGCAAAATTCCCGTACCCGCGGCCACGACTCCAGCCCCAAAACCCCCATTCACCGTAAACGTTAAGCTTACTACGTTGCGCTCTTTGTCAACTACCGTCAGGTGGGTAGTTTCGGGAGACTCCCACAGGAGACGGTTCAAAGTTTCAGCGTCAACAGCCTTTACCTCGCTGGAGGGTCTGGCTTTTGACATTTGGATTTGCGATCGTCTCAATTTGCCATAATTGCTGCTAGTCAGAGCTTTGACCGGTACCCTCACAAAATCCGGGTCGCCCAAATACTGTGCCCTGTCAGCATAAGCTATCCTCATGCTCTCCGCCAGTAAATGTAGCGTATCTGGACTTTGCCTCCCCAACCTCTTGAGATCCGTATCTTCCAGAATATTTAAGATTTGCAACAAATGAACGCCGCCGGAAGAAGGAGGCGACATCGCGCAAATTTCGTAAGTGCGAAAGTTGCCACAAACCGGATTCCGCCAAATCGGCGTATAGTTTTTCAAATCTTCCAAAGTGATAATGCCGCCGTTTTTAGCCATGTCGGCGGCGATCGCCCGCGCAATGTCCCCGGTATAAAAACTCTGCGGATTTTGTGCAATCTGCCGCAAAGTCCGCGCCAAATCCCGCTGCACCAAAAGCTCACCCGGCTGGTATAAAATGCCACCACGAGTAAAAACCTCCCGCGCCGCCCGGTTTTTTTCGATCGCATCCTGTCGTCGCTCGGTAGCCGTGGTAAACCGCGAACTTACCGGAAAGCCTTTTTCAGCCAGGGCGATCGCCGGCGCCACCACCTGGGCCCAAGGCAACTTACCATACTCGCAGTGCACCGTGTAAAGTCCAGCAACAGTTCCCGGAATACCCGCCGCCAAATGCCCCTCCAGACTTGCCCTTTGGCGCACCTTGCCTTGCTTGTCGAGGTACATATCCCGCGTCGCCCGTTTCGGAGCTCGTTCCCGGAAATCCAGCGCTTGCACAGTCCCCGTTTCCGCCCGCCGCAGGAGCAAAAAACCCCCGCCGCCGATACCCGCCGAAAAAGGCTCCACCACCGAAATCGCCAAAGCCGTAGCAGCAGCCGCATCCACTGCATTGCCTCCCTGTTGCAGCAGGGCCAGCCCCGCAGCGCTCGCCAGAGGGTGAGCCGAAACTGCCATCCCCTGTTTGCTGCGCTGCTGCTGCAAGGTTGGCTGTAGCTGCTGCTGGCAGCCGCCCAACACCAAGACTGTTAGGAAACACGTATACATTTGCACTTTGCTCAAGAACTTTGGCAACATTTTTTACCCGTGATTCGAGAATTTTTTACAGTATAATTTTACGCTCATCTTCCCTAAGACCTAGCTGTATCGATCTCAAATGCAGATAAATTACCTGTTATGGCAGACGGGGAAACGATTTGACCCTGGGAGGCTCTCGCGGTGAAAGAGGAAGAGAGAAATGAGGGACAGCTTAGGGCAACTTAATAATTAAACTAATTTGAAAAAGCATCTTTATTGAGAACATACTGATTTCAATAAAGCTGATGAACGAAGAAAAAAACCCGTAAATAAAACATCAAAAATAATTAAATAAAAATATTAGCTTATTGCTATGGCGCTGCAACACATACCAGACCTCGTAAAGCCTTTTTTTTGCATTTGTTGGACAGGCTATTTAATCTAAAAAACAGGATTTACCACTCTAGATATCAAGTTTGGTTAAATAATTATAATTAGGTTGGGAGTGAGGAATTTCAGCCATCATTCGCCCGCCCCTGCCGCACGAAAAACAATTTTATTATCAGCGATTAACCCGAACCTATCTGAGTCATAAACCCGGTTTTTTAGTATATCTATAGTTCTCAAACAAATAATTTTGGGTGATGCTGAGTTTTTCTGGGTAAGTCCTATTAAACCAAAAATATCCGCTCGAATTTATGAAAATTCCAATTCCCCGACAAAACCCTCAATCGCTTGCATCCAAAGCCAGAGTGTCAAAAAAATTGCCCGCCAAATAGTCTGCACTCCGGCTGCTAACGGGTGTCCCCCCCTTATGGCAGATAACACTGAGGTCGGTAAGCCTGTTATATTAGCTGTATGTAGGCAAGTTTCCGGAATACAGGTACTTACACGTAAAGGAGCCAGAGTTTCTGCTTCCATACTATACTTCGGCGAACAACTACCAAACCACACCTAATGCAAGTTATGAACAGCCAAAAAGTCAGTGTAATCATTCCTGCATTCAATGCTGCCGACACTCTGGCCGAGACAGTTGCCTCCGTACTCAATGGTACCCACAAAAATCTAGAAATTTTAATTGTTGATGACGGCTCTACTGACGCTACTGACAAAGTTGCTGCTAAGCTGGTCGAGCAAGATTCGAGAATTCAATACTTCAGGAATCCCCAAAATTACGGGGTTTCTAAGGCGAGAAATTTAATGATATATCGGGCAACGGGCGATTATGTAGCGTTTATCGACAGCGACGATACCTGGGAACCCAATAAGTTAGAAGTTTGTTTGAAGATGCTCGCAGACAATCCCGAAGTCAAAGCTGTGGCTCACGCTTTGCGGTATTTAGACAAGCACGGTAAAAAGTTGAGTTATATTCCCACCTATCCTACAACTAAAGCAGAAATGCAGGCGATTAAGGAGACAGGGGAAAGTCCTTGGGTTTTCCCGTCTTCTGTTGTAGTCGATCGCTCTATTCTTCTCAAAGAAGGCGGGTTTGCAGAAGATTGGCAGGTAGGAGAAGATACAGAGTTATTTACCAAACTTGCTCAAAAGTATGGCTTGCTAGCGGCGACAGAACCTTTGGGAAATTATCGAATTAGAGGCAACTCTCTCACGGATAAGCACTGGCTGAAGAAGCGCATAGCTTCTGATTGTGTCAAGGAGAACCAACTGCGGCGCTTGCGGGGAGAAAAAGAGTTATCACTCCACGAGTACGAACAGTTATGTTTTAAGAATTTGCCGCTTTTGCAAAGGCTTAACAAATTTCGAGAAGTTTTGGCACTGCACTACATGAGAAAGCTGGGACAAAGTTGGTTAAATCGGGAGGTTTGGCCTACTATTGTTTACGGGGTGGCTACCACAGTGCTCAATCCTCAAGCTACTGTGCACAAGTGGAAATGGATGAAGACTCACGAAAAGTTGAGTCTTCAAACCGCAGAAGGTATCAATCATTCGCCACAATTAAACCCCCAGCGATCGTCTGAAATCGGGGGGCTGTCCTAAAGGATGTTATAGTTGTATGCGGGTTTAGTCAAGAAATTAGGTGCTGCCAATAAAGCCGAACCGAAGCCGATCGCCAGGGGCTGGTTAATACGTGATATTCGGGTTTTGAACCGTATTTGACTGTTAATGTTCTGTCCGAGCAATTACCCGCAATACTAATTACAAGCGCTTGCAGCCGTGCAATGGGAGACAATATAAAAATTTTATGAAAGTCGCCAGCCGATGTCAGCCTTGATTTATTGGGCCGCCAGCTTCAACCCTATACAGCGTGCAAATAGCAGCGTGCGCCGGTCGTGCTATTTGCTGCCAAAACAGTTACACTAAATATCATATATAAGTAAAGAGCAAAGTTTTTTGAATAAAAAAATGGGTGGCAAACCCGTTTGTTAGACAGAAAATAAAAAAAGCAAAAACTTAGCAAAAATTCTGCTTTCTACCTTCAGAGGACGATCGCCTTTTTACTTTGAATTAGATTGAATTTATGGACTGGCAAGAAATTTCTGGCAATTGGGTATTAATTCCCTCAAGACCGATCGCGATCGTACATTTTCTCGGCGGTGCATTTGTGGCGACAGCACCGCAACTCACCTATCGCTGGCTGTTAGAGGCTTTGGGGAACCAAGGATATCTTGTAGTAGCAACGCCGTTTGTCAATACTTTGGATCATATTGCGATCGCCCGCGATGTTCTCAACAAATTTGAAAATGCCCTCGATCGCCTGCGTGGCACTAAATTGCTCAAATCTTCCTATCTCCCCATCTACGGCATGGGACACAGCATGGGATGCAAACTCCACCTCCTCATCGGTTCTGTGTTTGACGTAGAAAGGGCAGGCAATATTCTGATTTCTTTCAACAATTATGCGGCATCCGAAGCAATCCCGATCGTCGAGCAAATTTCCCCCGTCTTTAACGTCGAGTTTACCCCTTCCCCGCAAGAGACTAATCGCCTCGTCCAAGATAGCTATCAAATCCGGCGCAATCTTTTAGTCAAATTTAACGGCGACAACATCGACCAAACCCTGCTGTTGACCAAACTGCTAAAAGCACGATTTCCAGACATGATTACAGTTCAGACTCTGACTGGCAACCATCAAACGCCCTTGGGTCAAGATGTTAGCTGGCCTGTGGGTCAAATTTTTACACCCTTCGACGCGATCGGGCAATGGGTCAAACAAGAAGTGTATCGAGAATTAAATGAATTAAAACGGACAATTCTGCTGTGGCTGAATCCTCTGTCCCGCGTTTAAAACCCGATGAACCCATTAATCAGAAATTTCCTCTACCACTTCCAAAATATCATCTTCATTGTTCGACCTTGAGACAGGAGTATAATTTTTGACGATCGACAAACAGTTCCGTCCATCAGCCGTTCTCTCGTAACTAATACTGTCTGCGATGTCTTTGATCAATTTTAGGCCCCGCCCGCCCGGAGAGTTAATATCGACTTTTTCCGAAATATCTTTGATTTTTTTCTCTAAATCAAACGGAGCGCCCGAGTCCCAAATTTTAATCTCTAAAGATTCAGCGAACACCGCCACCTGAATGTCAACAGGCAAATCCGCTGGTTTGCCCTTGTGGGCGTGACGCACCGCATTCGTAAAGCCCTCAGCCAAAGCCAACTGACACCTTATCCACACACTTGTAGGAATTCGCGAGTCGTACAATTGTGCAAACCACGACAAAACCCAGCTTAATCCGTTCAGACCTGTATTGACTTGAAGATCCGCTTTTTTTAGCATCGGCAACTTTTCGGAACCCTTTAATTCAATCACGCTCACGACAGAAGTTCTTCATCGGCCGGTGGGCAAAATACAACGAGACAAAATACAACCAGATAAAATACAACGAGACAAAGTAGAACGGCGGCAAAATTGAATGGTAGTTTGAGGATACTAGCTTTGGTGGGCCGTCGAGCGATGTCTAATCCACTAATCGGTTAGTCACTATACCATAAATAGGACTTTCCTGTCAACCAGCGCCTGTGGCAAATAAAAGTCTATAAAAATTTATATTCTGAGTATAAACTGAGTGAAGTTCGATCGCGCCAAATTTCCATCAAATTTTAACGTAAATTGAACTCAACGACCCGCCCTCAAAAGCAATTACCTCGAAAGCGATGTCAATAAACTATACTCAATCTCAGACAAGGGCGCTGACAGGATATATTTTAAATGACCCCCAGACCTTGAAAAACTTGTAGTACCTAAGTGCCCATGTTTCAAATTCTGGTTATTGACGATGATACGGCTGTTCAAGAACTGCTGAGAAGAACCCTGAAAAAACAGGGTTACGAAGTAACAGTAGCAAGCAATGGCGAAGACGGTGTAGCCCAGGCGCAAAAATTGCGTCCGGCCCTGATAATTTGCGATTGGATCATGCCGCGCTTGACCGGCATCGATGTCTGCCGTCGAGTTAAGGCAGATCCGGATCTGTCAACTACACAATTCTTTTTGTTGACTTCTTTGGGTTCGATCGCCGATCGAGTCAAAGGCCTCGACGCCGGTGCCGACGATTTTATCTCGAAGCCGATCGAACTCAACGAGTTACAGGCCAGAGTACGCGCGGGATTGAGGCTGCACCAACTCAGCCGAGATTTGAAAATAGCCAAGCAAAGTCTGGAAGCAGAGTTAGCCGAGGCGGCCGAGTACGTGCAATCGCTGCTGCCAGATCCGATGACGGAACCTATCAGCATCGAAGCAAAATTCATTCCCTCCCGGCAGTTGGGGGGAGATTGCTTCGACTACAACTGGCTAGATGCCGATTATTTGGCGATTTACTTGCTCGACGTAGCCGGTCACGGTTTGCGGGCGGCGCTGCCTTCTGTGGCAGTGCTGAATTTGCTGCGATCGCGCGCGCTCCCCAACATAGACTACTACAAACCCAGCGACGTTTTGCGCGCCCTGAACACCACCTTCCAGATGAGCTACCAAAATGACAAGTATTTCACCATCTGGTATGGCGTTTACAACCGCATTTCTCGCCAGCTAGTTTATGCCAGCGCCGGCCATCCACCGGCTGTGTTGATTTCCCAGTCCCCTGCGAGCACTGCTAAAATCCAGCGATTAAAAACCCCCGGAATGCCTGTCGGGATGTTCCCCGACGCCCCATACATCGATAATTGCTGCGATGTCGAGGATTTGAGCACTCTCTACATCTTTAGCGACGGGGTATACGAGATCCACCAACCTGACGGCAATATCTGGGGGCTTGACCCTTTCGTCGACCTGTTAGCAGCTTACAACGGTGCAAGTGCCGACCAGTTAGAGCTGGTTTTGAACTACATTCAAAAGTTGAACGCTAAAGCAGTTTTTGATGATGATTGGTCTTTACTCAAGGTAAACTTTGGCTAGCTGACTTCTTGCATTGCATCTGCGACCAAATAGCAAGAAGGCAGCAGCCCAAAGATTTAGTTAGTTGAAGGAATTTTGCTATTAAAAGCATCGCGGGTCGGAAATATCTCGAAAACTCGATCCATGCTGGTGAGTTCAAATAAGATGCGGATTTGCTCGTTGATAGAACAGACAACTAATTGACTCCCAGCGGCTCGGACTGTTTTGAGCGCCAAGACTAAAGCGCCTAAACCAGAACTATCCATAAATGTCACATCAGTGAAGTCTATCAATACCACATCGGCTCCCGCTTCCACTAGGTCGCTAATCTCTTGGCGGAATTGACTTGCCTTGGTGCCGTCTAAAATGCCAGAGGGCTGAATAATTTTAACTACAGGACTCATATTTTGCGGTGGGAATGTCAGAATTTCTAGCCAGACTAGGCTAGTATAGCTGCGAGATGGACTCCGATCCAAATAAGAGAGGGGAAAAGCGCCAGAGCCTGAGAGCGGGAGAATAGTGTTGAGCGCAAAAGATGGTCATCTTCGCGGATCGTAACGCCGATCGGAGTCGCAGCGCTTCGCGGGGAGTAAATTTTGAGATAGGGACAATCTTGGTTCTGCCGAATGCCTTCTGGTATTAATCAAACTCGGCTAACTTTGGCGCGGTAGAGCAGTTTGTCGCCTTGTCTGTAGCCTGTGTAGCGGACTTTGACGGGTTCTCCGGGCTCGGCTGTTCCTTCCATGAGCTGGTGCTGTTGGGGGTTGTAGGGAATCTCGGCTCCAACTGGGGCGATCGACTCCACTCCCCAATGCTCCAATAACTGCTCGACGGGCCGCAGCAAGGGCAGTAGTTTCTGAGCCCGCAAGTTGTGATTTTCCTGAGCTTTGCTCGCAGCAGTCGGCCACTGCAACATCCAAGATTCTAAAATTTGCACGCTAGATAGCTGGAATTCCTGCATCAAAGATTCTCGCTGCTGTTCGATCGCAGCTTGCAGGCGCTGATATTCTTGTTCTAGGGCTGTCGGTGGTGCCTGTTCTAACTCTACATAGTCTGGCGCCAAGGTTGCGAGCAGTTCATTTAAGGAAATTTGCAAAGCTTGACTGATTTTGAGCAGGATGTTGGCTCGGGTTTGCAAAGCTAAGCCGCGACGCAGGCGGATGACCTGAATTTCGGGAACTCCTGCTTTTTGGCTGAGTTCTCGATCGCTCGAAAGCCCCGCCTGTTGCATCAGGCGTTGCAGTTGAGGAGAATAATCTGGAATATTGGCAGTCACGAAAAACTCATCCAAATTAATAAATGGACATATTCTCGATCCTAAGCTGTCAGGAGCATTAACGAAATACATTTTTGGGGCGGACCCAACAGCCCGCCCCACAAGACTTTCGCAATTTATTCCGATGCAAGTTCAATTATTGAAAGCTTGCTATTTGACGGCTACTTTTTCCCGGGCGGCGGCTGTTGCAGTTGTCGCAGAACCTTGCAAATGCGCTTCTAGGAACCACAAACGCTTGTCAATTGTCCGCGAAATTTCGGTGTACAGATCCGCTGTATCGGCGTCGCCGAGTTCCGCTGCTTTGTCGATGGCGACTCGCAGGTGTTGGGCGTAGGGCGCGTAGCGATCGGCTAAAGCCGTCACGTATTCTTTGCCGTCTACAATGTCGAAAGGAAATTCTGGCAAAATCGAATCAGCAGCCGCAGCGCGGGCTGTTCCTACAGCCAAACCGCCCAAAGCTGTGACCCGTTCGGCAACCAAATCGATGTATTCTTCGAGTTCTGTTGCCATTTCGTCAAACAGCAAGTGCAACTGGTAGAAGTCCATGCCTTTAACGTTCCAGTGAGCTTGCTTGACTTGAGTTTTTAAGTCGAGAGTCGTTGCTAGTGTGGCGTTGAGCAGCCCGACTACTTGAGAGCGGGTGGCGACTGACATATCGATGCGGGTGGGGTAAAGATGTTGTTTGTGGTTGTTGGCTGTCATAGGTTTTTAGCTTGTTGGTAGTGATTGTCGATCGAACATCTTAGAAAGCTTTGGGCGATTGAATGTTTGCCTGCGTGGTGAATTTCTGTTGAGAGGCTCAGGCTAGGTGCATCTGCAACACGGCACGGGGAGCTCGGCGTACTTTACAGCGGATAGTTTCTAAACCGAGACGCTGGCAAGCTTCGTAGCGGTGGCAGCCGGAAAATCCGTAATACTGTCCATCTACTTCTAGCACATCGATGGGTTCGTTTAAACCTACCTCGCGGATCGATTCCATGAGGGCGGCTACTTTGGTTTGGTCGTTGACTCGCGGCAGGGGGCGGCGAATCTGGTTGAGGGGTATTTCTTCGATCCTCATGGCGACTCTCTTTTTTGCTTGTTGTTAAATCATACTCGTAATGACTTCGTTTTAGCAATAAATATGTCAGGAAATTTTGAGATGGGCAGAACGGGGGCGTGCGATCGCCCGTTTGCTGTAGTGTCGGGGAATGGAGGGCTCACGGCTTTGGGTGGGAAAATCAGCATTAAAAATTCCTTCCCATCACCTGGGTAGCTCAATTCATTGTCGGTGTCTTGACGTTTGAATGCCCTAAAGTTATAAATTTATTAGGCAAAGCCTAGGGGTAGTCGTTACGACTGCCGCATCATAACCGCTGAAAAATAACCGCTGAAAAGGCGGTTTTAGGGTTTTTTTAGAGAGCGGATTTCATTGCCATGTAATGGTATCTCTTGAGGAATATTTCAGGAACTTTTGAAGTCAACTAGAATACTATTAATAATAGCTTCGTTGCTCCAACTATACCAGTTAATTAATGAAAAATATAAAGCAAATAGCACAGGATTTAAAGCAAGCCATCTCAGACAGAGATCAAAAGCTAGCCTTAGACTTATTTCGAGAGGGATTACAACAAAGTGAGGCGGAAGTTGTAGGTCAACTACGAAAAAATGGTGTACTTCGATGCTCAAACTATGATTTCCAATCTCAGATACTTAATTCTTTGATAAATGAAACTGGGAAAATAAACATCAGCCAGGATAGCCAAGTTTACTTTGAATCTATAAAATCGCTTCTTTCCATCTCAAGAAATATTCAAACCTTATTTAAGGCTTTACTTAAAGAGGTTGATTATCTTGAGATTAAAAGTTACCTAGTTGCAGTTGATTCATTGTTCTGGCCAATTTATGGTCTTCAAGCAGTTGATTCATTGTTCTGGCCACTTGATGGTCTTCCACAAGACCACGCTAATCGCTACTCTGTATGTAAGGAAGAGCTAGCTTCTGCCTTTTCTTTATATCTTTATCATAGCCATGACAAAAAGGTTATAGATAAATCAAATATTAATAAAGTCAATGAAAAACGCTTAAACGATGAATATTACCTTACCAAATTAGAGGATTTTTACAAAATAATTTTTTTTCAAGAGTGTGAAGTGTTTGTAGATAGTTTTGGTTATACAGTTACACAAATTGATGCAAAAATTATTATAAAAGCACCTGACCCAAAGTTTGAGATGAGCCGTTGTTTCGGCTACATAAGACAATTAATGCAAGAGAGTGCTAATCCGTTTGATTCTTTGTCAGAATTATCAGAAATTACAGAAAAATACCCCTCTATATTGGAATTTTCAAAGACGTATTATCAAAAATTTAAAGACTCTATATTTAAGATTATAGACAGTCCTTTAAAACGAATTGTCCTGGAAATTCCATATCAAACCTTAAGTGAGTTTTTGGACACTAACCGTCTTTTTTTGGAAGAGGAGATGATTCTCAAACAACTAGAAAGTAATTTATTTATTGACTTTCAAAAAGTAAATAAAATCCCAGTTTTCCAAAGCTTATCATTATTCGACATCATTAAAGTACAACGGTTATTTGCATTTATGTTATTTGTTCTTACGGAGTATATAGACTCTAACAAGCTCTTTAAGTCTAAGTTATTTTGGCGATCTATGCCTGTTTTACAAGCCAAGGAACTCAAAGATTTATTGGCTAGTTTTTTGGGAGAACAAAAGGCAAAAGAAATTTTTGAGTTATTTACTTGGAGATTAGACAAGAAGAGATTTGATTTACAAACGCACCCATTTATTAATGTTGAAGATTGGATACTTTTACCTCTGGGAATTTTAACTAACTCTGATCTTTGTAGAAACATTCTTCAATCAATTAATTTTAGATTTGATTCAGAATCATCTGCAGATCCACTTGTTCTGGAGATGGAGAGATGCTTAAAACCAGTATCATCAATATTTGCAACCAATTTAAAATATTCTTTTGAGGGGACTCAAGGCGAGGTAGATGTCTTAGCTGTTGTAGATAATTGCCTATTTATATTTGAATGCAAAAACTCATTGCATCCTTGTAATGTGTTTGAATTGAGAACCACTTATAATTGCATTCAGGAAGCCGCAATTCAATTGACTCGCTTCCAAAATTTATGGCAGCAAGAAGCTTTCAGAAAGTATTTAGCAACAAAGATTAAAACACACAATCATTTGCCATCACAATTATGTTCATGTATTGTCATGGGAAATCGAATGTTTTCAGGTTTACGTGAACAAGGGCATAGCGTCAGACCAATCCGGGAGCTTTGTTACATCATCTCTAAAGGAGAAATTCTACTTAATTCATATAATATTTATGACCAAGATGCAGGTAAGAAGAGCATTATCAAATTTAAACTATGGAAGGAAGACCAATTAAAGGCAGAAGATTTATTGGGTTATATTCAAGAAGATTCTCTTCATAAGTGCTATTTCAATTCTATGCTCAGAATTGAGCAAAAAATTAAACTGAAGAATAAATCTCTAGTTCAAGAGTCGTATTCTTTTAGTCCTGAGATGTTTTTTGAGCAGTTAGTAGATAACTTTAGATTTACTACAGAGAATCTGTAGGGCTTTCATAGGTATCCTCAGAGTATTACACCAAGCTGTTTTTAGCTTGTTTTTATCTCTAACCTCGCGCTAACTCGCTCCTGAAAACTAACATTTTCTATTGAGTTATGCAAAATTTGGTGATTAGCCTGACTTTCTTGCGTCTAGCTCGGGAATTCGGGCAATAAGCAGCGCCCTAACACAAGAGCGATCGCCCATTAACAAAAAATCGCAGCATCTGCTACAGAATCATCTCAACTCAATCCCGCAATAATATTGACACTCATAGCCAAAATAGCGGTGTTAAAAAAGAACGATAGCACGCTGTGAAAAAGCACGAGATACCTCGTCGAACGAGAAGTTATCTGCACATCTGCAACGCCGGCAAGTCATGGCAATGCCAAAGGAGAAATATAAAAAATCTTTGTAGTGAAGTTCGTCGTCGCCCGGAAAATCCCAACCCCGCGGCTGAAAGTAGCTGCCGTGCAGTTTGCTCCGCTTTCGGTAGTAGCTGCGGGCATACTGCATGGTGAACATAGTAGACTTATTGCATAAATCTTTGATCGATCGGGAAACCGCAGATGCAACGCGGATAATTTCAAGATAGGAGAGCGAATGTATGCAATCCAAGTCTAATGTGCACGTGCATCCAAGACCCAATATAAGTTAGGCACAGTAAGGGTTATAAAATCCCAAATACTGCCATCTTGGCAGCAAATCCCATAAAAATAGCTATGAATTGGCAACACGCAGCACAGGCAGGATTTTTCATGCCTTTCGATAGATCGATCGACCTCAACGTTCTAGGTAGAGTGGGAGAAAAGATAAATTGTGGCTTGAAATTATGGCATCCTCCCAACCCCTCAAAGGCATTGAATTGATCGACTGCGCCAAAGCTAACGCCCAACAAGGAATCGCCACAGCCGCGAAGCTCTGCGGCTACGGAAGCGACCTCAACACCTTCGAGCGGGAACTGAAAAAGGCTTGCCAAGACATCGGTGTCGAAGTCAAGGAGTTAAGCGACTTGATTACGGCTCAGCAGATGATGAAACAAGGAATGGGTATTGAAGTCGCTCCAGATACTCCCTCAGAACTCTAGGCTCAATCTCCACCGCACCAGTTTTAGAGCTAAGATTGCCGTGACACCAGTATTTTGAGTCTGCTAGCTGAGGCAGGCTAGAATGTTTTGCATGGGAGCTTCCGACTTTAGCCAGGAGTCGCGTTTTCTCCCGCGAAGAGGGTGCTTTCTGGAGGGTGCTGAGATTGTTAGGAGGACTGTCGTGTCAGATCAGCAAGACCGAATTATGCGTTTGTTTATAGAGGAGGCTAAGGAGCACCTCGATACTCTAGAAAATGGTTTAGTGGATTTGAAGTCCACGATGAAAGACCCCGAAAGCGTCCAAGAGATGTTTCGAGCCGCCCATTCCGTGAAAGGAGGGGCGGCTATGCTCGGCTTAGATAGTATTAAAACAACCGCTCACCGCTTGGAAGATTGTTTTAAGGTGCTCAAGGACGGGCCCGTCAAGCAGGTTGACCAAACGGCAGAATCCCTATTTTTAAAGGGAGTTGATACGCTTAAGGACTTGCTGGGGCGACTGGAGGGGCCTTTCGGCTTGAGGAATGAAGAGGGAGAAAAACTCGTGCAGCAGGTGATGCCTGTTTTTGCTCAACTGGAAACTCACCTCAATAAATTGGCGTCGGGCAAAGTGCAGGCGGTTGCTGCTGGGTCTGGTGCGCCCGCCGCTCCAACAGCGGACGCTGTGCCGGCGAATTTTGCTGTTGAAGTGATGACTTTACTTAAAGAAATGTTGCAGGTGTTCAAGCAGAAAGAATCGGTTGCTAGTCGCTCCGAGTTGACGGCTGTTTGCGTTCGCCTCTATAAGTTGGGAGGTAAAATTGAGACTTGGCAAAATTTAGTTAAAACAGCTAGAGCGGCCATCGTTAATCCCAAAAACTCTTATAAAGTCTTAGCTCCGCTGATTATCAAAGAACTCAAGGAAGCTGGGGATTTGGTGCAAGGGGGAAAAGTTAAGGCGATCGTTCCGAGTAAAAATTTGCTACTTTTGGCAGCAAGCCCAAAACCAGCAGAGGCAAGCACCCCAGCAGCCCCAGCAGCCCCAGCAGCAGCGGCGAAGCAAGTAGCACTTCCCGCCGAACCGAAGGCGGTAGTCAAGCTTTTGCTCAAAACTTTCAACAAAAAGCAACTCTCGGAAATTGCCAAGTTACTCGTTAACGCCCTCAGAGCACCTTCAAACTAGGACTTGCGGCAGTAGAAGATAGAGTCAAAGCAATATTTTTGAGGCGGATAATTTTCTGGTGGGTGCTGGCAGCCTGAGTTGAGCAGCAACTCGAAAAAATTCACCCATTTGAGATTTTTGCCCTCTACCTTCTACTGTTGCGTAACCCTGCGTTAGAATTAGTGGATATGTGGGCGTGCAATATTGTACCTGAATTAAAAATCGAGCAGGCTTTATAAGGCGGTAGCTGTGAAACCAATTCGTTCATTAGAAGATGCTTTAAACCGCTGTCAGGCGATGGGAATGCGCTTGAGCCGCCAGCGTCGATTTATTCTAGAACTTTTGTGGGAGGCAAAAGAACACCTCTCGGCTCGCGAAATTTACGATCGCCTGAACCAACAAGCGCATTCGATCGGGCATACTTCGGTTTATCAAAATCTAGAAGCTTTGTCGAGAGAAGGGATTATTGAGTGCATAGAACGCTCCGAGGGACGCTTGTACGGCAATGTCAGCGATTCTCACTCTCACGTCAACTGTCTGGATACGACTCAAATTCTCGACGTTCATGTGGAACTGCCGATCGAATTGATCGAACAAATCCAGCAGCAAACTGGTGTCAGAATTGTAGACTACCGGATAGATTTCTACGGATATCGAAAGGCAGAGTCCGCCACGGAAGCATCGAGTGTCAGCGATACGCCAAAAGCTTCGTAACCGATAAAGCAGCGGCTATTGGAACCAAAACCGATCTTTTTGCTCGGCCTGTCGGCCGTATAAAATGATTTAAGTATTTAGCTGCGCTCGATCGGGCTTTTTGCCGTAGCGCGCCGGAATTAGGCACAGTAGAAAAGAGTGAAACTCGATCGCCAAGTTTGGCGATCGGGAATAAAATTTACGACTAAACCAAAAAAATCAGTTCTACCCGCTACAGGTAAGAGTTTAGAGGGAATCCCGCTTTAGTACCCCCTTGATTTTTTAGTCCGCTTGGAGAGGACGAAAGTTTGTTTTGTGTAGTTGCGCTTTCAAGCGCTGAGTCTTAATAAAGGGAATTTCTGACCCAAATTTAGTATTAGACCTTACTTAACCCCCTCTAAATTTATCTGCGGAGTCAAATCTAAAATCTAAAATCTAAAATCTAAAATCTAAAATTGAGCGGCTGACGGGGGCTTTATAATGTTTTTTTTGCTAAACGGCCCCGGGATCTGTGAATAACTGTTTGATAACTGGTATGATTTACGTGCTTCGAGAGCCGAAAATGCTCGGAAGCTACCAGTGGGGCCAGACACGAACCTCACTATAAAACGCCGTAGAGGGAAAGATTGCCAGTACCTTGAAGGAAGTTCTCGATCTCCTTAACAGGAGTCAGAAGCCGACATCACAATCTATAGATTTGATGTGGGAGTGTCACATTCTAGTGCGCATTACAGGACAGGCTGAAGTAATGGCGAGACGACAATCTGACCAATTCCACACACCACCGCAATACAACCCATCCCCTAAACCGACGGCACAGTTCAGTGCAGAGGCGACAGGCGATGCGAGTTCCTCAGTAACGGCGCTGCCGACCGAGGGAAAAAGAACTTTTTGGCAGTGGCAGCTTATCTGGCTGAGTCTCCTGGTGGGATTTGGAGTAACCGGTGCCGCTGCATTTCTGTGGTTGCTGACGATGCCGCCACCGCCGAATTGCCAGCAACTGTCGCCGCTGGCGGCGGACGGAGAGCGACTTTACTGCGCTCAACAAGCTGCTAAGTCGGGCAAGCTAGAACAGCTAGAATCGGCAATGGCATTGGTGCAGGCTTGGCCGAAAGAACATCCGCTATACTCGCAAGGTCAACATTTGATAGGAGAATGGTCGAAAGCCATTCTGGGGTTTGCCAGGGCAAAAATTGAGAAGGGTGATTTGAAGGGTGCTCTGGAGATTGTGGCGAAAATTCCGAAAACCAGTCCGTCTTACCCCGAGGTACAGGAGGCTGTTACTGCTTGGGAAAAAAATTGGCAGGAGGGCCAAAAACTCTACGATACAGCCCTAGCAGCTTTGAAAAGTGAGGATTTAAGGAAGGCTTGGGATTATGCTCAAGCTCTGTTCAAGCTGGAAAATATTTTCTGGAGTCAGAAACGGTACAACGAGCTGATCCAGCAGATTTCTTTGGAAAGAAACGGCTGGCAGCGCTTGCAAGAGGCTAGAGATTTGGCGACGGAGGGAACTCCGCAAAAATTCGCTGAGGCGATCGTCCTGGCTCGTAAAATAGACCCGCAGCTTTTTGCCCGCGCTAAAGCTGAGAAGGAAATTGAGGGCTGGAGCCGGACTTTGCTGGCAATGGCTACTAAGCGGTTGGGGGCGAAAGACCTGCCGGGGGCGATCGAGGCTGCTTCTGTGGTGCCGCAGGATTCGCCGCTGTTTGCGGAAGCTCAAGATTTGATGCAGTTGGGTAGGGCTCAGGCAGTGACGTGGAACCAGTCGATATCAACTCCGCTGCCGCAACACATTTTTAGCTTGCTGGAAGGGCAGGGGGCTGCTAGCCAAATTGCTCCGGGTCGCCCTCTGTACAAGCAAGCTCAAGTTCAAATTGAAAATTTGCAGGTGCAGTTTCAAGATTTGCTGCGTCTGCAAGTGGCCAGCACGATCGCTAGTGTCGGTCAGATAGGGACGTTTGCACTCGCGATCGAGCAAGCGCAAACCATCGGACTTAAGCAGCCGCGGCGGGTTCACGCTCAAACTTTGGTGGCTGCTTGGCGTCGGGAAATTCAGCGGATCGAAGACCAATCTTTTCTGACTCTGGCGAAGCAGTTGGCAGAACCGCAAACGGTTGAAGGACTCAAGGGCGGCATGGCTCAGCTACTCCTGATCGCTCTAAACCGCCCCCGCAGGATAGAGGCGCAAACTCTCTTGGCTCAGTGGACGAAACGCATAGAAGTTATTCAAGATCAGCCTTTGTTGGATGAAGCTATAGCCCTGGCGAAGCAAGGAAAACTTAGTGCTGCTATTGAAAAAGCTTCGGCAATTAAGAGCGGTAGGACTTTGTACGCGAAAGCTCAGGATAATGTCTATCAGTGGGTGAGCGAACTGCAAGTTGCTCAAGACAGACCGATTCTGGATCGAGCTTTGGAATTGGCGTCTCAAGGCAGTCTAGGAGCGGCAATCGATACGGCTTCCCAAATCGGTTACGGTAGGGCGCTGTATTCAGAGGCCGCAGGTGCGATCGGGCGCTGGAGTGCCGAACTTAGAGCCAACAGTGCACCGCCGCCGGAGCCTGCTCGCGAGTACGCCCCACCTCCTGCAGAGGAGTACGCGCCTCCTCCGCCACAGGAGGAGTACGCACCGGCTCCGCAACAGGAGTACGCGCCTCCTCCGCCACAGGAGGAGTACGCGCCGGCTCCGGAGCCTTACTATCCGCCTGCGAGAGAAGAGGCCCCGCCTCCGGAGCCTTACTATCCGCCTGCTCCCGAGCCGGAACCTTACTATCCGCCCGCTCCGGAGCCGGAACCGGAACCTTACTATCCGCCCGCTCCCGAGCCGGAACCTTACTATCCGCCCGCTAGAGAAGAGGCCCCGGCTCCGGCTCCGGAACCTTACTATCCGCCTGCTCCGGCTCCGGAACCCGCGCCGCCCTCGATTCCTGAATCGGCTGGGCCTCCTGATGGTAATTTGATCCCCGAGTAATTGGGTTTTGCCGCGATCGCTCTCTAAAATCTCAAATCTAAAATCAAGTGAGTAATTTCCAACTGCTGACGATCGATGGCGACCCGATTTTCCGGCTGGGGCTGCGAGTTGCGATCGAGCAGTATCCAGACTTGGAAGTTGTCGCAGAGCTTTCAAGGGGAACCGAGGCTTGGCGGATTCTAGAAGCTCGCTCGATCGGCTCTGGAGCAGCCAAGAAGCCCGCAGATTTGGGAATTTTGACTGTTGAGACTTTAAATTTGCGATCGCCTCCAACAGAGGCGCTGGCATTTTGTCGCGAACTCAAAAGTTTGTACCCCAACCTCCCCCTGTTGCTGCTAGGCGGGCCGCTGACACCAGAGCTGTGGGCAGAGGTACAGGCAGCGGGCGCGAATGGCTATTGTCCTAAAGGTAGAGATATTTCCCTGATAATCGAAGCTATTCGCGCGGTGGCATCTGGTCGCACTTATTGGGCGACGGATGCGGCAGCTAACTCGGAAATAGAACTAAATGCAGCGGTGGTTCAAACAGTAGAAAACTCCGCAGCAATTGCAGAGAAAAATGCAGATAATCCGACAGTTGATACGCCCGTACACAAAAAAATGCTGGCTTATTTTTGTCTTTCTGGACTGCGGGAAATAGATGCAACTTTGGCGGTTGTCCAAGCTGATTTGGAAGAGATTAGAGCGGCAGCTCCGACAGATTTGCCCTCTATTTTAGATGGGGTTGTACTCAGCGGGCGCCGCAGAGAATTGCTGGCGGCTCGCTGGCTTGTCAGTCAGTTATTATTTGAAGGAAAAGGGGAGAAGGCAGAAGGCAGAAGGCAGAAGGCAGAAGGCATAAAGCAGAGGATAGAAGGCAGAAGGCAGAAAGAAGAAATGAGAGGCGAGAATTTGTTAAATAATTCTCAATTGCAATTAGCGAATTCCCAAGTTTCGGCGGAAGATTTGGCGGTAGCAACTAATTGGCAAAATAGCTTGTTTGACTCGGTGGCGGCTAAATTGCAGTTTGAGTTGGTAAATTTGACTGGCTTGCCTTTGGAAATTGATATTTTGCGATCGACCAAAAAGCGTGAATTGATGAGTTCCATCCTGCGGAAGTTAAAGGATTTGCTGGAGGAATTGCGCTTTTCGCAAGTGCAGCAAACTCAATTGTCGCAAAAAATGCCTGCTATTTTACGGGATTTGTGGGAGGCGACAATCATAGATTTTTTTGGGAGATACTATACACTGCCAACGGGAGAAAATCTGGTTTTTGATGGCAGTCAAACAAGCTTGAAAGTGGGAGAAAGTCAAGAGGGAAGCGCTGCTTATCTCTTGGCAGGCAGCGGTGTAGAAGTTGTGCCGATGCTGCTGGCAGATGCTGATGTAGTTGCAGCACAAATCCTTGAGAAAATACCGATGACAGTTGATTTTTTTGCACATTTGCTATTTGAAATTCCTCTAACAGTTGACAATATTTCTTGTGTTGCTGGCAGCCCGGAAGCGATGCAGCGAGCTGAAGCTTTGTTAGAAAATTTGGCAATTCAAGTTGCTAGCGGAGTGGTACAGCCTCTACTAAATAATTTGGCAAATATTGAAGAAATCAAGCAAATTTTTTACGATGGCAAGTTGATTTCGACGCGAGAAATTGAGAGATTTCGGAATGATTTGTCGTGGAGATATAGCTGGGATAGATATTTTGTGGAACCGAAAGCTATTTTTGAAAGCAGGTTTTGGCTGTTTGTTTTGGGCGATTCGGGAATTAAAAGAATTTCTATTTATGCTCCGAGAAATCTGGAGTTAGCACAGCTTTCTGGGTGGCAGTTAGCCTTGACTTTGCTGCTGGAAACCAGGGATGCGATCGCACCTAGAGTTCGCGCGGTTATTTCGCTGTTGGGTGCTGGCGTTGTTTACGTTTTGACTCAGGTTATAGGGCGGGGAATTGGTTTGATCGGGCGGGGAATTATCCAGGGGATTGGTAATTCTTTGCAAGATAGCAAGTTTGGGAAAAATGGGTGATGGTTAGGCAACGAGTAGTAGAAAAGATTGCATAAATCTTTGAGGCAAGGGGGACACCGCAGATTAACTGGGATTAACGCCGATGCTTTTCAAAATATTTTGCGAATGTGTGCCAGAGTTCTGGTGTAGGGAAGTTAACGGATTTGATATAATTGGTGATTGGTGATTGGTGGTATTATAGATAAAACTTAATGCTATAAGGTTGAAATTTTATGAGTATTATGATAGCGATAGATGCCGATCGCATAAACAGTTTAGATTTGTCTCCGGTGCGGACGGTGATTGAAAAGTGGCTGGCCGAAGGAGCGATCGCCCAAAACGAACAACAGCTACAATTTGAAATTGAGTATCCGCGCGAAGAGTTAGATCCGCGAGAAATTTCGGAAATTCCCGAAGTGAGGCTGTGGTTTATTCGCTTGGATGCTTGTTATCCTTGGCTGCCATTTTTGCTGGATTGGAAAGCGGGAGAATTGGCGCGCTATGCCGCGATGTTGGTGCCGCACCAGTTTCACCGAACCCAAGGTATTCAGTACAATCCTGAAGCTTTGGAAATGTTTTTGATGAACAAAATTTTTGTGTTGACTGATTGGTTGAATCAGCAGGGAATCCCCAGTAAATCGAAGTTGATGGCGATGTCGCAGATGTTTGGTTATGATTTGGATGATGCTTTTTTTGATGTGATTGTGCCGCACAAATAAGCGATCGCGCCTCTAACTAACATACTGCTAATTAGGTAAGCTACTATACCTTAAGAGTAAGAACAAAGGTATAAACCCGATTTCTTCCCTTGTGGGGCGGGCTTTCCAGTCCGCCTCCGCAGCTATGAGTTCTATCCGCAACAACTTGATTAAGCTTAACAGTAACCGTACTCAGACTTTAATACAATCCTTAAACCAGCGCGCCTCAAAAAATTGTTGCTGGACTTCAGAATTTTCTCAGAATTGATAGTTAGTTTAAATAGACAACGATCGCCCCATTCAATCGATCGAGGAAATTTACCATGAAAACAGATTACCTCATCGTCGGCAGTGGTTTATCAGCACTGGTTTGCGGAGCTTTGATGGCAAACTCCGGCAAAACCGTACACATCCTCGAAGCTCACGAGCATCCCGGAGGCTTTGGTCACACCTTTACGATGGCCAAAAAATACACCTTTAATGCCCAATTCCACTACGTTTGGGACTGCGGCGAAGGACATACAGTCAATCGAGTTCTCAAAAAACTCGGTCTCGATCGAGATGTCACCTTTGAACGGTACGATCCGAATGGCTACGACCACATGAGAATGCCTGGGTATGCGCTGGATATTCCCTCGGAACCAGAGGAACTGATCCGCAGATTGTCGGCGCTGTTTCCCGAAGCGGGCGAGAGAATTCGCCAATTCGTAAACGAAGTCGAGAAAACCGGCGAAGGACTCAGAAAACTCGCTCCTCCCGTCAAACCAATTGAATTGCTCAAAAATTTCGGTGACGTATTCTGTGCTGTCCAACACCTCAACAGTACACTTCAGGACGTTTTCGACAAGTTCCAACTCCCGCAAGCAGCCCAAACCCTATTAGCCCTGCAATGGCCGGACTTTTTGCTGCCTCCAAATCAGCTTTCTTTCTATGCTTGGATTGCCTTGTTTAGAGGCTATCAAGAAGGCGCATTTTACCCGACGCAGCATTTTGAAGATGTCATCAATTCTTTAGTTAAAGTCATTAGACCTCTTGCGAAAGTGCGCGCGTTCTAGGTAAAATAAAAGAAATAATTAGCTCCCATAAGATGAATTACGAACAAGTACAAAAGTTAAACCCCGCAGACTTTAAACGG
>JACJNV010000098.1 GCA_014695175.1 Microcoleus sp. FACHB-DQ6 | reverse complement strand
GTTAAAGTTTGTCGCTGCAAGCGTTGAGCTTCTGCCTGACCTTTAGCGCGGTTTATTTGGGCTTGAGCGTCTTGAGTTGCTTTTTTAACTGTAAATTCTGCCTGTTTAGCTTCTTGTTCTGCTATTTGTTTGGCTTCGATGGCTTTGCTAAATTCTGGAGAAAAGCCAAAATTTATTAACGAAACATCTCTGACAATGACCCCGTAAGGTTCCAAGCGCTTTTTAAGGCTGTTGTCTATTTCGTTTTTTAGTTCCGTGCGCTTAGTAATAATTTCTTCTGCGGTTTTTTTAGAAGTTGCTGCTTTGAGAACTTCAGAAATTGCCGGACTCAGAATGCTGGTAACAATTTGTTCTTCGTCTCCCACTTGTTGGAAAACTTGATTTACTTTTGCAGGGTCAACATTCCAGTTGACTGCCAAATCTGTAGTAATGCTTTGCAAATCTTTGGATGCTGCATCTGCTTTCAAATCGGTTTTTTGTACCCGCACGCTGATAGTTTTTACAGAGGTGACGATCGGTAAAATTGGGTGGATGCCTTCATCTAAGATCGCGTCTTGAACTTTGCCGAAGCGCATCATGACGCCGCGTTCCCCTGCGCCGACGAGGGCAAAAGGTCTTAAAATTAAGGCGGCGATGATGAAGACGATGCCACCGACGATGTAGAGAGCTAGGTTGTACTGAACACTTTGCATGGTTTTCATATGTTGATTCACCTATGTTGTGTTACTTGATGTTAGTTTTATATTGGATCTTATCTAAGATTATAACTTCATGTTAAGGGTGCAACAACTCATAAATTCATTGATTATTTTTCATAAAAGTCATATAGTTGCGAGGGTCTGGGAACCTCTTAGCTCGATGAGCGGGGATGAACAATGGCACTTGTAGCTGGGTGAGATCATTGATGAATAAATGTTTCAATCATCTTGACAAAGAGGAGTTTTTTAGATAAAGCAGAAGTAAATAGATAGCTCGATCGCTCTGCGACAAGCGATAAAATGGCGATCGGAAAGAGAAAGCTTTCTAGAAAGCTAGAAAATCAGGATCGAATAGGTATTTTTTATAAATTTTGAGTAGAAGATTGGAGGTGCTTGCCGCTAAAACCTTTGGGGGTTGGTTCAAGCACAAGCGAAAGATAGAATTTCACTCTCCGACCTACAGACTCTATTTGTAGAATTGGCATCGGCCCGCCTTGCTCAACCCACCTGAGTAGAAAAAAAGACTCCTTGGGCAAGCTAGGAATTTATAGCTACAAACGATAAAAATCTGAGTTTAAAAATGGCCGAAAATAAGTTAAGCTTAGATGAGAACGGTTAAAGAAAAATCAAAATGTTGCAGCGACACCCTTGGCCGCAGACAGTTGAAGAGGCGATCGCCATTCAAGAACAGCTTCGGTCAGAGGTAATTACCGCCAATCAACTGGAGACAGTTCGGTACGTCGCAGGCGTAGATGTCGGCTACGACGGTGTAAACGATGTATCGCGGGCCGCTGTAACAGTTCTGAGCTTTCCCGACTTACAGTTGCAGCAGCAAGCTGTGGTTCGCAGTCCTACAACTTTTCCTTATATTCCGGGTTTCCTGTCTTTTCGAGAAGTGCCGGCAGTTCTCGAAGCTTTGGAAAATATCAGTTTGAGACCAGACTTGATATTGTGCGACGGTCAAGGACTAGCCCACCCCCGCAGGTTCGGTCTTGCCTGCCATTTGGGGGTTTTGACAGGGATTGCCACGATCGGAGTTGCCAAAAATAGATTTATTGGAGAACATTCAGAAGTCGGACTCGACCGGGGCAGTTGGCAACCATTGCTGTTGGAGGGATCGACGGTAGGAGCAGCGCTGAGGACGCAAACAGGGGTAAAGCCGATTTATGTTTCGATAGGTCATAAGGTAAACTTGATAAGTGCGATCGAGTACGTCCTGCGCTGCGCCCCAAAATATCGCTTACCAGAAACAACTCGATCGGCAGACCACCTAACATCGGGATAACTGGCAAGGGCCGAAGGCATCAAAAAAAAAGTAAAAAGACCAAAAAAGCATCCGTCTTTGGACTTTTAATTTTTGAGGTGGCGCGGTTAAGTCAAAAAATCCTCTGAGTCTACTGCCAATCAGCTTTCGCTTCCATCCTTCCAGCGAACTAAAGAATGACTATACCTGAGAAAGAGGTATAAAAGTTGGGGAGGTTTATAGAATGATTGAAAGACAGTAACCAGCTTAAAACATTGGCGGCTCTAACTATAGTGCCCGGGCGTGAACTATTTTTAGTTCACATTTGTAAATTATGAAAGAGTCATCCTGCGAGTTCAACCAAAAGCTTAGATTCGTCTGATGAGGTTTCATAATTTACCGTCGGATATCTCACCACTGACTGGGAGTAACCACGACAGTGGGAGGCGAAGGCGCGATCGAGCTAAAAAATCAGAAACAAACAAGGAGACAGTCATGGCTGAGAAAAGCAAACGCGGATTCGCTTCTATGGATGCAGAAAAACAGCGCGCAATTGCTAGCAAGGGCGGAAAAGCTGCACACGAGAAAGGAACTGCACACGAATTCACCCCTGAAGAAGCCAGACAAGCTGGTCAAAAAGGTGGGGAAGCTGTCAGCAGAAATCGCGAACACATGGCTCAAATTGGTCGCGAAGGCGGTCGGAAAAGCCGCAAGAGCGAAGCTTAAGTCTCTCAAGGCTGGCCCTGTAATGAAAGATTGCACAGTTGCAGCGTGAGAGATAGCACTAGGACAGTGAACGTTTGAGGAGGTGGGGCGATCGAAGTTACCAAGGTAGTTCGATCGCCCAACCTCCAAAATTTGTAACTAGCGCCCCACAGCTTTGCAAATTTGAAAACCCCACAGCAATTAGTTTTTAGCAATCGCTGGCAAATCTTTAACGGCAATTTTTTAACAAAGCTGCACAGGGGTCCATAATTTTGCGGGAAAGAAAAGCTGGCAAGCGCGATTCAGTATCTCAAAAAAAGCCAATACGAACACTAAAAGCCCCGAACTCAGGGCTTTTTTGTTTAGCTGCAGATAATATTTTCAGAACTTCGATCGAGTCGGCGTCAATAATTCTAATTAAGTTTTTTGGTGAGGAAGTCCGTCCTCAAAATAAATCAGCTAATATTTTTTTATATTTTTGAGTTAACTATAAAATCATGACAAACCAGCTAACTTTAGCATGGACAGAAGCTGGGGTGCGTCAAACTCAGACAATTGAAAACGGACAGCCGAGCAAAAGTCCGGGAACCGTGAGACTAGGGCGCGATCCGGCGAAGTGCGATATAGTATTTTCGCATCCCAGCGTATCGGGGCTGCACGTTGAAATATTTTTTAATCAGGAATTGCAGGAGTATGCAGTGCGGAATTTGCGGGAAAGCAATCCGCCGCTGGTAGACGGACAAATTCTCGTCCGAGGCGAAGCAAAATTGAACTCGGGAAGTCACATCCATTTAGGGCAAGTGCAAATCGAGGTGGTGAATGTGACGGAGGTGCAGGTAGCCGCGCCCCAGACAGTTTTGCTGTCTGGGCCTCCCGCACCTGGTAACTTTCAGCCGACGGGGCCTTCAAAATACGGTTTGCAGTGTCCCAAATGCAGCCGCATTTCGTCTTACGCGCAGTTGAATGCGGGGTGTCCGTGGTGCGGTACTTCTTTGGCGGCGGCGGCGAGTGTGATGATCTCTCCGTGAGAGTTTGAAAAAGGGAAAATCGGGCTATCCGCTAAACACTCTCAACTTCAAAAATCTTTTTTTGCAGAAAGCTCAAAGCCGACGGCTGATGTTTAAAAAATCATGAATTCTCAACCCTTGCGCCTGCGACTGACTTGGACAGATACAGCTACGGGGGATTGTCGAGCCCCGATACTCGACTTACCCATCGCTTTGGGACGAATTTTTGAAGCTATGCCCGCCACAATCAACGGGGAACGAGTTTCTCGAATTGCCCTCAGCAGCAGTCAAGTTTCTCGGTTTCACGCAGTGATTGGCACCGAAGGCAACAGTATTCTACTCACTGACACGGGCAGCCGCAACGGTACTTTTGTTAACGGCATTCGCCAAACCCGCTGCGTGCTGGCAAACGGGGATATGCTGCAAGTTGGGCCCTACGCGATCGGCATTTCTTTTGCTGTTAATTCCCCTGAAACGCCGTCTGTCAATTCTCACATTTTCTTTAACCCGCAGACCAATGGGCCAGACCCCGGATTGAAGCGGCAGATGGTGTCGCCGCTTCCTCAAACAGGTAGTAGGGGAGAATTTCCGCCGATCGCATTTTTGCAAGCTTCTCAAGTGTCAATGCGATCGATCCAATCTATGGGACTCCCTGTGGCAGAAGTTGATTGGGCGGCAGTTGGCGGCGGTTTGGGCAGCTTTATTTGGGTGGATTTGCTGAGAATTTGCGGCGTGAAAATCGATCGAATTGCTGTTTTGGGCATGGAAAACCAGCCTTACGCCCGCTACCTGCGCCTGTGCCTGAATTCTCAAATTCCGCTGCGGGAACGCCTACGATCGAATTCTGACTCTTGTCCAGACAACATTTGGGGCTGGCCTCCCTATGCTTTGCGGGAAGCTTGGCAGGAATTGCTCAAGGGGCGTTTGGGAGTATCACTGATGTTGATGTGGCAGGTGTTTGCTGAACCGACTTTTGCCGAAACTTATACGCCTCGCGCGGGGAATGTGTTTGATTCTATTGACAGGGAAGTCGATCGAATTGGGTGGAATCAGATGTTTCGCTACGGTAGAGTGCGGGGAATTCGCAAAACAGATGACGGCAGGTACGCGATCGCTTATTCTCGATCGAATGCGGATCACCGCGACCACGCTTTTTTAATCGCCAAATACGTACACTTAGCCACCGGCTATCCCGCCATTCAATTTCTGCCCGATTTGCAAGCTTACCGCGAAAAAACCCAGGATTTTGAGTCGGTTGTCAACGCTTATGAAAGCCACGACGGCGTTTACGAAAAATTGGAGGCCAGCGGCGGCAGCGTGTTAATTAGAGGCCGGGGAATTGTGGCTTCGCGGGTGGTGCAGCGAATTTACGAAGCGCGACAGCGGAACCGCAACATTCAAGTATTGCATTTGATGCGATCGCCCAAACCCCAAGGCAACAAATTTAAACTCGCTCAGCGAAGAGTCGAAAATCACTACGAATTTCAACCTTTCAACTGGCCAAAAGCTTTTTGGGGCGGGGAACTCCGCGTACTTTTGGAACAAGCCGCCCCGGAATTGCGGCCGCAGTTGCTCACAGACTGGGGTGGAACTACTACAGCCCAGCGCAGCGACTGGCGACGAATTGTCAAAGAAGGTTTAAGTCAAGGATGGTATCAAATTACCTTCGGTGAAGTCGAGCGAGTCGAGCGCGACAGTCAAAACCGCACGGTGACGTACATTCAGGAGAAGGAACTCAAGGGCAAAATTAAGTTAGAAGCTGATTTTATTATTGATGCTACGGGTTTGGACGCTAAGGTAAAAACCAGTCCCCTGTTAAACGATTTGGTAGCTCAATACAATCTTCCCCTCAACGGTTTGGGGCGGCTGAGTGTTAACAACGATTTTGAAGTACCCGAATTGCGGAATTCTTCTGCTAGCAACACAGAAGGCCGGGTATACGCAGCAGGCGCTATTACTTTGGGAGGGCCTTACGCGCCGGTAGACAGTTTTTTGGGCTTGCAATACGCCGCCTTGCGTTCGGTTGAAAGTCTGGCCGCCAACCGAGTTCCGGGTGTGCGGAAACTGAGCGTTTGGCGATCCTTTGTGCAGTGGTTGAAGTGGATTTTAAATAAATCTCCCGACTAACTTGAAGGACGAAGTTCGGCAACAAGCAATGTATAAGATTTAATGGATTTAACTGAGTTTCGCTTTCAATTTAAAATCTAAAATCTAAAATCGAACAACCTTCCCCTTCAATCTAAAATCTAAAATCTCAAATCTAAAATCGCATGACTCCCACCTTATTCGGCCGTTGGCAAACTCGGTTATTGCTATTTGCAACCGTAGGCGTTTTAGTAACGCTGCCGTTTTTTATAGGTTTAATGACCTCCAAATCTGGAGCCATTTTTTTCTGGATTTTAGGGTATGTAGCGATTTTTGGTCTCGGCTGGGATGCTTTATATATCTACATTCAGCAGTTCCGCTGGGATCGAGATTGGCCAGGCGCGTTTCAATTACTCGCGGGAATTTGGGAAGCACTTTTTGTGCTATTTTTAATCAAAATTATCGGTTTGCCGGGGATACCTGCACAAGATTTTGACTTGGGAGCTTTTGCTTTGCATTATAGTTTAGTGTGGCTGGCTATTTATCTGGCATCCCAAACACTGATGCGGATTTTGTTTCCCCACTGGCGTTTCCGAGGCGGTCAATGGTTGTAATAATACCTGTAGGGGCAGTTTGTACCAACAATAATCGTCTCAAACCAATAATCTCATAAACCCGCTCCGGCTATTCTACCAATTCCCAATTCCCAATTCCCAATTCCCTACAGAATTTACAGTCAGGTGTACCGAGCCCAGGGCACCCAACATAATTTATAGTAAGCTCAACTCAAAATTGCTGCGATCCTTCAATGCACCGTCCTCCTTGTATTTTCTCATTTTTTTCAGGTTCAGGCTTGCTCGATCTGGGTTTTGAGTCGATCGGCTTTAATGTAGCGTATGTCAATGAAATTTTCCCACCTTTCATGCAAGCATACCGCTATTCTCGGCAGTGCCTGAATTTGCCGCTACCAGAATACGGATATTGCGAAGGAGAGGAAGCAGATGTAACTCGACTTGTAGGGGGAGAACCAGCTTTTCGCCTGCGGGAATTGATGCAGGATGCCCGCAAGCATCACGATATTGTGGGATTTATCGCGGGGCCACCTTGTCCTGACTTTTCTATTGGTGGCAAAAACCGGGGTCAAGAAGGAGATAAAGGTCAACTTTCAGCTTCATACATTGAATTGATTTGTCAGCAGCAGCCAGATTTCTTTTTATTTGAAAATGTCAAAGGTTTGTGGAGAACTAAAAAACATAAATCTTTTTACGACGAACTAAAACATCAGTTGGCGACTTCGGGATACGTTTTTGCCGAACGTTTAATTAATGCGATAGAATACGGAGTTCCGCAAGATAGGGATAGAATTATTTTGATTGGCCTTAGAAAAAACCTTGTCAAAAATATGGGCTTTTCCCAAGAGGAAAAAAGCCCAATGTTATCCGAAAGTTTATTTCCTTGGCAAAGTCAGGTATTATATCCCAAATCAGAAATTTTTTCTCATCCTTGGCCGGATAGAACTGCCTTTGCAGAGGATGGTTTCGTGCCTTGTCCTGATGGCATTCCCCAAGATTTAACGGTTGAATTTTGGTTCAAAAAAAATGACGTTCTCAACCATCCCAATGCCAAACACTATTTTCAACCCAAAGCAGGCATTAAGCGGTTTGCTTCCGTTGATGAAGGAGATGATTCAAAAAAATCTTTCAAGCGATTGCACCGATGGCGTTATTCGCCGACAGCTTGTTACGGCAATAACGAAGTTCACTTGCACCCTTACAAACTTCGCCGACTTTCGGTTGCAGAAACACTAGCTGTTCAGTCACTGCCAAAAGAGTTTGCCCTGCCCGCCCAAATGACTTTGACTAATATGTTTAAAACTGTTGGCAATGGGGTTCCTTATTTGGCGGCCCAAGGTATTGCCAAAACAATTTTACAGTTTTTATCTAACTAAAAAAACCCAATAGCCAGCTCCCCGACTACGCAGAAGTTATCGGGCATCTAAAACTATTTGTAGCGGTAAGGTGTGCAAGGCGCACCCTAGAATTAGTAAAATAAGGTGCGAATGCACACCCTACAATTACTAAAATTCCCAATAACCCGACGTATCTCGTTTAACACAGAAGTGCTATAATAAATTGTTAAGGTTGAAAACCTATATTTTTTATTTGCCTGCAATTCGCCATGACCGTTAAACCCCGCCGCTATCACATCACTACTTTCGGATGCCAGATGAATAAAGCCGACTCGGAACGGATGGCCGGCATTCTGGAAAATATGGGCTTTGAGTTCTCGGAAGACCCGAACGAAGCTAGCTTGATTCTCTACAATACTTGCACAATTCGCGACAATGCCGAACAAAGAGTTTATTCTAACCTCGGAAGGCAAGCTCATCGCAAGCGCCAAGAACCGGGTTTAACTTTAATTGTAGCTGGATGCGTGGCGCAGCAAGAAGGTGAAGCGCTGCTGCGGAGAGTACCGGAATTAGACTTAGTAATGGGGCCACAACACGCTAACCGACTTGAAGATTTGCTGGAACAAGTTTTTGAGGGCAATCAAGTCGTGGCGACTGAAGCTGTTGAGATTATGGAGGATATTACTAAGCCGCGCCGCGACAGCAAGGTGACGGCTTGGGTGAATGTAATTTACGGCTGCAATGAACGCTGCACTTATTGTGTTGTCCCCAATGTTCGCGGGGTTGAACAGTCGCGAATGCCGGAGGCAATTCGTGCGGAAATGGAGGATTTGGGCCGTCAAGGTTACAAGGAAGTAACGTTGTTGGGGCAAAATATTGATGCTTACGGACGCGATTTGCCGGGGACAAAACCGGACGGCAGCCACCAGCATACTTTGACGGATTTGCTTTATTTTGTGCAGGATGTGCCGGGAGTCGATCGCCTCAGATTTGCTACTAGCCACCCGCGCTATTTTACGGAAAGATTGATTAAGGCTTGTGCTGAATTACCGCAGGTTTGCGAACATTTTCACATTCCTTTTCAGTCCGGGGATAATGATATTTTGAAGGCGATGTCGCGAGGCTATACTCAGGAGAAATACCGCAGGATTATTGATACAATTCGCCATTATATGCCGGATGCTTCGATTACTGCGGATGCGATTGTCGGTTTTCCTGGGGAGACGGAAGCCCAGTTTGAGAAGACTTTGAAGTTGATCGAAGACGTTGGTTTCGATTTGGTGAATACTGCTGCTTACTCCCCTCGCCCTGGGACGCCGGCGGCTTTGTGGGAAAATCAGTTGAGTGAGGAGGTGAAAGCCGATCGCCTGCAACGAATCAATCATGTAGTCACAACAACGGCGATGGAACGATCGCAGCGCTATTTCGGACGCACTGAAGAGGTTTTGGTGGAGGTCCAAAATATCAAAGATCCAACTCAGGTGATGGGACGGACTCGCGGCAATCGTCTCACATTTTTTAAGGGCGATATTGCGGAATTGGCGGGTAAAATTGTGCGGGTTAAAATTACAGATGTTCGCGCTTTTAGTTTGACGGGAGAAATGGTGGAATAGTTGTGAGTTTTGAGTTTTGGGTTGAACAAAAAATAATGTTTGCCAACTCAATACTCAAAACATAAAGTGTAAAGTGTTAAATCGCAACTAAATTTCTGGGAAGAAGTAATTTAACATCAGCAGCAAATTAGGCTGAAAGTAATCCGCCTTTTGCTGCCAACAACTCTTCTTAAAAATAAGCATGACTGGAGTATTGAACTCCGGGAATATCTAAGTGCGCGAAAAGACGAGGAAGGAAATAAACTGTTTCAAGCCAGGGCAAGAAACCGGAATCGAATGCGGAGGGAAATGATGCAATTTTCAATTAACTCTGCGCGTTTGCTGTGGATTCTGGGGACGGTTTAACTGAAAATGGCCGGGGGGGTAATTGAGGCTTTTCACAGGCGGGAGGGGGATTTTAACCGCAGAGATCGCAGAGGAGAGAGAGGAAGAGTGCAACAGAGGAGATAAATAGTCTTAAAGCGGTTCGTCTCTGCGTTAGCTGCGCTAACTGCGTGTATATTTGTCGAAAAGTCCTAGGAGTAGTGAAAAATGACAACGATGCGGATCGGGCTATTGTTCGGGGGGCGATCGGGCGAACACGAAGTCTCAATTAGTTCGGCGCGGGCGATCGCCCGTGCCCTCGCTGCTGACGAAAATGCCTCTAAATACGAAGTTCTGCCGTTTTACATCCAAAAAAACGGCCGCTGGCTGTCGGGAACATTACCTCAACAAGTCTTAGCCAGCGGAAAACCTCTGGAAATAGAGCAAGAACCAGGACAAAACGACTCTCCCGCTGGACAGTTTCCTAATTTTAATGCCGTAGATGTTTGGTTCCCTGTTTTGCACGGGCCAAACGGCGAAGACGGTACGGTGCAAGGGTTGCTCAAATTAATGCAGCTTCCTTTTGTCGGTTCCGGGGTTTTAGGTTCGGCGCTGGGAATGGATAAAATTGCCATGAAAATGGCTTTTGCTCAGGCTGGTTTGCCACAGGTAAAATACATCGCTGTCAACCGTTCCGAAATCTGGTCTAATCCTTGCGTTTTCCCCAAACTGTGCGACAAAATTGAAGCTGATTTGGGCTATCCTTGCTTTGTAAAACCCGCGAATTTGGGTTCGTCTGTGGGAATTTCTAAAGCTCGATCGCGCGCTGAATTAGAAGCAGCTCTCGACAGCGCCGCCAGCTACGACAGGCGGATAATTGTCGAAGCGGGTGTGGTTGCTAGAGAATTAGAATGTGCAGTTTTAGGTAACGACAACCCCCAAGCTTCAACGGTGGGAGAAATTAGTTTTCAAAGCGATTTCTACGACTACGAAACTAAATATACCCAGGGACAAGCCGACTGCTCAATCCCGGCAAAAGTCAGCAGTGCGATCGTCTCCCAAATCCAAGAAATGGCAGTGCAAGCATTTTTGGCTATAGACGCGGCAGGTTTAGCGCGAGTAGACTTTTTCTACATTGAATCAACCGGAGAAGTTTTGATTAACGAAATCAACACTTTTCCCGGCTTTACAGCTACCAGTATGTATCCGCAAATGTGGGCAGCGGACGGCATTTCTTTCCCGGAATTAGTAGACCGTTTAATTCAATTAGCTCTCGAACGGCACGGGGAAAAAGGTTGAATCGTGCGCTGCAAACTGCTGCCTTGCCAACAGCAACAAATATTTTTTTCGCGGGTGATATATCCATACCAGCGGAAACGATATAACATGGTTGTGGCAGGCCGTGCCTGCCAGCAACCCAATTTTCGCGGCTGGTCGATCGACTGGGAATTTTCAGCAGTCGGGTATAAATTAAATGCACCCTAAAATGTTTAAGCGAGAACGGCGAATAGCAGCGTCAATCTCACATCTTGCATCTCAAATTTTAACTCGGTTAACTTAGATGAGACGTTTCACTCAACTGCCGCAGTGGTGGACTTACGGACTGGTATTTCCCCTAGCGGTACTCAACTGCTGGTTAGCCCTCCTAGTCTTTGAATATTTTCGCGCCCTGATTACAGTTTTGGTAGTGGCTACAGTGCTGTCTTTTTTGCTAGATTATCCAGTGCGCTTTCTGCACAGATACGGCTTGAAGCGCGATCGAGCAGTTTTGTCGGTATTGTTTTTGACTTTATTGCTATTGGTGGTTTTAGGTCTGACTCTAGCCCCCATTCTGCTAAACCAAATTACTGAACTGGCCACCCGACTGCCGACTTGGATAGTTTCTGGCACAGAACAGATTGAAGCATTCAACAATTGGGCGGAGAATCGCAATCTCCGCATTGATGTTAGCGGTTTGACTACCAAATTGAGCGATCGACTTTCAGCTCAGTTGCAGTCTCTCACTGGCGAAATTCTCAAATTTGGCTTGGGTGCGGCAGACAGTCTGTTGAATTTCCTGCTCACAATAGTCGTGACATTCTACTTGCTCTTGCACGGCGATCGCGTGTGGGAAGGCTTGTTTAAGTGGTTTCCTTCCAAGCTGAGCCTGCAATTGCGACAGTTGCTGGCGCGAAGCTTCCACAACTACTTCGTCGGACAAGCAACTTTGGCGGGTTTGATGGGACTGTCTATCACTGTTGCTTTTTTAATTTTGCGAGTTCCCTTCGGATTGCTGTTCGGTTTGGGTGTGGGTGCAATGACTATGATTCCCTTCGGGGCACCTTTCAGTATTTGCATTGTCAGTTTGCTGATCACATTAAACAACTTTTGGCTCGGCGTCACAGTTTTAGCTGTCGCTACAGTAATTGAGCAAGTAATTGAAAGCGGGGTTGCTCCTCGGTTATTAGGTGGTTTTATTGGCCTCAATCCTGTGTGGATTTTAGTGGCGCTTCTGGTGGGGGTTAAGGTGGCAGGAGTAGCAGGTTTGTTAGTGGCTGTGCCGATGGCTGGTTTTATTAAGAATACTGTTGATGTTTTGGAAAGTTCGAGGAACAAGTCGAGGGAAATCGATTCGGTTAGTTCCATTGAACCTATGGAGCAATAAAATTCCTCCATAGGTTCAAATTTTAGATTTGAATAGAGTTTTTGCAGGCTATTTTGACTTAGGTTTAGTTGGTACTTTATCTTGAGGCTTTAGAGGTTTTTTACTTCCTGCTTTAGGGTGAGGCTTTCCGGTGCTTTAGCTGCTATCCTCCCTGGATGCAGGCGGGGTCAAAAACTCCGTTTCTACGTTAACGTCGATCGCTCCTGGGGGGGTGACAAAGAGGCCTACGAGATAGACCGAATCAGGGTTGCAGCCCGCATACCTTGTTGATAAAAGCGACGTTTATTTGGAGTTAACTTTATTAACTGTTCCACCACATCAGAATATTGTTCGAGATAATTAACCCACTTTTCTCCATCTAAGCCAACACC
>JACJNV010000097.1 GCA_014695175.1 Microcoleus sp. FACHB-DQ6 | reverse complement strand
GATTTTTGGGGTGATTTTATCTCGCAATGGCTCGCAAATGTTTCGCTTCTGTTTTTGGCAAGGCAATCTGCCTAATTTCTGCTAGGAAGCAATGCTGTTTAAGCTTTCCCAGATGTTGAGTTCGTCTTGTCTTTCAATGCACATTTGATTTAAAAAGTCAAGGGTTTTTGGGAGACATTGTTTTTGGAATTTCCGGCTGTCGTACAGAATGGATGTTTTGAGCTGCGAGAGTTCTCCAAGGGTGGGGCAGGTTTGGATTTGATGGGCGATCGCATTTTGCCATTCTTCCAGCTTCCGGTACGAGATAAATTGTCCGCCTCTGTCCCGCCGATGCACAAACACCACGAAAGCCCATGATTCGACTCGCTTAATCAGGTTTTGGCTGATTTTGAGCAGTTGGGCGATCGACCTGACGGTGATGCGGAGCTTTTTCGAGGGTTGGATGCGGCGAAACAGTGCTGTCATGGCTGAGTCACTCCTGAACTTGGGTGAGTTAGTAGGTGTTCGTCTTTGTATCTTACTATATCATATCATTCTACACGAATGCAGAAAAGTTGCAGTAATGTTTCTAAATGTGTAATGCTCAAACCCTGTGTGCTGCCTTGAGCAAGGCAAAAGTACAGCTAGCTTAAGAGTTAAATTGGATCTGTAAAATGCCGGGATTTCTTGACTTTAAGGCTGTCGTCGATCAGGAAAAACTGCGCCCTGTGCGATTTACGGATACGGGACGCGGTAGATTGGGCAAACTTCTGAAAGCAGCTAGAGAGATTCGGGGCTGGTCAATTATTGAAACAGAAATGGTCACAAAAGAATACGAGGCCGCTCTGTTTCGGACAGCCGGAGATCCTGTACCAAAAGATGTCGGTATTAGTAATGCTACTGTTAGTCGCTACGAACGCGGGAAGTTAGAAAGTTTGGATTGGCGATCGCTCTCTCTGTTATGCTTTGTCCTCAAGCCGATCGATCCGGTGACAGGGGAAGCTCTGGAACCGACAAATGCTTTATATATCGCTTGCGAACATCCGCCGTACAACGATGCGAAGCTCTATGACTAGATTATTTGCAGATAAGTAATGTCAGGACTCTCTAACAAAGCTGTGGTAGACAAAGAACAGGAATTGCGTCCCGTTCGCTTCACGGAAACGGGGCGGATGCGTTTGGGCAAGATTTTAAAAGCAGCAAGACAGACAACAGGCTGGTCTGTCAGCGAAACAGAGTTCAAAACAAAGGGATATGAAGAGGCGCTGTTCACAGCTACAAATCAACCCGTACCCAAAGATGTGGGTATCAGTGCCGCAACCGTCAACCGTTACGAACGCGGGAAGCTGGATAATTTGGATTGGCGATCGCTGAGTCTGTTATGCTTTGTCCTCAAGCCGATCGACCCGGTGACAGGAGAGGCCCTGGAACCGACAAATGCGCTTTACATCGCGTGCGAACATCCGCCGTACAATGACGCGAAGCTTTACGAGTAGTTGATTGCTGAGATCTGGCAGTATTGTTAATCAGCTTTTCAGGGCGGGCTAGAAGCCCACCCCACAAGCAAAACATTGAGTTGTTGTGGAACAGGCATCTTGCCTGTTCTTAACCATAAGTGCGGGCTAGAAGCCCACCCCACAAGCAAAATATTGAGTTGTTGTGGAACAGGCATCTTGCCTGTTCTTAACAATAGTGATCGGGAGTGAGTTATTACTGATCGCCCTTTTGTTTAGCAATTAAAGCTTTAGCTTGCTGCCACAGAGATTCTAACTCTTCTGGGGCATAATCTGACAAAGGTCGATCGCACGCAGCCTCTACCTTCGCAAACCGCTGCACGAAGCGATCGTTTGTTCCTTGCAAAGCAGCCGACGGATCTAAATCGTACCAGCGAGCTAATTGAATCAACACAAACATAATATCTCCCAATTCCGACTGCTGCGCTGCCTTATCCTCGTGTTTGAGAGCGTGTTCAAATTCTGCCATTTCTTCGTGAAATTTATCCCAAACGCCCTCTACACTGTCCCAATCAAAACTCACTTCCGCAGCTTTTTGGGAGATTTTCATCCCGGCCGTTATCGGCGGCAAAGTGCTGGCATAACGGCTCATTTTCGAGGCTAAAGTTGCCTGCTTTTCCGAAGTTGTGCCTTTTTCTGCTGCTTTGATTTTTTCCCAGTTTTCGTTGACTTCATCCACGCTGTTGAGTTCGACATCGCCGAAGACGTGGGGATGTCGCCTAATTAATTTTTCTGTAATGCCCGCAGCGATTTCGGCGAAGGTAAATTGATTGGATTCGCTGGCAATTTGAGCTTGCAGAATTACCTGTAACAGTAAGTCGCCCAATTCTTCGACGATCGCATCTTTATCTCCTTTGCGAATCGCGTCTGCCGTTTCATAAGCTTCTTCTATGATGTGAGGAACTAGAGTTTGGGGAGTTTGGGCTAAATCCCAGGGACATCCGCCGTCTGGCGATCGCAATTTAGCCACAACTTCTATAAGTTCTTTGAGTGCTGTGAGCGATCGACTGTGGGAATTAGACATCGGAATTTACCTTTTAGAGTTGCTAGATGTGCGGCTGCGAGGTTGGCGTTTGCGCCTCTTAATGGTGCCAGGAGGCCGCAACCCGCTCAATCCTTTTTTTTTGAATCTTTTGTAAGCAGAGCCGCCCCAATCGCTCAGATAGTGGCTCATGGCGCCGAATTCTAAGCCGACGTACACAGCTAAAAATTCGAGGGGGTGTTGACAGAGCGATCGCCAACAACCTAAAACCACATCCTCCCAAGTCCACCCAGGGGGGCCAATTTTTTCGGCAATTACCAATCCCAGTATCCCAAAAACCGCGATCCAGGTAGTCAGGTAAAAGATTCGCAAAGCAGTGCCGATCAGAGGGCCGTGGGACAAAAAAGAGCGGTGGCGCAGGCTTTTTTGGTACGGGAGCCAAATCGGTTTGAACCATCCCCAGCGCTGATACTGGCAAGAGTAGATATCTAAGTCGGGGCCAAACATCAGCCCGCCGAATAAGAAACTGCCGGAAACGAGCAAAGTCAGGTTGCTGCTCTGAGTCTGGCCAAAGGTGAGGGCTGCCACCAAGGGCAAACTCCACATGGTTATTTGATCGTGGGTGCGGCCAGAGGGCATTTAAAGTTTAGGATTTTTTTTACTTGATCTTTCTGAGTTACTGTGATATGATAAATCCCGGTGAGTGCAATTGGGTGATTAGCTCAGTGGTAGAGCGCCTGCTTTACACGCAGGATGCCGTAGGTTCAAATCCTACATTACCCATCCGATAACTCAATATCAACAGTTTCAGCCGTTTTTAGCCTTCAAGCCGAGAACGGCTGTTGCTGTTGAGGGTTGAATTGGGTGACGACTAAATTTAACATTCTGTGGCGGATATCTCAAAAGTTGACACCCAATGCTAGAAAATTAATTTATTGATTTTCTTTTTTAGAACCGTGTATATGAAGCCTAAAATAACCAGCCCGATCGCTTGGCAGCAAGCTGAACTGCTCATGCAGCCAGCAATGATCCGAGTGCTCGACAACATCCGCAAACAATTAGAGGAGTCTGTCTGGACGGGCACTTATCAAGAAGTGCAGATTCCAATTCCTGGCTATCAACTAATTTTAGAGAATCAAGGCGAGCAAAGATGTGTCGATATTTGGGAACTTTGCTATCGAGTCTGCTTTGTCAACTACCAGCCCGCCCCCACTCAACTGCAAAGCCAAGAAGTTGTAATTGATACTAGCTTGATTGAGGAGGACACGGGCGATGTAGATTGGAATCGTCTTGATGCCAAAGCCAGTCAATTAATACAAGAAATATTCGCCAATTTGAGCAAATAGTCATTTGTCAGTTGACAAGAAAGCAGTAGTTAACAGTCATCAGTCATCAGTCAACAGTCAACAGTCAACAGTCAACTAAATTTTATGCTGATTCAGGAATTGCACGACATTCAAGCAGCGGCCGGTGCTACTTTTGCAGAGTTAACAACCAAAGAAATTGTGCCAGTGAGTTTTGGTAACGACGCAGAAGCGATCGCAGCAACTAAAAAAGGTGTGGCTTTGTACGATCGCACTCACTGGGGACGCATTCAAATCTCAGACAGCGATCGCCTGCGGTTCTTGCACAATCAAAGTACCAATAACTTTAATATACTCAAACCCGGTCAAGGTTGCGATACCGTTTTTGTTACATCCACCGCCCGGACGATCGACCTCGCCACCGCTTACGCGACAGAAGATGCCGTACTGCTGTTAGTTTCAGCCAACCGCCGCCGCCAACTGCTGGAATTGCTTGATCGCTATATTTTCCCAATGGATCGCGTCGAGTTAACAGATTTAACCGATACAACTGTTGCTTTCAGTTTCATCGGGCCCGAAAGCACTCAACTACTAGAAAAAATCGGAGTTACCGAACTAGAAAACCAACCTTATGCTACTCACAAATTGATAAAAACCCCCCCTCTTTCCCCCCCTTACCAAGGGGGGGATGAAGGGGGGGTCCGAGTTGCGGTTGGTAGCGGTTTAGCAACTCCCGGATACACGTTAATTGCGCCAGCAAGCGATGCAGCCAACTTGTGGAAGGAATTAGTCCAAGCTGGGGCCGTACCGATGGGCGATCGAGTTTGGGAACAACTGCGAATCGAACAAGGACGCCCCGCACCCGATTTTGAACTCACAGACGATTACAACCCCTTAGAAGCCCGTCTTTTACACACCATTACCTATGACAAAGGCTGCTACATCGGTCAAGAAACAATTGCCCGGTTGAACACCTACAAAGGAGTCAAACAGCAACTTTGGGGCGTGCAGTTGAGCGGTGCGGTTGAACCCGGAACAGCCGTCACTATTGGAGAGGAAAAAGTCGGCAAACTCACCAGTTTTACGGAAACTGAATCCGGCTTTTTTGGTCTTGCTTACATCCGCACAAAAGCGGGCGGCGAAGGACTGAAAGTGCAAGTCGGATCGGTGTCAGGGGAAGTAGTAAATGTACCTTTCTTGAGTTCCTAGTTGCGATCGATCGCCTGTTGGCGCCGCAGCGCCCAAAACTTTTTTGTTGAGGTTGATTTAGGTGAACGTTAACGCAATAAATTGACACGAAGTCCTATCTTTAGATAGATTTGCAAACCAACAACAGCAATTATTGTATATTAAAGTCGTCATAGAAAAAACAGAGTTTTTCAATGAAAAAGTTTACATCGCGCTTAGTTACAATTTGCCTGCGAGTAGGAATAATCTTTGCTGTAGGAATAGCGCTGATTTTTAGCTCCGAATTGGAATTTTCGGGCAACAAAATGCAAGCGCTCGCTACACCTTTAACCCCTGAAGCTAAGTCTTACGAAGTTGCCCGTCCCGCTCGGCAGCCAACAAGCGATACAGAGAAGGATGCCACGGGTGTACTTGACAATATCCGAGAAAAGCTGAATCTCGACCAACCCATTGCCCCCAGTACCAAAAAATTTATAGAATCGGTAAAAGATAACGTGGGCGAAGCAGTTACGCCGGGACAGGAAGCAGTAGAAAAAGCTGCAGAACGAGGTAGCAGCGATCGAGCCAACTAATTCAATCGCATTCAGTTTTCAAATATCATATTCTTAGTCCGCCTGCGCGGACTTTGTTTGTTTAGTAGCGATTTCCAGATCCGAATCAAGGAAGGGATAATGAACCCGGATTCGATTGTTCACATCGGCACTTCAGGCTGGAGTTACGACCATTGGGAAGGTGTGCTTTATCCCCACCAGCTACCGCCTCGCTCTAGGCTCGATCGCTATACCCAGCACTATCAAACCGTCGAAGTTAATAGCACCTACTACCGCTGGCCACCAAACACTACCTTTGCTAACTGGCGAGAGCGCCTCCCCCAAGGATTTTTGATGACGGTAAAAGCGCCCCGCGGTCTAACGCACTCCAAGCGTCTTTACTCACCAGAAAAGTGGTTGGAACGGATGAGCGAGGGACTTCAATTCCTGGGCGATCGACTGGGTATTCTGCTCGTCCAACTTCCTCCCCAGTTCGCCTGCGACTCTGCCCGCCTAGCTTACTTTCTAGAACAGGTGCCCTCCTGGATCAAAGTAGCTGTGGAATTCCGACACCCAAGCTGGCACACAGAAGAGGTATTTTCGCTGCTAGAACGGCAAGGAGCGGCTTACTGCGTGATGAGCGGCGCCCACCTTCCGTGTATCCTGCGCGCAACGGGCTCATTCGTCTATGTGCGCCTCCACGGCCCCGACGCCAACAATCTCTACGGCGGCTCCTACTCGGATGATGATTTGCATTGGTGGGCCGATCGCATCCACGAGTGGGAAAGCCAAGGGCGAAGCGTGTTCGTCTACTTCAACAACGACGGAGAGGGAAATGCAGTGACGAACGCTTCAAAGCTAAAAACTTTTGTGGAGAAGGGTACTTCCTGACAAGCGAAAATTGAGAGCGTCCCCATTATTTTGGGCGCATTCAACAACGCTCCGCAGTTCCCTGAAGTTGAATTAGAAATCGGAGGTGGCGTTCGTATAGGTTGTTGTTTGACGATCGCACTCACCCCCAACCCGCACATCCAGCTCAACATCACGCAGCACAAGGCGATCGCCTGCAGCTCAACATTACTGAGCACTCTTGCTTCCATTTCAAACAAACCCCGTAGGGTGCGCTTGACATTGAGAAACACGAAATACTCCGTCAGTTTCTCGATGCGATAATTAAACCCTTTGTAGCGGTGTTTGAAGTACAGTTCCCCATTCCCTCGGCGTTCCCACAATCCCAGCAAGTTGATGGGCACCTCTGAGCAATGGACTCTCACATCCCGCTGCACTGCGGCTATCCGTTCCTCAATTAGTCGAGTCGTAATTCCAATTTTATAGAAGCTGTTGCCGTCAGCTTTTACCTCAAGAAACTAGAGCGAGTTCACTCTTGATGCGCCTCAATAGTGCGCGGTAAATATTCAAGTCAGCCCGCCGTTCGTCCAAACAAGATAACTCTTCCACGCGGGCAACATCTACGGAGCGATCTAACTTAACTAACAGGGAATTGAAAGCCCCTGCTTGCGATCGCTCGGTCAGGAATCAGGGAGTATTTGGATTCTAGATATCAATGCCCGTCGATTGTATGCGTTTCCGGAGCCAGGGGCAGAGTGTTATGCTAGCCCGCTTGTGTTGGCAGAGTCGGATTTAATCGCACCTTTGGCATTTCCAGATTGTCAGGTGTCTGTGGAGGATTTGCTCAAGAGGAGTGCAGATCCCAGTTGTGAGTGAGGAAACTTTAAAAATTTATGGACAGACTGAAACGGCCTTGCAATGCTGTATCAGCCAGCCGCTACAGACAGGACTTTTCAAGGCAAGCGTTGTTTTTTGGACGCTTGCTACACAAACGCCAAACTCTAACTTAACTGGTTGTAGCCAAGTATACACTTGATTGTGATTATAAGTCCCTCTAAAGAATTATTTGTATATTCTCCTGAAGACAGATGATAGCAGCGACCAACGCCAATAATATACAAGGTGTACAGAGCTATTAGGTAATCTAAGGGCATAATTTAAAAGCAGTCTAGCGCCTGATAGGAAAGACATTCGACTTATCCACTTGTCCAAGCTAAACAAAGTGGCAGTATGTGGCGTAGTCTTGTGCCTTACTTCAGGTTAATGACCAATTGAGCTTTGATTCTTAATTAATTAAGTTTACCTGATTTCTTCTTTCTCTGTTCTACCTGTCAGACCCTAATTACCCTGTTGTTATAAGTACCTATAAAGAATTGTTTGTAGATTCTCCTGAAAAAGGAGGAGAGCAGCGACCAAGGGAAATAACATCAAAGTCTACAGAGTTATGGGGGAATCTAAAGCCAGAATAAAAAGCACTCTTTTTGCGCCTTATAAGACATACATTCGGCTTACGCAGTTGCCCAAGTTGAACAAAGTTGCAGTAGGTGGCGTAGTCTTGTGCCTTACTTCAGGTTAATGACCAATTGAGCTTTGATTCTTAATTAGGTTTACCTGATTTTTTCTTTCTCTGCTCTATCTGTCACACCCTAACTACCATCTGGTAATACGCTTCTTTGTAGATGGCACAAAGGTTACCCGACATTTTTGCAGTTTAAGACATTTGTGTTGCTTGTAGGTCATTGGGTATACCCAGACTGACAAATTTTCCTTTTACCCGATCACACTTATTTAAGAAGTATCATGGTTAACTTACTCAGACCCCCCAGTGTTTCTTCAAGTTCTCGCTTCAGTACTGTAACTGGTTTGTGGAGGCAACAGTCTCTTTACGACAGGAGGGCGCTTAAGACGGGTATCGTCCATTTCGGGCCAGGTCGTTTTTTTAGGGGTCACCTTGCCTACATAATACATAACTATCTTGCACAGAAGGGTTTCCAAGAGCAGAGATGGGGGATTTGTGGGGTTAGCCTCAAGAGTCAACAGACCATTACTAGGTTGAAACCCCAGAGATTCCTTTACACTTTGACCAAACACTCTAGTTGCGCTCAAAATCGTGAGGAAGCGGAAGTTATAGGTTCTATCAGGGAAATAGTTAATGGTAGAGAGAAGTGCGAGTATGTGCTTGAAAAGATGGCGTCTCCCTCTGTGCATCTGGTGACTCTTACTATTACTCAAGGAGGGTACCATCTAGACAAGAATTTTAATCTCGACACAACGCATGAAGACATCGCGCACGATCTGCGAAATCCTTCCACTCCAACAACTGCAATTGGCTTTATAGTAGAGGCGCTACGCCGACGACGCGATCGCAAAATGACCCCCTTCACCACACTTTCTTGCGACAACCTCCCAAGAAACGGCGAAATCCTGCGAAAAGCAGTGCTAGCTTACGCTGAAGAGATCGATCCTCAGCTTGCAGAATACATCAGGGATAACGCCACGTTCCCTAATTCGGTTGTAGACAGGATTGTGCCTCAAGAGCAAGAATCCGACTATAACTACCCCAGCCGACTGTTGCAAGTTCGCGATCGCGCACCCATTGTAACGGAACCATTTTGGCAGTTTGTCGTGGAAGACAACTTCACAGGCGATCGACCCAAGTGGGAAGATACGGGGGTGATTATGACTAGCGACATCACTCCCTTCCTCTATATGAAGTCGAGATTCTTGAATGCAGTACACTCTTTCATAGCCTGTTTAGCTGTAAGAGCAGGTATAGAGTATATGCACGAGGCGATCGCGCTACCGGAATTCCAGTTGTTTACTCGGCTTCTCATGGACGATATCGCGGCAGCAACACCCGTCCCTCGCGAGATGTGCGAACAATATATGGAGCAGGTATTACTAAGGCTCAGTAACGAGGATCTTCCCGATACTACTGAGAGAATCTCTTCAGAAACCTGTAGGAAAGTAGGCAAGTATATATTTCCGATACTTCAGGATGCTTATAGCCTAAAAGTCAGCATGAAGCGGATTATACTTCCCGTTGCGGCGTGGCTGCTTGCAGTTAGAGAAGGGGCGTGCGAGTCTGG
>JACJNV010000096.1 GCA_014695175.1 Microcoleus sp. FACHB-DQ6 | reverse complement strand
CTTCATTGACAGTCAATCGATTTTAGATTTTAGATTTTAGATTTTAGATTGAAGCATTGACCCCACGGATAAATTCGGGGGGCAAGTTTCATCGGATACAGGTTTTTTATTTCTGGACGGATGAATCCGGGGGCTTGTATCCTGGATGCTTTCAGTCATTCGGGGGCGCGATGGGCGGATATCGCTCAGTCTCGGTTTGGGGCTGTATATGTGTAGGCAAATTATCGCGGCGCACGGCGGCGAAATTGGAGTCATCAGCAGTCCCGATCGGGGGGCAACGTTTTGGTTTACACTCCCTATTCAAGACTGATTTAGTGTAATTGATTCGTTTTTTTCTCAAAAATTATGTCTGCTAACACTGCAAAAAATCATTACTTCCGATTGGCATTGTTCTGGGCGTTTCTGGGTAGTTTGGGAAGCTTGGCGGTGTTCCCTTATGCGCTGTCTCTCAATCCGGCAGTAAGTCAATTGCCTGCACCGCTACCTGTTGTGGCGATCGCCTCCGCCCTGCAAACCGGAATTTTTCTAATTCTCTTTTGTTGGATTGGACTTCGCCTCGGTAACTCGATCGGACTTGATACGCCCATAGCTCGTGCTTTGGTATATCGACAGCCTTTGGCGCCAATATCTAAATCTGCCCTTAACACGGCGCTAATTGTAGGCTGCATCGGTGGAATCGTCCTGATTGGATTGAGTTTAGCTTTCCAACCTTGGATGCCGCCAATGGCAACTCCAACAACGCTAGAAATTGATCTCTGGAAACGCATATTAGCTTCCTTCTACGGAGGCATCACCGAAGAACTCTTGTTGCGACTGTTCGGTATGACATTGATGGCGTGGCTACTTTGGAAGATTTTTGAGCGAGACAAACCGCAACCCTCTACATTGATTTTTTGGCTGGCGATCGTGGCGGCTGCAATATTGTTTGGTGTGGGTCATTTGCCTGCGGCTGCGAATGTCTGGGCATTAACTCCGATCGTCATTCTCCGCACCATTACACTCAATGCCGTCTTAGGAATTCCCTTTGGTTTTCTTTACTGGCGTTGGGGATTAGAATACGCAATGTTATCTCATTTTTTGGCCGATTTGGTACTGCACGGAATTGGAGGAAGTTAGCAGGAGATGCAAACAATGCAATGGTACAACGAACCTTTACAATGGCATGAGGATAACGATGTTATCCACATTACCGCAGGCGCAAAGACTGACTTTTGGCGGCAAACTCATTACGGATTCATTCGCGATAACGGCAACTTTTACTACCGTCGAGTGTCAGGCGACTTTACAGCCGAAGTCAAAATTACTGGTTGCTATCGATCGCTCTACGATCAAGCAGGATTGATGATTCGAGAGAGCGAAAATATCTGGCTCAAGTGGGGCATTGAGTTTGTTGAGGGAGTGCAAAACGTAAGTGCGGTTGTGACACGAGACTATTCCGATTGGTCTGTTATGCCGCTTGAAGTGCCGCCTGTTTCCCTGTGGCTGCGGGTAAAGCGCCGAGCTGAAACCGTGGAAGTGCAATACTCGTTGAATGGGGAAGACTATTCAATGATGCGCCTGGCATATCTAACTGAGTCACCAATCGTTCAAGTTGGGTTAATGTGTGCGGCTCCCCAAGGTGAAGGCTTTGCAGTCGAATTTGAAGGGTTTAAGCTGTTATAGCGCTTACGACATCAAACTTGATCGCAATGCCATAACAGCAGCTTGCACCCGATCGTTCACGAGCAACTTATTGAAGATTCCCCGCACGTAAGTCTTGACGGTGTGTTCGCTCAGGTAAAGCGATTTGGCGATTTCAGGGTTGGTGTAACCTTCTACAATCAGTCGCAGCACTTCTAATTCGCGATCCCGGCAGCAACAAAGGTGGCAAATTAGCGTAATCTTAAAACGGCAAGAAAGTAAGTTGAAATCGAGCGGCATTTCCCCGTGTCTCTACCTGTATTTTATACAGTTAAAAACACATCTAAAAAAACAAAACCCGCACCATGCGGGCTTCATTTTAATAATTGCAATTTAACTGATTACTACATCACAACTGCACTAATTAAAGTTTGCACATTTTGTACAAGAGCAGTAGTCAAATTATGAGTCACAGGCAAACTGTCAACCACTATTCCGGCGCACAATAGCATCAGGTACAGAATAGAGTATTTGAAAAGCGATCGCGCAACAATCTTATCCTCTGGAGTCTGCAACAGCAACCAAGCTTTTTGGGCAAAAATAGCACCCAGGAAAATAGCTGTTCCCGCATACACCGCGCCCGCTAAATGCAGGGGATAAACTAGCAGCAAAGTTGCAGGAATCATCAATAGGGTGTAAATCCAAATTTGGCGGGCTGTCTCTTCGTCGCCCTCTATTACGGGTAACATCGGGACGCCTACTTCCTTGTATTCATCGCGAATCATCATTGCTAATGCCCAAAAATGCGGCGGTGTCCACAGGAAGATAATCCCAAACAGCAGCCACGCACCCCAACTCAAATCTCCCGTCACCGCAGCCCACCCAACTAGCGGCGGAATCGCCCCTGCTGCACCGCCGATGACGATGTTTTGCACGCTGTGGCGCTTCAGCCAGTGGGTGTAAATGAGGACATAGAAAAGGATGCCTGACATTGCTAGCAATGCGGCTAATAAGTTGGCAACAACTGTGAGCAATGTAAAGGATATTGTAGCTAGGGCGATCGCAAATATCAAAGCATCCCGCTTCTTGACACGCCCCGAAGGAATCGGCCGCCACCGGGTGCGCTCCATAATATAATCGATGTCACTGTCGTAGACACAATTAATCGTATTCGCCGACGCGGAAGCTAAAGCGCCTCCAGTAATAGTTGATACCAGCAATAGCGGGTCTACTTCTCCTTTGGCGGCCATCCACATTCCTGCTGAGGTAGTGATTAGCAGCAGTAAAATAATTCTGGGTTTTGTTAGTTGATAGTAACTTTTCACGACTTGCGAAAAGTTTTCGTGGAGGCGGGGGCTGTCGTTGGTAAGAATTTCTTGCATCGGTTGTAAGCTGTTAGTAATTATTTGCGAATTCGTCATTAGGTTGTAGGGGCGGGTTTTACGAGAAATATTTGCTGTAGCTACAAGGATTTATAAACCCGCCGCCTCTTACTTTAGTCTTATCTCTCAAGCTGATAAAACTCGATCGCGCCAGGCTAAAACACTAAAAGCTATCAGGGTTCCCAGCAAAGCAGCACCGACTGCTTGGTGGGCGACTGTCAGCGGTTCTACCTGAAGGTGCAGCCGGAAAGTTGCTAATCCCAGAACTAATTGAGCAATTAGGCAAACACTCGCCCAGTTAGCCAGTTTTCGCAAGTTGGGACTCAGTGCAGGCTGCCGCCAAGCCATCACTGCTACTGCTAAAGTCGCTGCTGTAGCTGGTACGATACCGGCGATGTGGCTGTTCATTACCGAGCACAATTCTGAGGAGTCCAAACATTGGTGCAGTGCCCATCTAGAGCCTACTAATGCTCCTAGCAAACTTTGCAGGTAAACTAACAATGCTGCGATCGAACTTACCCAAGCCAATTTGCCGACATTTCCTGTAGCTTCGTAGGGAGTCAGCATGAAACCGATGACTAGCAGGGCGCCAAAAAACAGTAAAGCTGTTCCCAAGTGAGCGGTAACGATGTCAAATCTGAGCAGTTGTGTTACTGTCAAGCCGCCCAATACGCCTTGAAAAACGATTAAAAATACTGCCCCAGCGCTCGCCCAAGGCAGCCATTTTGGCAGGCGGCTGCGGTAAAACAAAGATAGTCCTAAAAGTGCGATCGCGCTTAAGCCAATTGCCGCAGCGTCCAATCGGTGAAACCATTCCAGAAATACTTGCAAATTCATTTGCGCTGCGGGTATTAATTGACCGTAGCACAGCGGCCAGTCGGGGCAAGCGAGCCCCGCATTCATCACCCGCGTGGCGCTGCCTACAGCCATTAACAGCCAGGTTGCGATCGCAATTTTCCACACTAGGCCGCGGATAATATCTTGTGGCTGCCACTGCACTCCTGCTGCTGCGTTTGGCTGATTTAAAATTGAGTTTGCCATGAAATTTACCTTAGCCTTTGTTATCGATCGAACTTAATGAAATAGCGAGCTTTTACTTTTGCTGAGCTTAGCCGAGCTTAACACTCTTTTTCTGTGACAAACCGTCATATATACTACCTTAGCGACATGGCAATCCAATTAGTTTGTCTTTAGATATTTTTCAACTTTCCTCTTTACATTACAAAGTATTGCAGCTATTTTTATAAATTTCAACAAACTTTAATTATTTTACCGAACCCTTTGCTGTTACAGCTTCCCCCCCGTCCCCCTCGCGGAGAAAAATAAAGATATAATTAAGAAAAGCTTTTTTTCAAATGTTTATGATATAAACCAAACTTTAACGTAAAAATTTGTAACTAAATACAGGACTGAAGAGTTACCCCCTAAGTGTTTTTCAAGGTAGTTCTCAGGTTTACTCACCTCAGATTGTATAATGTTGGTTTACTCTGTTTGACTCAAGTGACAGATCAACCTGTGAATTAAATCTCTTTCTGAGAGGGCTAGTAATTCCTGTTGGCGATCGCTTATTAAATCTAGAGCATGAGCAACCCGCCATCCCAACTCACGGGCTTTTGTCAGGGATGCAATATGCTCTGCATAAAAGTGAGGATACTCCACATGGATGGAATTGGTAAGTTTGATTGCTGCATAGTCTGCAAAAAGACGCTTCAACTCGTCAATGGATTCTAGATCGGCAGGCACAAAAGTTGGATTATAAGGTTCAACCTCTGCCCAAAAAATCTCATTGCGTTTAAAGACCCGCTTCAACTCAACCAACCGGATTGCTACTACACCCATTGCTGATTCATGGTGGCCCTCGCTATATGTTGTGCCCCCATATCTGTATTTAACCAGTGTCCCAATTGTAGGAACGTCTAACGATAAAACCATAACCATCTGCTTATCGCTTAGCCCAAACGGTTCTACTAATCCCGTGAGATCTAATCGGTGTTGAATGTAAGGGAAAATCACCTCATGCCACTGTAATACAGGGTACTCAGACCATTCCAACGGTGTGTGTTCAATCGATAACTCTTCGCCTTCAGAAAATACCACATCTTCGGAAGTTGAACACACTGGAGATAGATCTGGAAGCGTTGTTGGAGGCGTAATCGAATCTAGATCTGCCACAGACTGAAAGTGAACAACATAGGCAGCTAAAGCGGACTCGGTTGAATAATTGTTCTCGTCCAGCGCACCTGGTTCGTCGTACCAAGCGATCGCATGAACCGTCACTCGATAATTGCCATTGGGTAACTCAATCCATCCATAACCCTCCGGATCGCATTGCTCAATTTCGTCACACTCTTCTGCAGGCAACACATAACCCCCATCCAGATAGAGAGATTGATGTTTTACCTGCAACCGAAAATCGGCTGAAGAGACTGCGTAGGTAACTTCTCGTTCCGTCAATCCGACGTTAGTGAACCTAACTTTAGAATTACCATCCCCCCCTGTGCAGACGGCAACAAGTGTTCCAGCGGCAAATTCTTTAAAAATGGCAAAGTCATAGCTCCACCAATTCAGAGGATCTGCCCGACGATGTGCCAGATCGTGCGGATGAAAGAGAAACCAAGCTGCCACATCAGTTCCAACACTCAGCGTTTTATCTAATCCACCAGTTATCATTTCTTGCCTGCTTAACTAAATTTGGAATGGAGGAAGTGGCGCTCTTGCAGGGTAGGGTTCACTAATCTTTGATGCGGTAACTTATAAAAATTCCTGCACTTTTCTGGTGGAACCACCTTGAAAGCATTCAGACTAAAGAGTGCGAGCGCTATTTTTACTATGCCAATGTTACTGAATTATATCATGTCCGGGCGATCGCATATAATAAGGGAGTAGTGACTGCTGGATTTTAGGCTTGCATGGTGCCTCAGCTCCGAGAGCATCAATTGATAGATAAAATCACTCTATCTGACGCACCCTACATCAAGTCGGGATCGCCAAGTTAAAATCACTTTTTCTCCTTGGTAATTTTTTTTTACTCGCTCCTAATAACTAATGACTAATGACTTCGTTATTTCAAAAATCTAAAAATGTAAAATTATGTCACAAAAAAATGAAACTGCTGTTCTCATCTTATCACTCCTAATTACGATCGGGCTAGCCGGTGCAGGTATTTGGTGGCTGACAAGCCGAGGCGGCATCAATCTCGGAGGTTTATCACCCCAAAATCAGACATTTCCCAAGTCTGCGACAGGGAATTCCCCGCAGTCAGAGCAGACAATACAGCAGCGTCTGAGTGCCGGACAAAAACTGTTAATTCCACAGCAAGCCACAACAACTAAACAAGCAGCAGTACAGGCGATCGCATCTGGCAACTATAACGCAGCTATTTCCGACTTACAAGCTTCGCTGAAAACCAATCGCAACGATCCCGAAGCACTAATTTACCTCAACAACGCCCGCATCGCCGATCAAAAATCCTACACAATTGCCGCCGCAGTTCCCATTGGCGGCGATCTCAATGCTGCTCTAGAAATTATGCGGGGCGTAGCTCAAGCTCAAAATGAAATCAACCAAAGCCGCGGCATTAGCGGCACTCCATTAAAAGTGCTCATTGCTAACGATGACAACAACCCAGAAATGGCTGCACAAATTGCCACTGCTTTAGCAAATAACTCGGAAATTTTAGGAGTTATCGGGCATTTTGCTTCAGATACAACCTTAGCAGCCAGCAAGATTTACCAGCAAAAACAATTAGTAGCAATTTCTCCGACAAGTACATCTGGGGAGCTTTCTGGAGTTGCCAAAAATATATTTCGGACAGTGCCGAGCGATCGGTTTGCGGCTAATGCTCTTTCCCGCTATATGGTGGAAAAATTGCAAAAGCAAAAAGCTGCTGTATTTTTCTATTCTGCCAGCAGTTACAGCAAATCTTTAAAAGATGAATTCACTACCGCTCTTTACGGAGATGGAGGACAAATAGTAGGCGAATTTGACTTTGCTAATGGCAATTTTAATGCCGCCGAGAGCGTTAAAAGTGCGATCGCCCAAGGAGCAGAAGTGATTATGTTAGCATCCAATTCAGCCACGCTCGACCAAGCTTTGCAAGTAGTGCAAGTAAACGCCAAACGGCTGCCATTACTAGCAGGAGACGATGCTTATACTGCTAAAACACTGCAAATCGGTGGCGCAGGAGCAACAGATATGGTGCTGGCTGTTCCTTGGCACATTCTCGCAGATCCGCAGTCAAACTTTCCCCAAACATCCAAACAACTTTGGAATGCTGAAGTAAGTTGGCGCACAGCTTTAGCCTACGACGCGGCGATCGCGTTGAGTGTCGGTTTAGGGCGCAATCCGACTCGTACAGGCATTCAACAAGCTTTATCGGCGTCAGATTTTTCGGCAAAAGGAGCATCGGGCCCGATTCGGTTTTTACCTTCGGGCGATCGCAATCGAGCCGTTCAGTTAGTAACTGTTAAACCAGGAAATCGCACCAGTTACGGTTACGAGTTTGTGCCGATATCCGGTTTGTAAACTATTGGCGATCGCGAAATGTAGGTGATAATATTCAGTAATAAGTTCTATAGCTTATCAAGCAGAAATTATTACAAGATGAGTAGTTATATCAAATCCGCTTGCATCGGAATTAATATTACGCACAATCAGGACACGGGGCGTTGCACAATTTGAGGATGATTCTTGTGGGGAGTAGGGGTTAGGCGTCCCGCCTGCGGTGAAAATACATCGGATGGGCTCATGGGCAGGGCTGTTTCATTCTCCGTAGGGGCAAACCCCCCGTGGTTGCCCCGATATTTGAAACGCCGAATCGTCAGTGGAGGGGGTAGGCACGGGGGCACTACCCCTACAAAACGATGATTTCCCTGAGAATGAAACCGCCCTGGGATCATGATCCCATCCCACAAAACAATCAAAATCATCCCCCAATTATGCGAGGCCAAATTAAATATATATTTTTCGCCAAAGTCTCGAAAGATATTTGACACTGCCTCAACTAAATTCTCCCATACTTACTTCTGTTTGATTACTACCAAAGTAATGTCATCAAATACTTTTTGCTCCCCGATGTATCGCCGCACGTCGTCAATAACAGCTTGCTTGATTTCTGCTGCTGACTGTTCCCTGTTAAGGACAACAACTTCAATCAATGGTTCGATACCGTATTGATCTTTCTTCATATCAAAAGCCTCGGTAATTCCATCTGTGTAGAGTACAACAACATCCCCGGAATTCAACTGTATTTCAGTAGAAGCAATGAAATCGGCAATATCGGCTTCCAATGCGATGGGAAAGCCTAACTCCATGGTATCAATCTGCTCTACTTCGCCGCTGGAACGCACGACAATCACCTCTTCGTGCTGTCCGCTCAAACGCAGGATGTTGTCGCCCCGATATTCCAGCAAAGAAAGGCTCATACTTTTACCGCAATCCATGCGCTCTACGTTGTCAAAAAGCGTGTGGTTGACGGTCTGCAATAATTTAACGGGGTCGGTTTCATTGTGAACCAACAAAGTGCGAATTGCTGTTTGCGCCATAATCATTAACACGCCGCTTTCTAAACCGTGTCCTGTCACGTCGCCGATGCCTATTGTGCCTTTACCGCCGTGATTTAGTACGTCGTAGTAGTCGCCGCCAACTTCATCAGCCGGTTCCATGAATGCAGCAATTTCTAGCCCTTCAATTGACTCTAATTCCTGCTGTTGAGGCAAAATCATTTGTTGCAGGCGGCGAGTTACGTCTAGTTCGGCACTCATGCGAAGGTTTTCTACTTTGAGCCGTTCGTTCAAACCCAATATTTCTGCATTAGCTTGGGCTAATTGTGCGGTTCGCTCTTCTACTTTTTGCTCTAAAGTTCGGTTGTAATCTTCTAATTTTTCGTAGAGAGTTGCATTTTCAATCGATATCGCAGCTTGAGCGGCAATGATTTTTAAAGTTTCGACTCTTTCCGAAGTAAATGCACCGATCGCCAAATTATTTTCTAAATAGAGAATTCCACCTAGTTTGCCTTGATTGAGTAGGGGGGTGCAGAGGATCGATTTGGGCCCAGTTGCGGTAATGTAAGAATCCCCAGTAAATAGTCCTTCATCGGTGGCGTTATTTAATACTACATTTTCGTGGCTGCGAGCGACGTAGTTAACTATGGCGGTTGACAGCAGGGGAATTCCAGTTGCAGGATCTACAGAATCTACGGGAATGGATTGCATAATGGTAATGATCTCGCATTCTACGGCTGCTTCCGCTTCAATCGCCCAATTCCCGCCTTTATCCAGAATCAGAAAACCTTTTTGAGCGCCTGCGTTTTCAATCACAGTTTTCATCACCTGGTTTAACAATTGTTCGAGAACGATTTCACCGGAGATAGCTTGAGATGCTTTCATTACTGCGGCAAAATCTAGCGCTTCGCCGGAATTGCTACCAGTTGTGGTGACTGGATTGATGGTATTATTTTCAGTAGCTGTTCGGGTTGAACCAAGCGACTGAATGGCTAAAAACTGCGGGTATCGCCCTTCTAAATCTTTTACTTTAGCTACAGCCCCCCAGCGCTGATAAGCATAGTGGGCATCTTGCAAGTAGTGACGGGCAACATGATTTTGATTTCTGGCTAAATAAAACCTGCCTGCTAGTTCGTAGGCGAGGGCTTCTTCGTTGAGATATTCGTTTTCGCGGGCTAAGATGATGGCTTTATCGTAATATTCTCGGGCATCTTTATCGTTGCCTAATACGCGATCGCGTTCCGCTTCTACTAGATAGAATTTGTGCAGGTAATTCATGGGAGCCTGCTTTGCCCATGTTTCCATTTTTTCTTGTTTAGTAGCCACCTTTGTCAGGATTTCTTCTCTTTCCGTTTCTGAGGAATTAGGATATAGCGCTAGTCGGGCTAACATATCATACAAATAGACAACAGGGAGAATAAACAAGGAAGCTGCATTAGCTGAGTATTCTTCAAAGCGGTCTGCATTCTCCACAGCTTGCTGAAATTCCTCAAACAGATAACAGAGGATAAGTTTATGTGAATAAACGTGCATGAGCCCAGTTCGATCGCCACCTGCTTGATGAACGGGTATCATCTTTTGTTCGTCGTATACTTCACCAATCAAACAGCAGGGATTTTCTACTTGTTCCCCCAAGTTCAGGATCGCCTGCATAAAGATTTGACCCCAATGAATGTATGCTTCCTGTTGAGTTTGATAAGTAAATTCAAGGGCTTTCGCCATTTCTTTCTTGGCATCGATCAGCTCCACACCGCTGAGGTACAAAGCGTAAGCATAGCTAAGGGTAATACTAGCAGCACAGTCAAAATCGCCTGTTTCTATGCCACTATGATAAGCTTCCATGCACAAAGAAGATGTATCTCTGAGCGGTTCATTCCAATGCTTGATAAATCCCTTATATATTGCATAAATTTTTGCTTTAAATGTTCTATCTTTGAATTGTTCTAGTAGCTTCAAAGCAAGTTTTCCAAACTGATATCCAGTGTCCAGCTCTCCTGACGCGCAGAGGATCAGTCCATAACCTATGTATGGAAAAGCAGAGCCAGCAGAATTACCATACTGAATTGATAAATTTACCTGTCTGCACCACATTAACAAGCTCAGTTGATTAAGTGCTATGAACGCAGGACTCGACAAGTAGTTCATCACCCGCATAGCGGCCAGTTTATACGGGTCGGTCATTTGCGGTAAGTCGATTAGATCCTGGGCTTGCCTGCCCGCTAAAGCAGATGTTATCTGCTCCATCTCTTGTGCCAGATCGGATTGGTTCGGTCGTTGCGGTAATTCTACCCCTAATAATTTCAGAACTTCTAGCCCAATGTCGATCGCTTCTAGGAATTTAATTTGAGCGCAATAAGCTTGCATTTTGATTTCATAGACTTTTACTTTGTCTAACAGCGTTTTGGCTTTTTGCAAAACTACCCCCGATAAGCGATCCATTTCATCGTAGTTGGCAATTGTATAAGCTGTTTCGGCAACTTCTAAATATAAATCTAAGGTAAGGTTGTACTGCTGCGACCAACTCTTGTTATTTAACAAATTTAAGCCGATCTGAAGGTAATTGAAAGCTTGTTGGCTAGCCGCTGAAGATTTGGCTTTTTTACCTGCCTGTAAGTTGAATTGGGCTAACTCGTATCGCTCTATTTGTCGCTCGATCAGCGCTCGGCCTTTGTTCAATTGATTGACAATATCAAACAGCTTCTGTGCCAATTCTTCAGATGGTGTATTTTCCAGTAACAACCTGCCCACGCGCAGATGTACTGACTGTCTATCTGCTTCGGAGATGAGAGAGTAAACTGCTTGTTGAATGCGATCGTGAGCAAATTTGTATTCTGCAACCAATCGCTCGGACAAACCTGCTACATCAAGTTCCGCCAACTGATAGGCATGGCTGAGGGGTATAATTAGACCGGATTGGAGTGCTGACCGTAAATCTGTTGCTGTTTCTTGGAGAGGTTTTTCGTATATAATCGCCAGTGTTTTCAAGTCAAACTGATTTCCTATGCAAGCTGCTAATTTTAAGACTGCCTGAGTTGCTGTCGGGAGTTTTTTGACATTTTTGCTCGTCAGATCTAAAACGTTATCTGTAAGGGGTTGCGCTTTGATTTGTTCTAAGTCCCACTGCCATTTCTGAGATTCGTAGTTAAAATATAACCATGCTTCAGAATGCAGGGATTTTAAGAATTCATTGATAAAAAACGGATTACCACCAGTTTTTTGCTGGAGCAATTTGGCAAGTGGCTTAGCATTTTTTGATTCCGCAAAAAGCGTATCAACTAAAAGTTGCGTAATATCGGTTAAGGCTAAAGGTGTCAAAAATATTTTATTAATTGTTGTTACTTTTGCTTTAGCAATATTTTCCAGAATTTGAGTTAGCGGATGCGCCTCGGTTACTTCATTATCCCGATATGCGCCCATGAGAAATAGATATTTCTTATCTACTACTGTCATCAGCAGTTGAATTAATTCCAGCGAGGCTCTATCTGCCCACTGTAAGTCGTCTAAGAAAATTACGAGCGGATGTTCGGGCTGAGTAAATGTATTAATAAATTTTTGAAAAACCAGATTAAAGCGATTTCTCTGTTCTGCTGGCGGGAGATCTGGTAGGGGTGGTTGCGAACCAATAATTAGTTCTACTTCAGGAATAACTTCAACGATTACCCCTCCAGCTTCCCCTAATTCTGCTTGGAGTTTCTCTCGCCACTTGCTAATTTCTGCATCGCTTTCTGTTAGTAACTGCCGCACTAACGAACGAAATGCCTGAATTAAGGATGCGTAGGGAGTATCTCGTTGAAATTGGTCAAACTTACCAGAAATAAAATAACCGCGTTGGCGAGTCAGCGGCTTATATATTTCTTGTATTAATACAGTTTTTCCAATCCCACAATATCCTGAAACCAGCATCATTTCGCTGGTTCCTTGGCTGACTCGCTCGAAAGCAGCTAATAAGGCAGAAATTTCCCGCTCTCGCCCGTACAGTTTTTGCGGAATTTGAAATCGATCGGAAATCTCGTGCCGATCAATCGGGAAAGGGTCAATTTGCTCTTTGCTCTGCCATTGTCTGAGACATTCTTGTAAATCTGCCTTTATTTTATATGCTGATAAGTAGCGTTCCTCAGCATTTTTTGCCATTAATTTTAACAGGATAGTTGAAATAATAGGTGGAACTTCTGGTGAAATTTCGTGGGGTGCGGTAGGTTGTTTGGCAATATGACAATGCACTAATTCCAAAACATCATTCGTGGGGAAGGGTAACTGTCCCGTTAGTAATTCATAAAAAGTTATCCCCAGCGAGTAAAAATCAGTGCGGTAATCGATTGTTCGATTCATGCGACCTGTTTGTTCTGGCGAGAGATAAGCTAGCGTTCCTTCTAATACGTTCGGGTTAAGAAAACTTTGGTTTTCTCGCGACAGGGTTGTAGAAATTCCAAAATCAATTAGCTTCAGCTTACCTGTCTGCTGATTTAAAACAATATTTGATGGGTTAATATCTTTATGAATGATGTGCTGCTGGTGAACCTGACCGAGAATGTCAACAATTTCAATTGCCAGATGGAGAAATTCAGCAATTGTAAATTGTTTCTTAGCGATTATATAATTGAGGGATTCGCCACCAAAATCTTCTAACGCAATTACCCACTGATTTTCTAGGTTTGGGAAGCTGTAAACATCTATTACGCCTGGTAAGTTAATGTTTTGGGTTATTTCATACTCTCGCTTAAACCAGGCAATTTTTTCAGGTGAAGGATAGGATTCTTTGAGCATTTTGAGGATAACAGGCAGATTGTCTGTTTGCCGATATCCGCGATAGACTAAGGAGTTACTGCTCTCATGCAGTTTTTCAGTAATTTGGTAATTTTGCATAGTTAGGTTTTGAGGATAAAAAACCGCCACAAGTGCGGTTTGAGATGAGGAAATATCAATCTACTTTCCCAAGTGTAGAAAATTATTAGTGGTTTGACTTCAAATCCACATCCTAGTCAGAGTCAGGTTTGGGGTCTGGCGGTGGAGAAGGAGGAAAAGGGTCTGGATCTGGCAAGGGGTCGGGGCCGGGATCGACAAAAGTAATAGCAAACGGAACTCGTTCCTCTGCAAAGATTGCGGCAATTTTAGCATTTTCACCACTCATCATTGCGGTTTTTTCTGCTTCAGTTAAACCCACTTCGTCCATTAAGGAACTGGGGTTGTTGAGGAAAGCACTTTGTTTTTTCGTGTCAAGTGCTAAATCTGTTAATAAATCCAATAGGTTACTCATGGGATATTCTCCTAAATCTCTAAGGTCGCGAACAGTGAAGAACTAAACTAATCGTCATTAATTTTTTCAGTTGATTTTCTGGCAATTAAGGGTTTCATTAATTGGGTTCAGAAAATTTTAACACTATTCCATCATCGTGCAACTTTTTAAATATCTTTGCTCGGTCTTCATGTGAAAACACTGGAGTTTGATAAAGCCTTTCTGTAACGTAGTAAGGATTGATAAGGAATGCAAGCTCTAGATAAGCCGTTTCTGTACCAATATTACTTTTGTTTCCCAGGAGATGGCTTGCTTCACAAAGAAAGAAAAGAATATAACTCCACATCTCTGTCAGCTCAAAGTTTTTCCATAGCCATAATTGAGGCTCTTTTTCAAAACCTGATGTAGGGTTCTTTATCACCTCTTCCAAAATAAGCTTCTTTAATTTATGTCCCTCCTCAGCATGACTATTTATCCATTTCAACTGCTCGATACTAACTGACGGTTTTGGAACATTAATTTGATGTCGCAATAGCTTTTTACATTTTTGGCAAAACTCCACTTCTGTATCTGCAAAAAACTGCTCTAATTTTCTTTGAATGTTTTTAATGTCATTGGGTTTTAATGACCCCCTTTCTTCCTTCTTTTGGTTAGCTTCAATTATGGTGAGAATTAGCTTAGCCATCAAGTCACCTGGACTAAGTATCAAAGCTTGTTGGAGAAAAGCGATCGCCCTAACGTAGTGTCTTTTTTTATCCTCTGGGCGTGATGGTTTTTTTGTCAAATAAAAAGACAGGAAAGCGTGTTCGTAAAGATTTACTCTGCCAGTTTTTAAGAATGGAACGGGAGAAGAAGACTGTTGCATAATCTCCATATTCGGAGCTATTACCGCTTCAACTTCTACATCCCAAAATGAATTTTCGTAGTCTTGAGTCAATCTGAAAACTGTCGATCGCATACCCCATGCCCAAGCGTATGTAGGCATGAGTTCAATCGCTCTGTTAAGGCATTTCAAAGCGTCTTCTGCGTGGTGTTTTATCTTTTCTTTTCCGCAATAATTCTCTGGATTAGGTTGCTGAGATATCGGCTCCTTCAGGAATTGGCTGATACCCTTAGTTATATACAGGCGATGGGTTGCCCCCAAGTGAGCTAAGGCCCACGCATAGTTGCTGTCTTCTGGTGGTTTATCAAGCGCTTTTTGGAAATGCTCGATAGCTAATTCAACATATTCTGGTCTTTTGTTATTTTCCGTAATTGCTCGAAGACGATAGGTTTCACCTAGCTGTGCATGAGCCCAGAAATACTTATCGTTTTTGTCGATCGCTTTCTTTAAATAATGTTCTGCTTTCCCATAATCCATCAAATGGTAATAGGTGGCTCCTAAGTGAGCATTAACCCAAGCATTGTCAGGATACATTTGGAGTTGTTCAAAGATCTCGATCGCCTGTTCGTAAGCCCCTGACAAGCGAAGAGTTTCTGCTTGTTGAGCCATCATCATATCGCTGATATCCATCTGCATAAAATTATCCTGAAAAGACACTTGATGTTTAATTACTTGAAATTTGTTTTCTCAAACACTTAACTAGCGAGTAATGCCTGAGTTCTCGGGTCGTCCCGCCAATCCAACCAAGCTGGATCGTGACCGACTAACTCAATGGCTTCATCATTGATCGGAATAGCTTCTCGCAGATATTGCCATGCTTGTTCGCAGTTACCTGTCAAAATTGCTAAACCGCTGAGTCGGTAGAGAATATCTCCCCGATCGCCCGTTTCCCATTGAGCAAGTAATGCTGTCCGCGATCGCTCGATTTCGGTGGCTGCTTTGTCCACTCCCTGCCAACGCGCTTTAGATACTGCGATACAGTACAAAGCTGTCGTGTCATCAGCAATTTGTTGCAACCTCTGTTCGCAACAGGCGATCGCCTCAGAATATTGGCCATCATAGCAAAGGATCAACCCTTTCTCAATTTGCCAATTTTTCCCCGCAAATATGGTTTCGTCAAGGGCGATCGCTCGATCGAAGTCAATCAAGGCTTTCTTGTAGCACTTCATCAACTCATAGAGGCGACTGCGATAAGCGATCGCCCAAACGTAATCCGGCTGACGCTCAATTGCTCGATCCAAGTCAGCCAGAGCCTTTGGGTAATATGCTTCTCCCAGAAAGCGGTAGGTTACGCCTCGGTGAGCGATCGCCCAAGTATAATCAGGCTGCAACTCGATTGCTCGGTGAAAATCTGCAAAAGCCTCCTGATAGCGTTTCATCAGATAATAAGTTTCGCCCCGGTGTGCGATCGCCCAAGCATTGTTAGGTTCCAAGTCGAGCGATCGGTTAAAATCATCTAACGCAGCTTCAAAATTTCCCGTCAGCCGATGGTTTTCACCATGATGAGCCAGAGCCTTAGCATCGTCAGGGTTTTGTTCTATATAAAGCGACATTACCACATTTTTTCTCCTCTAACACATACACTTTTTATCTGCTGGATAAAAAGTGTAGTTTTTACTACATTCTCTTGGCAAAATACCTTAAGTTTCTTTAACAAAAGACATACCCAACCGTGCCATCATTTCACTGTCTACAGGTGCAGGCGCTTGAGGCGGAACATAAAGTGTCGAAACTAGAGTAACACGAATCTCAGCCAGTTTTGACAGAGGAATATGCTGGACAACTGGCTCGCAAACCGGGTAATAAACCGCTGCTTCGTAAACAATTACTTCGTGGTCAGAACCATAGTATGTTTCTAACACTTCAGCTAACACAGTTAGACCGCGCAATTGAATCCCTTCTTGATAAAAACCCAGATTGCCGATAGTCGCAATTTGCCACAAAATTAAAGCACTGGTCGGGTCAAATTTCCGCCTCCGAATCAGAAAGTCAGTGGCTTCAAAACTTTGACATCCGTTGCGTCCTGGGTCAAGACCCAAGTCAGCAAATAAGCAATCTTCCGCTGAAATTCCTGGTAACATTTGCGCCCTAAAACCTTCGTGACGCGCCTGTTTAATTGCTTCATGGGTAGGGTAAGCAAAGACACCGGGATGACCGTAAAAAACCGCACAGACATTCAACCCCTGACGAACTTCAGCCAAAATGCGATCGACCATTTCTCGATAAGTTTCTCTACGCCGCTGATTGTTAGTATTGTAAGGTAAGGCTTCTGCGGTGGGATTGAGTGTCTGTAGCCATTTAGCAGTAACAGGATCGGCTACGGCGAACAGAACTTTGTCAGCTTGCTCGATCGACGCCTTCGCTGCTAAGGTCAGATGACCAACTAATTGAATTCCCGTCCCGACAACAGTTAAAGATCCCGTTTTCAAATGTAACTTCCTCCAAGCGATCGCAAAATGTGTTTCAGTTATGGTAGTAACGCAAATTGCTAGTTATATAATTAAAGCTGCTAAAGTTGTCGTTGTAGGCGATCGCCATAAATTCCGGCACAGATGGGAGAGTTTTGCAATACTTGCTCTGGAGTGACATCCCCACGCCCGATACGATCAAGAGCTACCCGTACTAAATATGTATTCCTATTTACAAAACCTGTCAGTGGCTGGGCATCTTTCGCTGGCCAATCCAGTCCTTGCCGTTGCGCCAAATCCTGCACTTGGTCGCTGTTAAAGGGCCGTAGCCCCACATTAAACGGCGATTTATTTACACTCAGCGGGATATACAGCTTAGTGGAGTGTACCACGACTAACCGGAGTTTTCGCCCAATTCCCCGATTTTTTCCTTCCTCGGACCCAATTCGCAAAAGTCCGCAAAAGTCGATCGTCAAATTGGGATAGGCAAAACAAGCGATCGATATCGCCTCAACCTAACACTAAAAGTTTGGTTTTTGAGAGTAGCAAATACTGCTGGAAGTAGATCTTGCAGCTAACCAGGATGCCAAACAGCTACTCCCAAAATTCTGGTATTTGATTTCCAAGTTGCAAACCCAAACCGACGTTCGTAGAACCACCCCAAGAATTTATCCAAATCTTGAAAATTATCTCTATTTGCTAACTGAAAATGTATAAAAATTTTTGCACCATTACTTAAAAGAGAGGAGGTAAGATTCTCTAAAAATCCCTCAGCCTTCATCTGCTGATATTTGGGGTGAAAAATTCCCAACTAGGAGAAATTCCCTCTAAAGTTGCGAAACGGCGATCGGTCTAACTGACCTATTCCTCTCAAAAACAGCCCTCGGTTTCAAAGCAATTCTCAACAACAGCCACAGCGATCGCCATTCTCCGGGAGTTTCCTGCCGCTTCCACTGGCCGGGCCGACAGTACAGCATTTCGATCAAACAGCGGTGCTGGCTAATGTTCAGGCGATCGAACGCAATTCGCACAGTAGGAAATTCCACAAAACTGCCGTTTTTTCCATCCCGAAAACTCGACTCCAACTGAGATTTATCGCTAACCAACTCAATCTTAGCCACAGGAATAAAACAGTTCTCTTCCATAATTTCCAGAGTGGCCGAATCGCAATCAATCAAACCTTTGGCCAAACGACGCTCAGTGTCCAACTCAACAACAGACGGCGCTACCGATCTCCTTGCTTTGACTGCCGCACTGCGAGAAAGCGCTTTTATTTTACCCTGCAATAAACTTGTCTGAACGGCATATTTTGGCAAAATCTCTGCTGGGGTCAAACTCTCTTTACTACCTTTACCTTTCACCCCAAAATTTGGCCACTGAGTCAGAGCAACTTCAGCGCCACTTTCCGAAATTACAGTGGTTATACCCCAAAAACTTTTACCGCCAATATTCAATTGTACAACCCTGCGTAAATTGAACCATTCGTAAATGTCCGGCTTAGGAATATCCACCAAAATCAGTAATGCAATCCCGAGCATCAGCAGGTTGTAAGCGCTCCAAATCCATCCCAAACTCATTCCTTTTGACAATTGTGCACTTTCTGATATTGACTGTAAGGTGCCAAAATTTTTAACTAAATTAATGTTTAAATTGTGCCACAAACTGACTGCTGTAGCTGCGAACAAGACAATCAAAGGCCATCCCAAATTCCAGTTAAAACTAAAGCGATCGCTCGCCATTCCTTTTGGTGTCACCTGAAACCCTTTCCCAAAGGGATTCAGCATGGAACTCACTACCGTCACCGCTAAAGGAATACACTGGACGAACGAATAAATATCCGAAAGCAAAGCCGATCCCGATCTGCGGTTCAGCCAAGAAAACACAGTAAGTTGCACCAAATAGTAAGGCAGGAAAAAGTACAGCAATTCCCGCGCACTTGCCCGCAAAGGAATTATGTGGAAAAACGAATAACCTAAAGGTATTAACAGATAGAAAACCTTGGTTAAACTGGTAAACCAGTGCAGCAATCCTTCCAAATGAGACAGCCTTTGTACGAATGTGAGACCGCGAATTGTTAAAGGATTGGAATCAATAAAAAATGCCTGAAGCGTGCCTCGCGCCCAGCGTAGCCTTTGATTTAGATGAGCCTCTATATTTTCAGCCGCCAAACCAGCACTCAATTTTTCATCTAAATAAACTAAGCGATATCCGGTTGCTGACAGCCGAATTCCGGTAAAATAATCTTCGCAGATTGAATCTGTAACCAAGCCTCCGGCTGTTTCTAAAGCACTCCGCCTAACTACAAAAGATGTACCGCAACAAACCACGCTGTCGGCGCTGTCTTTGATGATTTCAATTTGCCGGTAAAATATTTCTTCTTCCGGCGCGAGCACATTTTCTAAACCTAAATTACGGGAGATGGGGTCGTGGTTGTAAAAACTTTGCGGTGTTTGAACGAGGGCGATTTCGGGATTTTGAAAAAATCCAACTGTTCGAGTTAAAAAGTTTTTAGTGGGAATAAAATCTGCATCGAAAACTACAATTAGTTCTCCATTAGTTAAGCCTGTGGCATGGTTAATGTTTCCAGCTTTGGCGTGAATATTATCGGGTCTGGTTATATACTCGCATCCCAGTTCTTTTGCCAGCAACTTGATTTCATGCCGCTTGGTATCGTCGAGCAAATATACTTTTTTGTTGGCATAATCTAAAGCTTGACAGCCGATTACAGTGCGCCGTAAAATAAAAGCCGGTTCGTTGTAAGTTGGGATAAAAATATCTACGGACGGGGTGAAGTTTCCAGCTTCCACTGCAACTGCCATGCGATCGGCTTCTCGACGCCGGTCTTTCATTCTCAGCATTAAATACAGTTGAATACTGGTGTTGAAAACCAGTAGCATTTCTAGGAAAAATAGCCCCAAACTAAAGATACCGTTGAGGGGATCGGTTAAATTTAGAGTAGCGAGCGATCGCCATAAAACGTAGCGAATTGTTAAAGCCAGAACTATTGCAACTACTACAGCGCGCGACCATTTCTGCGGTTGAGGCGAAATTTTAATTGCAGCTAAAGCAACGGAGACAAGCGCGATAGTCGGCACTAACAAATACATCTTGCTCGTAGCAGGCACTTGCAGCCACACAGGCGGGTTTTGCTGCCAAGTGTTGATTGTGGCAAAAATACCGCTGACTGTACCTTCGCGGGCAAACCAGGCTGCGGCGATCGCACCTGCGAAAGCAACCGCCCCCAACACGACTAGCGTTGCCGTCGGCACCCGCGAAATCCGCCAAAAGCGGCGTTTCAAGTCTTGAAGATCAAATCTTGAAGTTGTCATAAAATAATTTTAAAGTCCCGATCGTGCATACAACAGTAAGGGTTTCCTGCTGTCCACTTTTTAATTCAGTTGAAAATTCCCATACACCCCAATTATTATATTTACATTTTTTAACATTCTGACCATTGTATGATAATTCATCTTGCTTGGTGTTGCCAAACTTCTTAGCGAGTCCAAACCTGGCAAAATATAGCAGAAGGAAGAAGGAAAAAGCCTTTAGTTATCGTCGCCAGAGAAGTCAATCGATTTTAGATTTTAGATTTTAGATCTTAGATTGAAGCATTGACCCCACGGATAAATTCGGGGGCTTGTATCCTGGATGCTTTCGGTCAGAAGCAATCTTCGGCAAGGATTTCAGCAATTAAGAACCTCCTAACTTACCTTTTGCTGACATTGCTGCAAAAGGCTTTCGGGCCTGTTCCAGGATAAAAAATTTTTATTGTGGGCCGTTTCTCGGACGCCACCCCTAAAAAGGTTATTGAAAATGCTGCCACATCTGAGTCCTAAACGTCGGGCGCGCTTGCTAGAGTTCAAAAAAAATTATCTTGTCTACAAATCAAATAGGATTGCTATATCAAACTATAGCAATCCATAGGACTTAACAATTAGACGAATTTGACATCTAACTAAAGGTAGATTAATTTTATATTAATTAAAAAAAAATTACCGCTATCGCAGCCCAAAAACCCAGCCATCAAAAAACTAATCAGCAATTTCTAATTGCGAGATTGCATAGCGGGCGACAGCCAAACTAACCCTGGCTTGTTCTATTTCCGACAATTGGGCCCAAGGTCTTTTAGTCGCCATGACCAATTCCCCCCCTTCCGAATCAACATCTCGCATGGCATAAGCCAAAGGACGTGCCAACACCTGCAAATCTTCCTCAGCCCACTGAGGCAAAATATCTAAGACGCACTCCACCATTTGGTCAGCTAAAGATTGATACTTAACAGTTGCGTTTTGCACGCTTTGAGCGATGCTGGCCAGAAAATCTTGAGGAACGCGAGCAAATTTTTCGCGCAAAGACTTTTGCAGAGCAGTCGTCAGCCAAACTTGTTCTAATTGCGAGAATAAAACTTGCGACTTCAGGGCAATATCGCTGTCGCTGAAGGAATCAGATAGCGCAAATTCCTGCTCTAGGGCAGCCAAATAAGATTCTGATTCAAGCTGTGCAGGATTCCAGGGATAAGCAACATCAGTCTGAACTATTGTGGCGAGAAGTTCCATCTGGGCCTGAGTTTGTGAGTCGCGAAAATATTCAGAATCAGGAGATTGGGTAGCCATGATGTAATACCTCAGGGGGAAAAGGAAAATATAGAAGGGGGACTGTGCCAAGAGCTAGTTGGGAGCTATCAGTGGTAAGTAACTCTTTTAAATTAAGATTGGAGACTCAACGCCCAGAACTTTGCTGTGCCACTCGCCGCTTGCCTTCATTAGCTACACGCGCACCTTAATTCGTTCCGCAATCAGTCTCACTGTAGCCCGAAGTTTTAGCAACCTCAATAGTGAACTCAAAAATCTGACCTTGAGAACTGCCAAATTTTAGCTGAGTGCCCGATCGCAGCAGCAATTCTTGGTGGTGAACTCTCTGCCATCCCTCAGGCCCCAAAACTAGAGTCCCATAACGAGAAAAATCCCGCAGGAAGTAGCTAGGTTCTTCCCGGCTATCTCCGATAGTGTTTCGGCAGAAAATCTCGGCGTGTTTTTGAGAAACCCACTGTTCTCGAATCACTACGTCGTTTTCTTCCCAGCGTCCGACTCGAACCATACCTGCGCGAATCGGCCAAACCTGATTGGTCGAGTCGGTGGATTTGGCATTTGGTCGATCGCGCCCCCGCAAGTAAGCACAAGATGGTAAGCGTCCCAGCCAAGTAGAAGAATTTAAAGGCAAGTCAGTTTTGAGGTCATCTACCGGCTCAGTTAGTTGACCGTCAAACTCCGGGTGCATATACAGCACAGGCAGCGTCCAAGCCGGTTGATTGAACTTGTAAAGCGTCAGTAGCTGCTGTCTGGCGACGGCGACGGCCCGATCGACCGACATCCGCCCGGCCAAAGCTTGGGTAAAAGTTTGGATAAAACTCAGGGCCTCGCCATCGGCGATCGAGTCCCGCATCCCCAACACCGCCGGCACCCCGTGATGGATCAGGACCTCAGCCAAACTGCTGCGGGCGATCGCCTGTTGGTAGCCGTTAGTTGAATGCAGCCTCTCCACCGCCGGCTGAGCTCCCCAGCAGGCATTAAACACCGCCAGGGTCACGCGGCAGCGAACTAACACCTGAGCCAGTTCAGTACCGTTAATCGCGATGCCCGGCCCCAAAAACAGCAAGCCGCCGTCGGGGCCCGGTATCCCGTGGCCAGCGTAGAACAGAATGTTGTAAGCTTGGGTTTCCAGCCGAGAAATTAGTTCCGCCGGAGTAGGTTCGATCAGAGTATCCACGCGAGTCGGAACGCTGACATCCAAATATTTGCCGCTGTTGTCGGTTTGAAAACCACTTTCGAGAACGCCAGCTAGGGCGAGTGCTTCTGCTTCCAACTGCAACTGACGGTTATTCGCTCTAGGAAAATCACCATTAGCACTGCGGCCAGGTTCTGCTTGTCCCAAAACTAGCAAAATGTTGAGCGATTCCGCAGGACGCAGGGGCGGCAAAGGCTCAACATTGCTGGTAGTGCGGCTGAAAAGCAGTTGCTGCGACAGAGAAATTGCCGGTTGACCGGCTTGGGGTTGCATAATTTCCCAAGGCAAAGCAATTAAATAGGGTTCGCGCAAGTCTACGCGCACTCGCAGGGGTAGATTTTGCCCGATCGCGATACCTTTACTTTCCTGGAGACTGCCCTGAATCGGCCCTTCAAACAGCCACTGCCAAAGATTAATCCCCAACTGCTGCATCAGGCGGCTGCTGTAGCTGGCGGGTGGGGATGGCGGAGTTTGATCCCCCCTGTCCACCCGTCCCCCTTGAACGAGGTGGAGCGGCACAGAGGGGTTCTGTGGAGGTAGGTGTAGCGGGTGAGGGCTTCGTTTTTCAATTTCTGCCAGTATATTCTGGTTGTTTTCCGGCGAGACGAAACTGCCATCAGGATTTAGGGGCAATTCGTGAATTGTCCCGGAGGGCGAAAACATTTCCTGCCAAGCTTTCCAGGATTGGGATAGGGTATCGGGCCACATACAGTCGTGGTGAACGTACCCGCTGGGATAGGGAGCTTGTAGAACCCAAGTGGCAAAATGGTTTGCCCCAGCGGTTCTCAGGCGAGCGATCGCTATACTGAGGCAAGGACTTTCAGGGCGCGCCATTCACAACTACCGACTCTGGATATAGGGTTGGATTGAGTTTCTCTATTTGTAGTTTATCGGGTTTGGGGTGCGATCGAGTGCGAGAGATTGCTTTGGGAGTTTGTACTTTTACTTAGTGCCCAAAAATTTATCTAAATTTGGTAAATCTACCCAAGTTCCCGTAGCATTCGACTCCTGGGTCAAATCCATCAACAACTGCGAGTAAACCCCTTCTCTGAGCGACGGTATCAACGATTGGCCCGCATCTATTGCTTCTACCCACCTATCTACTACTCGAATAAACGGTGCAATCCTCCCGTCTGGATAAACTTGAGGAAACTCCAATCTTTGAGGAATTTTGATTTCAGCTAAAGGTTCTCCACCTTGGGAACCCCACAAGCGAAATCCGTGTACGTAATCTTGCTGGTTGTCGCTTCCCAACACCAACGTGCCCTTACTCCCGTATATTTCCACCCAGTGTCCCCGCCCTTGATAAGTAACAGAACTCAAACAAACTTGACAAGGAGTTCCCCCGGCTAATTCCAACATCAAGGTGCAAGAATCATCGGCATCAACTAATTTTAAATTTCCCGAATCATTCGGATCGGGGCGCGCCGAAATTCCTGTAATCAATTGCCCAGAAAGCCTATGCGGCGGGCCGAACAGCCAGCTAATATAATCAAAAACGTGAGAACCTGTCGCGCCCAAAACTCCGCCGCCTCGCTCTTTCTGCGCGTACCAATTCCAAGGGCGACTCGCATCAGCGCGGCTCGACACCAGCCAATCAATCTTAATTAAACGCTTTTCTCCCACATATTCTGCTGCCAATAATTCTGCTAGCATTTGCCATGCGGGGATGAAGCGAAACTCAAAGTCCATTGTGGCAATTGCTCTTGAACCACCATTTTTAAAATCGGTTTGAGAGTCGTTGTTTGCCAATCGGTAAAGTTCCCTGGCTTCATTTGCTGTCAGGGCGGTGGGCTTTTCTAATAATAAATGCTTGCCTGCTTCCAAGACGGTTTTTGCCATTTCAAAATGCAAAAATGGCGGTGTGGAAATGCTGGCGCCCGCTACTTCTGGGATGGCTACTATATCTGCGATCGAGTCGCAAGCGTAGGGGATATTGTGGGTAGAGGCGAGATCCTTTGCTTTGTCTAAATTTCGGTGGTAAACAGCCACAACCTCTGTCCGGTGATGTGCCTGGAATCCGGGAAGGTGCACTTTTTGACCGAAACCTGTACCGACTACTGCAACGCCTATTTTTGACATAATTTAATAATTGGGAATGGGGAATGGGGAATGGGGCATTGGGCATTGGGCATTGGGAATTGGGAATTGGGAATTGGGAATTGGTAGCAACTAACAAATAACTAACGACTGCAACATCTGCCTGACGCTCGATAATTAATCCGTGTATCCGTGTCCTAATCTGTGTCGTGCTTTCCTTCTTCCCTCATCCTTCTTCCTTCTTCCTTCTTCCTTCTTCCTTCTCCACCCATTCAATTACTTGTTTGCCCAAACTAACCCCGTCAAACAAGTCAATTTCTCTGATCCCTGTAGGGCTGGTGACATTAACTTCTGTGAGATAACCGCCAATGATATCAATGCCGACAAAGTACAGTCCGTCCCGTTGCAGCACGGGTTCTAACTGAGCGCAAATTTGCAGTTCGCGATCGGTAATTTCGGTTTTTGCGACTCGGCCGCCGACGGCCATGTTGCCGCGAAATTCATTGCCGGTGGGAATGCGGTTGATAGCACCGATGGGCTTGCCGTTCAACAATATAATCCGTTTATCTCCCTCTTTGGCTTCCGGCAGATAAGTCTGAACCATCACTGGAATTTGCCCTTGTTGAGTGCTAATTTCGACCAGGGAGTTGAGATTGCGATCGTCCGCTTCCAAGAACAAAATCCCCTCGCCAGCTTTGCCACCCAAGGGTTTAAGAACTGCTGCTCCTTTTTTCTCAACAAATTGCCGAATTACCTGCTTGTTTTGAGAAACAATTGTCTCGGGGATCGCTCCCTCAAATTGCAAAGCATACATCTTTTCATTCGCCGCCCGCAATCCTTTGGGACTGTTAACTACCAAAGTTTTAGTGGGATCGATGCCATCTAAAAGGTAAGTAGCGTAGAGGTAAGGAATGTTGACTGGGGGGTCTGTCCGCATAAATACTGCGTCCATTGCTTCCAGAGGCTGCAAAGTAGGCTGTTCCACCTCATACCAAGCCTCAGCAGCCTCCCAGCGTCCATCTACCAGTTTGACTGGGGTGAGGGCTACCCGACTCAGCATTGCCCAGGTTTTGCCGTCGATGACGCTTAGTTCGTTGGCTTGAGTCGCCCAGACTTCGTGACCCAACTCTTGAGCGGCTTCCATCAGCGCTACGCTGGTATCGTGTCCTGGAATTAGTCGCGCGAGGGGATCGATGATGAATGCAAATTTCATTGTCAGTTAAAATTAAGAATTGGTCGCAGGAAAATTAGGGCTAACTGAAAATTCGACAAGGAATGCCTCATTTTGCTGCTAGCAGCGGGTCTAGCTGGCCTAGAGCATCAAGTTTGTGGATGTCGTCGCAGCCACCTATGTGTTGGTCGTTAATGAAAATTTGTGGCAGGGTACGGCCTCCGTTGGCTCGATCGCTCATTTGAGCCCGTGCTGCTTCATCTCCGTCGATCGCGTACTCTGTAAAATCAATCCCTTTTCGCTTTAGCAGTGCTTTGGCACGAACGCAAAACGGGCAGGTTCTCCAAGTGTAAATTTCTACTTTAGGGGTCATGGACGCTCAAGCAATAACAATATTTTTTAATTGTAATCTTAACCCTAGTGCGGACTGTTTTTAGTTCCTAGGCTGAAACCCTTGATTTTTCTGTGGTAGCGAACTTGCCTTGGAGCCTTGAAACCCTTATTAGACGGTTGACTCTCAAAAACTGTCGGAAGGATTGATCTTAACCAATCTTAATTTTTATTTTTATTTTTATTTTTATTTTTTAATTTTTATTATATATAGCAACCTTATCTTTGGCACCGGAAGTTATTCATTGCTGGAACCCTTGCCGGGAAGTGAATTGGCCTTCTTGCTTCTTCTTTTTACCCTGACTGAAGTCGCTATAGTTTTCTTCCTTCAACATCCGGCTCTATTTGCAGCGCACAAGCTAGGTGTGAAGTTATTTTTTATACAACTTTTTATTATTTTATATATTAAGTAAACAAATACCCATGCTTAAATAAATGGAGACATTGGGAAGGCAAACAGGTTGGTCCTCAGCCTGCCTAGCGCTGCGGACCAACCTGCTTGTTTCGCTTTCTGCACGAACAGATCATGCCTGCACCTGTCAGTAGGACTGCGATCGCAGTACCCGGTTCAGGAATAGAAGTTGAGTTTCTCGAAGGTGTGCTTGGGTATATTTCGGGCAAGCTCGGCTGGGTCGCCAATGGCGGGTCGGGTGCCGTTGCTGTTGATGGCGGCGGGGAGCTACAGGCAGGAGAATAATTTCCAGGCCCACACACATCTACTTGTGCTGAAGCCGGAGGGGCGGCAGCTAGATAGTAAAACGCTGTTGCCATTGTGGCAGAGAGTCCAATTGCTAGTTTTGCCAGTGGCGTACACATAACTATTTAGTTAAACAGTGGTAAAATCGAAAAATAGAAATAGTCCTAGAGATTAGCGCTGTACGACGGGCAAGGATTTTAGAGTTCTTACAATAAATGGATGTATTCTCTGGCGGACGTCTGTTGTAAAAGATAGTATAGCGCTTGAGGTGAGTGCCCAAACACTTTAATAATAATAATATTATTCTCTTTCACCTTTACGTCGCGTACCGTGGTTGGGCCAGAGTGAAGCAACATCTTTTTGCAACCTCTGAACCAATAGCCGTTACAGCCATTAACAAAGAGTGTTTTTACCTTGACCGGGGCCTCCGGAAATTATTTATTTAACCGATCGCAAAATAGAGATGCTGTATTGTACTTTGCAATGCACAATCTGACTACTCTTTTATAATCTCATAGTTCGACTAGATCTGTCCTCAGTATATGTACGTATATTCCCCCATGTCAACTACCCAAAAGAAATATTTCAGTATTTACCGAGGGTAGAGGGCGTATTGAATGAGCTGAGCTAATCTGTCGCGGAGAGTTTCCATCCCCAAACCTTTGGCGGCAGAAATAAATACTGCTTGAGGAAATTCTTCCCGGGCGAGGGCGAGAGTATCTCCATCTACGGCATCTATTTTGTTAAAAACTACAAGGGCTGGCCCGGGAGTGACGGGCATATCTGTCAAAATATTCATGACGGATCGAATTTGGCTCTGCCACGCCGGATGGGAGAGATCGACAAGGTGCAGCAAAGCATCGGCGTCAGTGACTTCTTCGAGGGTAGCCCGGAAAGCGTCGATCAAGGCGGGGGGCAGTTCGCGAATAAAGCCCACTGTATCTGTGAGGACGAGCGACAGGGGTTCCCCGGTGACGCCGGGAATGGTTAACCGTCGAGTTGTGGGATCGAGGGTGGCAAATAACTGGTCGGCGGCATAGACCTCGGAATTCGTGAGCAGGTTGAGCAGGGTCGATTTACCAGCGTTGGTGTAGCCGACGATCGCCACTGAGGGTACCTCGTGATGATGGCGGTTCTGCCGCAGCCGGAAGCGGTGGGCCAGCAGTTGATTTACTTCTTGCTGCAATCGAGAAATGCGTTTGGCGATCGTCCGCCGTTCGGTTTCTAGTTTGGTTTCCCCTGGGCCTCTGGTACCGATGCCGCCACCCTGTCTCGACATTGCCTGACCGCGACCTCTGAGCCGGGGCAGGGCGTACTCTAGCTGAGCGAGTTCGACTTGTAATTTACCCTCGCTCGTTCGAGCTCTTTGGGCAAAGATGTCGAGAATTACCTCTGTTCGATCGACTACGCGGATACCTATCTGAGTTTCCAAGTTCCGTATTTGTGCGGGGGTCAGGTCGCGATCGAATACCACGAGGTTAGCGCTAACCGTTTGAGCTGCGAGGGAAATTTCCTGAACTTTGCCTTCGCCGACGACTGTCTGCGGATTGGGGCGCGATCGTTTTTGGCGCACTGTTTGCAGTACCTGACCCCCGGCGCTTTCAACCAGCCGCGTGATTTCTGCGAGCCCGTCCTCAAACTCCAACTGAGTCATGTGCTGAGTCATTACACCTACCAACAGCACTTTGTCTTGGTCTGCATCGACCTGCTTAGCGACAAACTCTGCTTCAAACTCTGCTTCGAGTCCTTCCACCAAATCCAGAAAGTCTTGGTCGGCGAGTTCGTCCAAATTCAGCGGTTCTGATATTTTCCAGGGAAAGTGTTGAGTTTTGATTAGTGACTTTTGAATTGAAGGCTCTTCTATTTCATCAGTTGAATCTGGTTCTAACTGAGCGCTCAAAACAGAGAACTCAAAATTTGGCTGGTCTCCCTGGGGTATCAAGTGAGCGAGATAAGTTTCTTGGATGTAACCAGTCGCACCGCCGCCGCGACGCTGAAATCCTCCGCCGCTCAGTGTCAGCCAAACGAGGGCGTCGAGGCGCTGAATTGCCATTGCTGTGAGGGCTGCTTCGCTTGGGGTTTCTGGCTTCAGGTGGGTGGCGATGCAGCGAATGCCGCTGAGGCGACCTCCCCCGTAGCGGGGCAATTCTAAGGGCGCAATCTGCGTTTGGCGGGGTGTACCCACGCCGACGCGAATTACTTGTCCGCGGCGGTTGATGTAGGTGCAGATTGGTTTGTCTATTTCCGTGCTGATGGCGGCGACGCGCTGGGCGAATTCTGCAGTGGTGATGCGATCGCCCGGTAGTCGCTGGTGGTAAAGCTTTTCGAGTTGCTTGAGCTGGCTGGACTTTAAACCTTGAAGATTGCCGTAGATGGTTTCGATAACTCTTTCTCCCGATGATCTGTTTATCTCCTATTTTAGTAAACTCAAGGGCGATCGTGTTCGGGTTTTAAGTTGAAATTTACTAAATTTTCTTGCCTCTAGCAGAGCGCGGATTCAGCCTTGTCGAGTCACCAACGCCGTTGTTTGTCGCGAGGCTGCGATCGAGCCTTTCACAGCGGCCACCTCAACTTGCAGTTGTATTTAGTATTTACAGATACAGGCGATCGCTGAAAAATTTCGCGCAACAAAACTTAACACTTTATTTTTTGTTTCAAAATCCTCCTTTAGACTTGTGTGTATCTTGGGCCTAGAGACAGATAGCAAAGCAGAAATTAGGTCGCTACCATGAGAAGCGAACATTGTTAAGGAATGTAAAAACATGGAAACTCGTCCTACTAACGTGCCTCCTACGGCTAATGCTTACAACGGTAAAGATCGGAATGCCTTTCTGTTTGGCTTCAACCCGCAAGCAGAACTTTGGAACGGTCGCTTAGCGATGATTGGTTTCTTAGCTTATTTGCTGTGGGACGCCGCTGGATATAGCGTTCTGCGTGACATCCTTCACTTTCTGCCTACCTACATTGCTCAGTAATGAGTAGCTGTCTGTCCTGTCTGGCAGCGTGAGTAAATGCCGCCACTGCCAGACAGGCTAAAAGTTACAAATGGCAGCGAGTATGGTTTTGTCCCTTTGTATCTTTCGTTACTTTTGAATGGCATTAAGAGACTTCTTGCTGTGATTCGATGATTACGGGTGGGGGCGATGTCGCTGGCGCGGTGAAGATTGACAGCAACAGATATTTATTACGTAAAGGCGATCGCTCCTGCTATTATATTGGTGGAAAGAAATCTCATCGAGCATTTCTGATAGTTTATGAAAAATAGGAGCATCAACCATGATTAACTCAAATTTACTGGCAGTAGTAGCATCGACTGTGACTGACACAGCATCAGGAAATTGGCAAAAGCCTCTGGTGATGTTTCTTTGCAATATCTTAGCCTTGCTAGTTCTCAGCCGCCGAATTTGGTATCCCCACGTCGGGCCGAAAATGCCTTTGCCCTTCCCGTCTTTGTTCAACAATGTTAGCGTACCGGCATTTCTGGCTTGCATGAGCGCCGGTCATTTGCTGGGAGTATTCGCGATTTTGACCCTCCACATCGACAAGTATTTTTAGGAGCAATTGCGTCGCTTCTGTGGCGACTGATTGCTACAATCGGTAGGTTAAAAGGCAGACCAAAAATGGCAGGGGTAAGTGAAAAGCACTCACCCCTAATTTTAATTTTTTATAGAAGTGGATGAATAACTGCATCTAAACGAGCAATCTAGAAGCTGGTAAAACAAGCAATCTCACTCACAGATTCTCCTTGCTGAATGAGGCTTTCTAGTCCTCGTTCTAAACGATGTGGGGAATGTGGGCACATCGTGGAAAAGCTGCCACTCAATATTCGGGAATGGGATTGCCCTAAATGTGGCACTCACCACGATCGGGATGTGAATGCAGCTTTGAATATTCTCGCCGCTTTCTCTTGCGGTTAAAGAAAGTCTGTGGACCCAACGTAAGACCGGATAGACATAAGTCTGATGGCAGTTGCTATGAAGCAGAAAGATCTAAGAAGTGATTCTTGGAATCACCGTGGCTTTAGCGGGCGTGAGGATGTCAATTTATGGAATGGGATATAGCCATTTGCGAAATATTTGTGTTAAGCGCGGCATGATCAAATAGGTGAGCAGGATAACAGTCAGACCTGTGATCGTGAGAGATGTGAGCAACGCAGGAAGCCCAGATAGTAGCGGTACAAGCAAACGATTGAGAATAGAAATCGTACAAAACACTCCCAACCATGTAACTAAGGCCATTTTGTAGCGAGGGGGTGGAGCCTTCATCGATTTATTGGGCAGCGTAAACCAGGTTTCCAATCCGGTCAGGGTTTGAATATCTTCTGGCCTTTCAATCAAGGGCTGCAATCGCTCAATCCACTCTCGCCGAACATCAGATTCTAGCCAGGCTTTAAGATTGTCGTAGCAATCGAATTTGAGAATCACAACGTACTCAGGATGGGCGTGATGCTGGGGTCGAATAGTGCTGACACCCAGATGTCCCTTGAATTTTCGTGCATCTGCGGCGATGCCATGAAACCATGCTTCGTAACCTTGCTCGCGCCCCGGTTTCACTACATGAGAGATCACAGTGGTGACTAGATAGTTTTCTTCACTGGTATTGCTCGCCAACGGTTCTTCCAACATAGAATTTAGAGAATTAACTAAGAGAAAATTTTTATTCTGAACAACTACCCTAGAGACACCAAATTGCTCGGCAATTTTCGCCAGCAATTCTTGAAACAGAAGGGAGATTAACGAATGCGACCGCCAAGGTTTGGTCTGAGAATAAATGACTATAAAAAGACTTACAATCATTGATAAGAGTTATTAAAAACACCCTCAACGTGACTTACAACCAAGTAGTTGTCACCGCTACGTTCCACGTAAAATTCATAACCTAGCGATGACAATATTAACTCAGTTACACACGAGCTAAATAAAGTAGGCGCTTTCTCACTACTTACTGGGAGATCCAGCCTTAGCCGTTGCTGCATAGCTGGTCATCAGGTTTTTGTAGTCAGGAATAAACTCTGCTAACAGACTACCCAATCCTTCAATATCGTTGCGCCAGTCACGGTGCAATTCACACACAACGCTAAACCAATTGACCAACTGAACTCCAGCACGAGACATTCGATCCCAAGCTGCATAGCGACAGGCTTCATCAAAGGTTCCAGAGGCATCGGTGACAACAAAAACCTCATAACCTGCCTCTAATGCCGAAAGCGCACAAAAAGTAACACATACATCAGTGACAATTCCGGCAATAATCAATTGCTTTTTACCTGTTGCTTCTACTGCTTTAACAAAGTCCTCGTTGTCCCAAGCGTTGATTTGTCCGGGACGCGGAATAAAGGGAGCATCTGGAAATTTCTCCTTCAGTTCAGGGATGAGGACTCCATTGGGGCCTTGCTCAAAGCTAGTTGTCAAAATTGTAGGCAGGTTGAAAAACTTGGCTGCACTTGCCAGCGCCAGCACATTATTTTTGAAGTCGGCGGCACCAATATCACGCACAAGTGAAAACAGTCCAGTTTGGTGATCGACCAGCAAAACCGCAGCATTATTCTTGTCTAGACGGTTGTATTTGAATGTAGACATGAGGTATTTCTCCTATTTGGGTTATGGGTGAATGATGAATTGCCGAATGGAGTCAAGAATCAGAAAGCCTTGAGTTTTACCAATTAAATGTGCTTCCTTATTAAAAGCGAAACCTCTATTTCCTCTAAATGGCTTATTATGGCGTAAGCTGTTGCGACATGAACTCAGTTTGCAAAATCTTACCAAATTTCACCACTCAAGATCCGCAAGTTAAGCGCTGAGTTAAGCTGTTACGCATTTTAATTGGAAATTCGGGACAGGCTAGAAGCCCGTCCCACAAGAGTTTTATTGATTTTTGACACACAGTTTAAATGTAGAACAGCTTAACGCGATCGCCCTAATCGCGGCACACGTTACACCAACGCCCCTAACGCTTTCAATGTCGATTTCTGAGCATTCCTCAATCCCGTTGCCCCTTGAATATTCATACCTTCATACAGCCGATCGCCCATCAGCGTTCGGTTACAGCGTCCGGTGGCGACATCCCACAGCTTAATCGTGCGAATGATAAATTAGGTCTTTTGGGCAATTATATAAACATGATTTTCAGGATACTGGTCATATTCGAGATGGCGGCAGGTGCAATGATGCTCAACCAGAATTTGCAGAAAAGTATCTACACCCAAAGTGCTGTAATCAAAGTCTTGACCTTGAAATGCTCCCGAAACCTCGCTGCTTGTATGTCCGCCACCACAAGTGAACAGGATCACTCCATTGGGTTCAAGCGCATCGCATAGCTTTTGTATCACAGGCGCTTGCTTGTTTATTGGCAGATGAAACGTGCTATCCCACGCTGCAATCAGGCTGTAAAGTTTCGGCGGCAGCCAATCACAAATGTCTTCCCGGTAAAACGTGATTTCTGGATGTAGCCGCTGGGCTAAATCGATCATTTCCCTAGAAATATCAAGTCCTTCAGGCTGAAATCCATGCCTGGATAAACTGTTAATGAAACGTCCGCTGCTTCCACACCCGACATCAAGTGCTGCGTGCTGCTTAGAAGTAAATTCGATCGCCCGTTCTAATTGGGCAATCCCGTAAGTTGAATCTCGATGCTCAGTTTGCCACCATTGGGCAATTCGGTCGTAGCGGGCCGATGTATCATTTGGCTCCATAGAATGACCTCATAAGTGGCGATCGAGATTTTCAGGACAATTAAAATCTTTCTCCACGGTACACCCAGACTACGCGATCGCCCCTAACGCTTTCAATCTCGCTTTTTGAGCGTTTGTTAATCCCGTTGCGGCTTGAATATTCATTACATCTTGAACACTACCAAATTTTTCAATGTTTCAATTTCTGGCTGTCAGTGGGAAAGTGGCGATTTCTGTTGCAGATTCTGGCAGAGGGGGGCGCAGACAAAGATAAACTAGCGGCCCTAACAGCGGAACTAGAGACACTGCCCAAAAAATGCGATCGTCCGCGAGTCCGCGGCGTGCCATGTCGTCTCCCAAAAGTGAGGGAAATATTACAGCCATCAAGCAACAATCCCAAGTTATTAAATGCACAAAAGGAATTGAGTGCCACTGCCTGACATAATCTCCCCAATCTCCATTTAACCAAGCCCAAGCTAACAGCCAGATAGTAGTTAGTAACAGTACAATGCCTGTCCAGCGGGAGTCTGATATTTTGATCCACATATCTTTGGGGCCGGAAAATTGTGGCTGGGGCTGGCGGAGGAGTAAGTAGGGAATTAAGCCGATGATACCGGCGCCGTTGGAAGCGAGGAAAGCAGGCCAAGCAGATATATTTTGGGTTCTCTCATCAATGAATAGGAGGCAAGCGTAGACCATCGGCCACACTCCCATGAGAGCGAATATAGTGACAAGGTAGGGGTTGATTCCTTCTAGCTGCAACTTGAGCATTTTTTCAATAACTGTTAGCGTTCCGGGCCGATCGAGAGGAGCTAGCAGCAAGGTGTAGGCAATAAATGTTGCCCACAGCAACCCCAGAAACATTTTTGTTTTCATCAGATATAACCAGTAGTGGAACCCGACTAAACTAAATTATGGTAAAGTAGCCGCCGAGTTAGCGGCGTCTATCTTAGGTGATAAGCAGTTCGATTGGAACAGCGGCTGCAAACCCCGTTTTAGTTCGGGGATGAAAGGCTCTACAGCAGCCGATCCTTACTTTAGGCAGACGCAGGAGCCGCGTCAGGAGAGATACATTTTAAAGAATCGGTTGTTTTCATTACACAACCCCTTCTTACAAAAGGAGTTTCAGCGGTGAACTTAATCTCTGTACAGGAACTCAAAGCACTGGTACAACAATCTCCGGGATTGTGCGTATCAATTTATATGCCAGTCGCTCAAGGAACAGAAATTCAACAAAATCCGGTTCGGTTCAAAAATTTAATCAGAGAGGCTGAAGACAAAATAGTAGAGTACGGATTTGACAAAAAAGAAGCTGGGGAATTGCTAGATCCAGTCCGAGCAGAAATTGACCGGGAAAACTTTTGGGAAAATCAAAGCAACCTGCTGGCGATTTTTGTGGGTTCGGGATTTTTCCGCTACTATAGCTGTCCGGTGAATTTTGAGGAATTAGTTGTTGTAAGCGACAATTTTCACGTCAAACCGCTGATGCCTCTGCTGACAGGAGATAATTTATTTTATGTTTTAGCTCTCAGTAAAAAGGAAGTGAGGCTGATTGAGTGTACGGCTTACAGTGCTCGGGAAGTTGAAGTTGAAAACTTGCCGAAAAGCCTTGAGGAGGCTCTGCAATATGACCCGACTGCTAAAGATGGTCAGTTTCGGATTGCTACTTCAAAAGGAGGCACTAATAATCCTGCTCAGCATCCGGGAAGTGTTCACGGCCAAGGAAGTCCGGATCGAGATGAGCCCCAGCAGGAAATATTGCAGTATTTCCACATAATTGATGGGGCGCTGCACAAATATTTGCACAATAAAAAAGCTCCTTTAGTGTTAGCTGGAGTTGAGTATTTGTTCCCGCTTTACCGAGAAGCCAATACCTACCCGCATTTAGTTGAAGAAGGAATTACAGGCAATCAGAAACTTCTCAAGCCGGAAGAGTTGCGGGCCGAAGCTTTGCCGCTTGTGGAACCTTTGTTTTTGCAGGCTCAGTCAGAGGCGATCGCACAATACCGCGATCTGACAGGAAGCGATAAAATTTCTGCTGATTTGAAAGAAGCTGTTTCGGCTGCTTATTTTGGACGGGTCGATCGACTGTTTGTTGCTCTTGGCGTTCAGCAGTGGGGTACTTTTAATCCCGATACGAACGCGGTGCAAATCCACCCAGATGCAGAATTGGGCGATGAAGATTTGTTGAATGCGGCAGCAATTCAAACTATTCTCAACGGGGGAACTGTTTACGCGGTGCCCCCGGAAAAAGTGCCGGACGAGGCGCCTTTAGCTGCTATTTTTCGCTATTAATTTACGAGGTTTAAACCAATGGAATCTAGTTCAATGACAAATTCCGACAAACAAAACCAAAGTAGCAGCGGCGATACCGAACGCTGGGCATCTTTAATAGGTGGCGGGGCGCTGGTGCTTTTTGGTTTGTCGCAGCGTTCTTTGCGAGGTACTTTGCTGGCGGTTGCGGGCGGTGGTTTAGCGGCCCGTGGTCTGGGGGTTGTGGAGGGTTTGCAGTCTGCTGCCGATCCGAATCAAAGCATTAAAGTTGAAAAGACGGTGACGATCGACAAACCGGCTGATGAATTGTACCGTTTATGGCGCAATTTTGAAAATTTGCCTCGGTTTATGAAGCATCTCAAACACGTTACGGTCATCGATGAAAAACGTTCTCACTGGATTGCCAGCGCGCCGATGGGCAATAGTGTGGAATGGGATGCAGAGATTGTCGGCGAAGAAGAAAATCGCTTAATTGCTTGGGCGTCTGTTGAAGGGGCTGATGTTGACAATTCAGGTTTTGTACGCTTTCAACCGGCATCTGCAGGACGCGGTACAGAGGTAAAAGTTGTCATCGAATACAACCCTCCGGGCGGTGCAATTGGTGCTGGTGCTGCTAAACTATTTGGCGAAGCTCCCGAACAGCAAATTGCCAATGATTTGCGTCGCTTTAAGCAGTTGATGGAAGCTGGGGAAATAGCTACCACGGAAGGTCAACCTTCGGGTCGCAAGTAAGTATCGCACTTTTGGTGGTAAGCCCTTGTAGGGACACGGCCAGTGTAGGGACTTAGGACAAGCCCATAGGTGTTCAACTTAAGCTTTTTGTCCACCAGTCCTCCCGCCCACCCGTTAGTCCGCCAGGAAATGAATTCCCTGTCTCATAGCGAAAGTCCTCTCAAAGAAAACTGAAAAACTCATTAGTCGTCTTCAGACGACTTTAGCTTTGAGGCAGGGGTTTCAACCCCTGTCGGACTATCGGTTGTACGTTAAGTTGACACCTATGGACTCTTGGAGTGTCCCTAGGGCACGAGCGATCGAGCGGGATGTCCTTGAGTACAAAACGTAGAGTTGGTGCTCTCAAGCTATTTGTTGTTTACCTGATTAGCTGATGTCATCTCAAGTGGTTTTCGGAAATGCGGGCGCTGAAGGTGCAAGTCGCGGCGGTTGGTTTGCGGGTCACTTTATGACGCCTGAAGATGACCCGCGATCGACTTCTGTTTTAGAGGTAAAATGGGGCACTCACCCCGCCGGAGATTGTAGGACTCAGTGGGCGGTAAATGCGGCAGCCACGACGCTTTCTATCCTGGTAAAAGGACGGTTTCGCCTGCAATTTCCAGAGCAAGAAATCTTGCTTTCTCGCGAAGGAGATTATGCTCTCTGGCAGCCGGGAGTGCCTCATTATTGGTCGGCCGAGGAGGATTCGGTAATCGTGACTGTGCGGTGGCCTTCCCTGTCGGGAGATAGTTCTGGAATTAAGAATTAACTTTAACTTCTGGAACTAAAACGCGACCGGTATAACCGGTGCGCTGGTAGCGATCGATCGCCTCTGATGCGATAACACCCGCTTTCCCACCCTCAACCAGCGCTACGCAAGCACCCCCAAAACCTCCGCCCGTCAGCCTTGCGCCAAAGACTCCGGGGATTGACTGCAAGATTGCCGCCAGCGCGTCTACTGCCGGCACCGAAACTTCGTAGTCGTCGCGCTGACTGGCGTGGGAAGCATTCATTAACTCGCCAAAACGTTCTGCTGGCAAAGATTTTACCGCTTCGAGCACGCGGTTGTTTTCGGTAACGACATGGCGCGCTCGCCTCCGGAGGGGTTCGGGCAATACTTCCACTGCTTGCGGATCGGCGATATCCCTGAGAGCCTTAACTCCCAATATCCGCGCGGATTCCTCGCACTCGGCGCGCCGCTGGTTGTAGCCGCTTCCTGCTGCTAGTTTGTGGCTTTCCCCACTGTCAATGATTAAAATTTCTGTGCTTGGGGGAAAAGGTATCGCGCGGCATTCCAGGCTGCGGGTGTCGATAAATAGCATGGTGTTGGTATCTGCTAAACTCGACGCCATTTGATCCATGATGCCACAGTTCAAGCCGGCATACTGGATTTCGGCTTGCTGTCCGATTTGAGCTAGCCGCACGTCATCTAGGGGGAGATCCAGCAGCGCGCGCAGTCCTCTGAGGGTTGCTATTTCTAAAGCGGCGCTGCTGGACAAACCGGCTCCGATCGGCACACTCGAGGTAATGTAGAGATTTATTGGCGGTACTTTGTATCCTTCTTTTTCTAAAAGTCTCAGGCAGCCACAGATATAACTGACGAATTGTTGCGGTATGGTATCCTCGTCTGAATAATTTATGAGTTCGTCATATTCTGCTGAATAAAAATGGTGTAGAGCGTCGCTGCTGAAGCCGATTTCTACTGTTGTGCACTGGGGAATCGCAGTTGGAAGTACAAATCCATCGTTGTAGTCTGTGTGTTCGCCCAGCAGGTTTACTCTTCCGGGGGCGCTGGCTGTGGTTTGGGGTAATGTACCAAATACTCGTTGGAATTGCATTTTTGGGGAATTGGTAATTGGGAATTAATTTATTTTTTATAGTTTATCCTTTTATAGTGCCCAAGTTTTTTGGTTAATTCAAACCATGTTAACAAAAATAAACATGACCGTAGGTTAGGAAAAGATATAGAGCTGTGATAGAATGACAGGCTAAGATTTCTCCAAGAATTCAAAAAATGCGATCGACCAGACCCCGGAAACAGTTTGCTCAACATTGGCTCAAAAGCGAGAAAGCCTTAGATAAGATTGTGAAAGCGGCTTCTTTGGATGGCGATCGCGTCCTCGAAATTGGGCCGGGTACGGGGATTTTGACTCGGCGTTTGCTGCGTGCGGCTGAGTCTGTTATTGCTGTGGAGATCGATCGAGATTTGTGTCTCAAGCTAGCCAAACAACTCGGCAAAACCGACAATTTTTTACTGCTGCAAGGCGACATCCTGGAAATGGACTTAGAGGCTGAACTAACGGCTTTTCCCAAATTCCAAAATCCCAATAAAGTTGTTGCCAATATTCCTTATAATATTACCGGCCCGATCCTGCAAAAACTGCTGGGAACGATATCTGTGCCTGCTGCTAAACCCTTCGATGCGATCGTGCTGTTAGTGCAGAAAGAAGTGGCTCAAAGGCTTTACGCTAAACCGGGTTCGACAGCTTTTGGCGCTTTGTCGGTGCGGGTGCAGTATTTAGCAGAATGCGAGTTAATTTGCGATGTGCCGTCTAAAGATTTTTTTCCGCCGCCAAAAGTCGATTCTGCCGTGGTGCGGCTGCTTCCCAGACAGATAGAAACTGCGGCGGTTAATCCGCGCTATTTGGAGACTTTAGTTAAGTTGGGATTTGGTAGCAAGCGCAAGATGCTGCGAAATAATTTGAAAGGGGCTGTGGATTTAGATAAACTCGTTCAATTGTTAGAAGAGTTACAGATAAATCCTCAATCTCGCGCTGAAGATTTAAGCGTGGAGCAATGGGTAAATTTGAGTAATAATCTTATGTGCGATGTTTGAAGTTAACGCTTCTGTTAGATACCAGACTTCTTTAATAATTCGGTAATCTGGATCTTCGGTTTTTTTATAAATAAGGACTCTTCGGCGTGACTACAAATAGTTGAATTTAGGTTTGTTGTGGATTTTTAAAGGTTTATTGCAGGTTAATCGGGATTTTAATAATAAATTCCGCACCTTTCCCCGGTGCAGAAATACACTGCAATTCGCCTTTATGTCTTGCTGTGATAATTTGATAGCCGATAGATAAACCCAATCCCGTGCCTTTACCTACTGGTTTAGTGGTAAAAAATGGATTAAATAACTGCTTCCTAACCGATTCTGTTATTTCTGGGCCGTTGTTGCTAATTCGGATTTCTACCACTTCACTGTCTAAAAGTTTGGTAGAAATTTTGATGAGGCGGGGATTAGCTTCATTGGCTGCAATCGACTCGCTGCGGCTGTCGTCTTCTAAAGCATCAATAGCATTAGCGATGATATTCATAAATACTTGATTTAGCTGTCCGGGATAGCACTCTATTTTCGGTAAATTGCCATATTCTTTGATAACTTGAATGCTCCACAAACCTGGCTTAGCATTCAATCTGCTTTGCAAAATCATCAGTGTGCTGTCAATTCCTTCGTGAATGTCGGCTAATTTCATTTCTGCTTCGTCATGGCGAGAAAAAATTCGCAGCGACTTGACAATACCAAAAATGCGCTCAGCGCCGTTTTTCATAGAAATTAATATTTTTGGCAGGTCAGAGATGATAAAGTCTAAATCTATAGACTTTATTTTTTCTTGAACTGTGGGTAGGGGATTCGGATACTGCTCTTGATAGATATTCACCACTTCTAGCAAACTATGGGCATACTCGCGGGTGTGAGTAAGATTGCCGTAAATAAAGTTAATCGGATTGTTGATTTCATGAGCAACCCCAGCAACTAATTGCCCCAAAGATGACATTTTTTCGCTGTGAATTAGCTTTGATTGAGCCTGCTGCAATTCACACAAGGCTTGGTTGAGCTGTTGAGCTTGAGAATTTAACTCTGCCGTGCGTTCTTCAACTCGAATTTCTAATTCTTCTTTAGCTTTTTGTAGTGCCGCTTCTGCTAATTGGCGCTCGACAATTTCAGATGCTAGGAGTCGGTTGGCAAATTCTAACTGTTGAGTTTTACAATTTAACTCTGCCGTGCGTTCCTCAACTCGAATTTCTAATTGTTCTTTAGCTTTTTGTAGTGCAGCTTCTGCTAATTGGCGATCGACAATTTCAGATTGTAGGAGTCTGTTGGCGAATTCTAACTGTGCGGGACTAGGAAGCGCTAGGGCTTGAGGAATTAAGTCTACCAAAAGTATGGCTGTAGCAAATGAAATAACGGCAGTAATTGCTTTCATTGTTCCTGAAAGCCAATAGGTAGGATGCCAAAGCGTCCAGACTTCAAATATGTGAGTGATCCCGCAGGCGACGATAAAGCCTCCAAACATGGCAAATATCCAGTCAAAGGGCAAATCTTCGCGTTTGGAAATAAAATAAATCAGTGTAATCGGGATAGAAAAATACGCCAGTGCAATGATCGAATCTGAGGCAACGTGAAGCCAGACTAACTTGGTCTGCCAGAGATAGCAGTGACCGTGAGGAATAAATGACCCGGAACTAAAAAAAGTTTTCCACATTTCCTGCATAATATTTCCTTTGAGTTGTGAGAAAATGGACTCGGACTGGTGTCAATTAATTTCAACCAGGGGTTTCTTTCACCTGCGGCTTAATCACCTATGCGTTCATATTCTCTACTAGCTTCAGCAAAAATCAATCTGTATCTGGAAATCATAGGCGATCGCCCCGACGGATATCACGAACTGGCGATGGTACTTCAAAGCATAGATTTAGC
>JACJNV010000095.1 GCA_014695175.1 Microcoleus sp. FACHB-DQ6 | reverse complement strand
ATTTCCGGGGCGCAGTGGAAATCTGAAAGTGTTTCTCAAATGTTACAACTGCGTTGTGCTTACTTGAATGGTGAATTTGCAGTTTAATGTTTTTGCAAAATCGGGATGCTCCCGGTACTTTTCCTGTTGAGCGGGAGTTAATTTTTGGTTGTCCTTGATCAGTTTTACAACAATAATGAAGTCCACTGTTAAGGCTGCTATCTTGGTACTGGCTGAAAGGTAGTATTCTTTGATTTCTAAAGGCAGTGCCGACGCGGCAACAATTGAGTCAATCTCTGTGAGAGCCTTAAAGTCAGGAACCGGTTCGCTGGCACGGACGGAGGCAAAAGTTCCTCTAATTAGTTTCTTTTCTGCCTCAGTTAGTTTAGATTGAGTTAATGCCATTTCAATGGCTTGCTCAGTTCCGAGTAAGCGCGAATTGTTACTGGCGATTTCGTAACGCTCTTTAATTTTGTTGTCTAGCTTTGAGGAGCCTATCACATAATCAAGAAAATCCAAGGCAATCACATCGTTAATATACTCACCATCCTCGATTTGCTCATAAACAAATTTGCATTTAGCTTTGCTTGCTTCTTTGAGAAATTGCGTATTTTAGTCAATTTCTTGATAAACTTGATCGGCTATTCTAAGTTGTCTATCGTATAAGGTATGCAAAACTACAGTAATATCTTTACCCTCTTGGCCCCGCCCTTTGATGGTAATCTCTTGGCTATCTTGAGCTTTGGAGGGAATTGCTACCTGACAAGGTTCTCCCGATCGCAAAGTAAAAGTTTGCTTTCCTCCTACTCGGGCTGTGGTATAAGGAACAAAAATATGATAGTTCTCCAAGGTAGAGAAATTTTTGCCTAATCCCTCGCTATCAGCCATAGCGCTAGCTGGATCAAGCAAGTCTTTTGTCAATAAACCCAAAGTACCTAAAGCAACATAACTAAGAAAAGAGCGACGGTTGAGAGGAGAAATATTTAGGTGAGTCATAACTGAGTATTTGTAGCTTGAATGCAGTTTTTAGGCGAAATAATCACATCCGAACTCTAATTTATCAAGTTCGTTACTTCCAAATTTACTAGCAAACTTACCCTTAGCCCTAGTGGCCCACCCCAAAGCCTCTGCTTGCTCATAAATCAGATGAGCTTGTTTCTTTGGCGCCAATTTTCCTTGCGACAAAGCAAACTCACTCTATTAAATCACCGACACCCAACTTTGTCAACAGGTGATTGACTACAAAACGGCGCCTGTTGAGCAAACTGTAATTAAGCTAACAAGGACATCCGCGTGGCCAGATTATTTTGCAACTTGCCTAAAATTACCCGATCGACTATCGTTCCTAATAGATATCATCCCAAATCTGGCTTATGACTTACGCATAAATACCAAAGAAACCGGGTTTTTTACCAGCGTTAAAGCCTCTAATCCAGTGTTTTCGTAAAAAACCCGGTTTCTGCGTCCCACCGATCGCCCTAAACTTGATATAACAACCAACAAAAACATGACAGCAATATTACCGCCTTGGATAGTTTTAGACTCCCTATTGCACAACTGGCTACTAGAAGATATCGGTAGGGGCGATCGCACAACATCGGCTTTATTCCCCGCAAACAGCATCCAGGGTACTGCTAAATGGATTGTCAAAGAAGCTGGAGTCATTGCCGGATTGCCAATTGCCGATCGCACATTTAAACTTTTAGACACCAGCCTCAGTTTCATCCCCCAAGTACCAGAAGGGAAACTGTGCGAAAAAGGAGAAGTAATCGCCGAGATTTCCGGCAATTTCGATGCGCTGCTAACGGGAGAAAGAGTAGCTTTAAACTTGGCAATGCGTTTGAGCGGCATCGCTACTTTAACTCAAAAATATGTTGACAAAATTGCCGATTTGCCCGTGCAATTAGTGGATACTCGCAAGACAACGCCGGGGTTGAGATTGTTGGAAAAATACGCAACTCAAGTGGGCGGTGCTTGCAATCACCGGATGGGATTAGATGACGCGGTGATGATTAAAGACAATCACATTGCGGCGGCTGGGGGAATTGCAGAGGCGATCGCCCTAATTCGCAATTCTATCCCCTATCCGCTGACGATCGAAGTCGAAACCGAAACTCTGGCTGAGGTAGAGACAGCTTTGCAGCACAAAGCCGATATTATCATGTTAGATAATATGTCCTTTGATTTGATGCGGCAGGCTGTGGCAATAATTCGCAAAAAGAGCGATCGGGTAAAAATTGAAGCTTCCGGCAATGTTACTTTAGAAACAATTAGAAGTGTAGCGGAAACCGGAGTTGACTATATTTCTACCAGTGCTCCGATTACGCGATCGACTTGGCTGGATTTGAGCATGAAAATTCAGAATCATTAGTCATTAGTCAGCAGTCATTAGTGAGAGAAAATATGGCCAATACCCAATCAAGCTTTAATACCCCTTTTACTCTTTAGTCTCCCTCTGCTCGGACTTCGTTTGACTCTTAAGCGATTTGAATCGCCGAATAATTCCAGAGGCAACTTATCTTTTAGCTAATGACTAATGACTAATGACTAATGACTAATGACTCTTAACAATGATTTGAGATAAAATGAACCCAAAAATTCCCGTCAGGCATACAGAGGCTGCGGATTAAGCGGTACGTATAGTGCAAGTAAGCACCGCTGACACTTGTATCGTAGCCACTTCGGAACCACTCACCATAGGGATCGTGAACGAAGAATCCCTCGCTGTCGTAGCCGGAGGCAACTATAATGTGACCGAAAGACGTGAAGTATCCGTGGATGACAGCGGGATTTCCACTGGCTAGCCAATCTTGAACGTCATCAATAGTTGCATTCTCGGTAAAGAAATCTTGAGCGCCGTAATCCTTAACAATCTTTGCTAAATCGTAGGGGTCCCACCGACTGTAACCTTTGGCGATCGCATATTCGTAGAGTTCGTCTTCATATTGCCCGCTTTGTTTGCGCCGTGGCACCTTTAAAAAGTCCATACACATCGCTAATGAAGTTACATTGCAAGAACCTGTAGGATTATTCAAGTTATCCAGTTGCGATAGGTAAGGAATGCCGAGCCTGACAGTTGGGGGATTCGGTTTGGGAAAAAACAGAACGGTCTCTTGAGTAATTTGAGCGTGGGCTCCAAAAACATACCAAATTCCTGAACCTTTGAAAGACTCGTTGCGGAGAGCAACTCTGATGTGACCGCGAGCCGGAGCAAAAGCCAGAATCTCAAACTCTTTTCCGGCTGGTATTACTTGTTTTTCCGAGTCGTGAAGTTGAGAAGACGCCAGCGGTTTTGATTTTAAAATGGTGTCTCTGAGCGTTTTCAGGATCAGGGGATGTGTGGGAATCTCCTCTGGTTTGGTTTCAATCAGCTTTTTGGCTGTGACTGCTCCCAAAAAACCCGGTTCGCCGCACTTCATCAGAGTTTGAAATCGGTGGAGGGTGGCCGTAGAGAGAGGGCCAAAAATTCCATCTACGGGAGGCTTCAGTAAACCCAGGTCAATGAGGCGGCTTTGAATTTGACCACTGAGTTCGTCGTCCGCAGCAATTGCTTTGGCATCGTACCTAATTTTTGAGTTGAGAAAGTTTTGTAATTTCATGCTTGCGTGCCCCTGTCAATCGATTCTAGATTTTAGATTTTAGATTTTAGAATTACGATGCCGATCAATCCGGTTTCCCTAGAGTGACATCCTCCTACGCCAACACAAGCTGTCACCATTGGGGTAGGCTTCTTTGCAGCCCGATGAAGGGTGTGCAAAATTTCCTTCGCGGTACTATCATCTATAGTTCCTACTACAGAAAGATTCCCGCCACGGCTTTTTATCCTGGGGAAAATGTCCAACCCCAGTTTCTTTAAATTAATCGCGGCGTTAACATCGCGATCGACCATTAAAGAATGTTGCTCGTCCCAATAGTTTCGCATACCGCAATTAGTGAAAACAATTTCATTCCGATAGCACAAAACCATTGACGTATAAGCCGGTTTTTGCGGAACGACGGCTGATCCAGCTTTTTCGGCTATGTATTCCAGCGTCTTGAAAAATTGACCAAACGCAGCATCCAACCAAGACTTGTTTAGTCCTGATTTAGCTGATTGACCGTTTGGGAGGTAAGTACCCTCATGAGCTTGCTTAACTTTATTCCGTTTCGTTAAGCCTTTTAAGTTTAAGTCCTCATGAAAAAAGAATTTAGCTCCACACCTTACAAGTCTGTGAGCTGTTTTGTAGTGGAAATCTTGCCGAGAACGCGCTATTTTTTGGTGCTGTCTCGCTTCTTTTTGGGCTAATTTCCGTCGGGCTTTAGAACCGCGCTTCCGTTTGTTCCGCTTCCTTGATATCTGGTCTAACTTAGCTTGGTTTTTGCGAAGCGGTTTTAACGAAGGTAACTTCTCGCCTGACGACGTTGCTAAATAGACATCTTCATGCAGCACCGCATCTAACCCAATTGAGTTTTCCCAGTTTGGGGTAACTTTGTCGAGCGTGAACTGGGGCACACAAGAGTCTTCAAGCATTACCTGGATAAACCAACCATCAGCCTTTCTAGTCACGCTAATTTGCTTAATGGTAAATCCATCGGGGATTGAACGGTGCATCCGAACTTTTATGACGCCTAACTTCGGCAATCGGATATAAAACCAATTCTTGCGAACCAACTTAATCCAGTCGTTGTTAGCCGTAGAAAAAGTCATCGTTCGGTAATCCGCTTCAGTCTTGAATCGAGGTTTACCCGATCGCCCGCCTTTGCTATCCCCTACAACAAATCGCTCAAAGGCTTTGTCTACTCGCTTAGAAACATCTTGTAGGATAGTTGAATCTACCTGTTTAAAGTCTAATAGCTCGCCACTGTGGAAGACTTTTACCAAGTCTTTTTTGAGGGCTGGCAATTGTTGTTTTTGCGAATAATAGTTGGGCTTTTCACGAGGCGCAGAGATACTAGCTATCAATGGACAAGCATTCACAGTAGTGCGGTTCCTCTCCCACCAATCAAATCGATCGCCTAGTTGTCTGTTGTACCAATAGCGACAAATTCTTAACCATTGGTTGAGGGTTGACTTTTGACTGGTGTCGGGATAGAACTGATACTGGTATGTTATCTTCATTGCGCTACGACCTTGACGCATTTGTTGAGAATAAAAATACCAGAAACTACTATACCATGTCAAGCAAATTAATAATTATACCGAACAACAATGTTGGTCTAGTAAATAAAAAACTTATTGTACTTTGATGTCGTCATCCACATCTTCATTGCTCGCCCGCTATGCTTGTGAGGGCATGAAAATGTGGAATCCTCGATTCACGCGACGAGTCATCCCACACTAATCGAAGCGATATAGTGTGGGAATTCTCGTCTGACTAGCTAAAAATCCCTGGTACCAGTGGGTTTTCTTTCTTCCGAATGCCTAACCAGCACTAGGGAATTGCTCTTGAAAGCGCGACCGGATGCAAGTTTATGCTTCGTCTGGGCGAATTACCACAACACCCATTGCGTCGGGAGACAGATATTTAACGGCAGCTTCTCGGAGATCCTCAGCAGTCTGAGCTTGGATGCAGGCGGAATAGTTGAGGGCGGGAGCGATATCTCCTACCATCGACTGATAGTAACCGTACAAACTTGCTCGATCGCTCGGAGTTTCGTTACCAAAGATAAACCGATTTGCTACTTGAGTGCGGATGCGGGAAATTTCGGCATCTGTCACCAGTTCGGTTTGGAGAGTGCGGATGTGTTCGACGATCGCAGCTTCCACTGCTGCCAAGTTTTCTGTCGGTAGTTGAGCGGAAATCGAGAATACCCCGCCGAGTCGCTGAGTCATGTTGCTGACCGAAATTGATGAGACTAGCCCTTTTTCTTCCCGCAAATCCTGAACCAAGCGAGTTGTGCGGCCGTGACCCAATATTGTCGCCAAAACGTCGAGGGCATAAGTTTCGGACATTTTCATGAAACCTGGCACTCGCCACATCACGATCAGTCGGGCTTGCTGAAGGGCAGAGTCTACAAATTCGCGGCGGACTGTTTCTGTAAATGGCGATTCTTGGCCGTAGTTGGGGATTTGGGATTCTGGGTGAAAGTTGCCGACAGCAGGCACATTTATTTTGTTGGTTTGTGCTGTACTTTTTGCTGCAAAACTGTCTGCGACAATTTCTATTAGTTGCTCGACTGGCAAATTGCCTACAGCTACGGCTGTCATGGCCCCTGGCTGATATCTGCTGCTGTGGAAATCCCGCATTTGTTGGGCTGTCAACTGTTCGATTACCGCAGTCGGGCCGAGTACCGGTCGCTTGTAGGGCAGGACTTCAAATGCTAATTCCATCGATCGCTGATAGGTGCGGCGGCGGGGATTGTCTTCCGATCGTCTAATTTCTTCTAACACTACCAGCCGTTCTCGATCGAAGGCGTCGTCGGGAATGCTGGCGTTGAGCAATACATCGACTTGCAGGGGAGCTAGTTCGGCAAAATCTTTAGGGGCTGTGGTGATGTAGTAGTTAGTGTAGTCTTGGCTGGTGGCAGCATTGGTGACAGCGCCGCGCTGTTCGATCGCGCGCTCAAATTCGCCACTGGGAATGCTCGGAGTTCCCTTAAAAATCATGTGTTCTAAAAAGTGAGCCATGCCGTTAATGTCGTCTGGTTCGACGGCTGAGCCTAAATTGAGCCACACGCTGAGGTTAACAGCATCGACCGGCAAGTGTTCGGCTATAACGGTGAGGCCGTTGGGGAAATGGCGGATTGTTGGGGCGTTGAGGGGCGATCTGGAGGAGGATTTGAGTAGGGTGGATGTCATTGCGCTTTTAAATTTATCTTGTTCTCTATATCTTAAAGGGTCTTTAAGGAAGGGTTCAGGCATTCGGCATTTGGCGCGAAAAATGCCATTGATATGGACGGTAATGGACGCACCGAGTTTTTGGTCTCCCGGAAGAAGTCTTGTTAACGTATTTCTGCGATCGCGATCGTTAATTTATCCTAATAGTTGCCCAAGTCCTCTGTTTTTTGGTGACAGCATTCGATGGAAAATCGAAGATTGAATAACAACTTAGTATTTCCACAAGCAGCTTTTCAACGATTTTGGCGATCGACTTCGGGGAAAATCGGCTTAATTTTGACTTTAGCGCTGATGATCTCGGCACTGTTGGCCCCCCTACTTTCTCCTTACGATTCGGCGGTCGATCGAGATTATTTGTCGCGCTTGGTGGCTCCTAGCGCTAAACATTGGTTTGGCACCGACGGTTTGGGGCGAGATTTGTTGGTGCGGGTGTGGCACGGATTGGGGATATCTTTACTCGTCAGTCTGGTTTCTGTGGGTGCGGGTTTAATTGTGGGAGCGCTTTTGGGGCTGGTGGCCGGGTATTTTCGGGGGTTTCTGGAAATTGCGATCGGCACTTTGGCCGATATTTTATTAGCTTTTCCTTCGATTTTACTGGCGATCGGCGTTGTTACCGTCACCGGGCCGAGCCTGCAAAGCGTAATTATCGCTGTCAGCCTCGTGCAAATTCCGATTTACATCCGCTTAACTCGCAGTATGGTGCTGTCTCTGCGGGAACAAGAATTTGTTTTGGCTGTCAAGGCCTTGGGCGCCAGCGACTTGCGGATTATTTTTCGCCACATTTTGCCGGGAAGTCTCGCGCCTCTAGTTGTACAAGCAACTCTTTCGACTGGTACGGCGACACTAGAAGCTGCCGGTTTAGGTTTTTTGGGTTTGGGCGCACAGCCGCCGGTTCCTGAGTTGGGGACGATGCTTTCTGATGCTTTTAAGGGCGGATACGCTCTTTCTTCTCCTTGGACTATTTTGTTTCCCGGTTTGCTGATTACCTTGACTGTTCTGGGTTTCAATCTTTTGGGCGACGGGCTGCGAGACGCTTTAGATCCCAGATCCAATGCTGCAGCAAGGAAATAGCAATATTCAGGACTTACGCAGCAAGCACAGTATTTGAGCCATACTGTGCATCCTCTAAAAATTGTTCATGTAGGCTCAAACTTTTCGCGGGAGTTGAAGCCATTTCAAAGTCGTAGCCTGGGCTGCCGACTGAGGTGATACCCGCTATGACTGGCTGCATTAAGGTTGGCCCGGATAGGCGGCTGTCGCGCCCGATCGCGATCGTTAATTCTGCGACTGATTTATTGACTTTTTGCACCAGCCAACTCACAAAAGCTTGACCCAAAATTGTCGCCATTTCCGGGGTGGGGTTAACCTGTTCCTCTGGAACGCCTTCGAGGGCGATACCGCGAAGGTCTGAACCATGTTGCAGCTTTTTTCAGTTATAGTTTGGCAAAATAATCAATAGTATTTTGGTAGTCCTGCATAGTAATGATAATCAAGCTTGTGGCTCTCTACATAAACTAGCGTTGGTAGTCATGCACAGTAAGGATATCGTTTTCTTATGCAAAAATTATAGTGAGGTCCACAGTTAAAAATTGCCCCAATATGGTGAAAGCAGTTTTTTTGACAAAGACAAGGTTTTACGAAGCAAACGAGAAATTCGCTGCCGTAAAGTATTATTAAGTCTTTCAATATGACTGGTTTTTCCCGATTCTTTACCTACAGGTCGATGTCTTTTAAAAGGTAGCACTTCTGAATAAGATTCCCAAAAATCAGTATAACAAACAGCACATTGTCTATAGACAGGAGGTAAAGATTGCCAGAGCATGGACGCAGATTTTTTTGAGCGTTCTTCAATATAAAGTCCAACAATTTTACGGGTATTTCGATCGAAAGCTATCCAGATCCATTGCTTTTTTCGCTTGTTTTTGACAATTGACCACATTTCATCTACCTGTAAAGTCAATGAACCTTTCGGTTTTTTAATCACCAAAATTTTCCCAGAAATTTAGGCCTAGTTTTTATTTACATAATTATTAAGCTGTCGAATGGATACCCCCGTAGCTCTAGCAATTCCGGCTCAATAAGTTTTTTCTAAAATCAGCCGCTCAATTAAGGATTTAGTTTAGAAGGGGAACCTGCTTATATTGAGGATTTTCAATCTTCCTGACGACTACAATATTTACAATTAAAGCGCTGTTTCCCGTAAAATTTCCACTCAAAAAAAACGCTTTGACAATTAAGACAGTCCATACTTTTAACTCGAAAAGTTATGTTGATTTAATATTAAACCATTACTGTGCCTCGCTACCAAAGCATTTAATTGCTTGCGGGACATATTAGTAGAGCAAGGATTTCTCGCCCTACTAACAGCCTTAAAGCAGAGTAATTGCAGTCGATGACGGGGTGCCGATCGAACCTGGGCCAAAGCCCAAATTCACCACCCCACCAGTCAAACCAGGAAGATTGTTAATCGTCAGACTAACGCTAGTTTGACCGGGATTAAAGTTCACTGTGCCGGACGAAGGATTCACAGAAAATGGACTAATGTTGTAGTCTACGTTGTTCACAGGTTGACCACCACCAGGGGCAACAATCAAATAGTCGATCGAAGCCGAAACCGAAGTATCGCCAGTCCGATTAATCGTAAACTGTCCAGAACCACCATCAATAATAGGATCGGGAGATGAACCGTAAGAGAAGAAAGTCGGAGGCACAGCAGTAGTATCAATATTAGAAATCCCTTGATATTCAATGTTCCGCACTAGGTAGTCGGAACCATCGTTTTTGAAGGAGGTGGCGGCGTAGGCAGCGGTGGGGCTATCGTAGGCTTTAGTGGAAAACCGCAGTTCGTCAAAAGTAGCGCCACTCAGAGAGTCTCCTACTATCTGGAATTTGAAACTGCCATCGGTGCGATCGCCAATGAAAGTCACTCCATCTGAAGACACAGTAATGGGTTTTGGAGCGCTCGGAGCGTTGAGGCGAGCGATCTTAAAATTGGTGGCCGGTACCCGAACCCCATTATTAAAGATTTGCAGGAAACCAACTTCATTGCCTTGATCGCCCAAACCTGGACTTGTTTTGGGACTCAATGCACTGAGGTCGATCGTTGTGCTAGTGATGTCTTGGTTATCTGCCCATTTCACCTTCAGCGCCTGAGATTGATTGGTGTTGGGGTTATGGTTGATTTCCGCCCGAATTTTCTTGGCGTCGGTGAACCAACCATCATAAGAGGATGGGACACCAATACCGCCGGTACTGCCGTAGCTCAACCAGCTTTTAGGGTTTTCGTTGCTTGCTAAGGTGAGGTTGCTGATGACATTCGGGTTAAGATAGTCAGTTTCCACGCCGTCAAAAGCTATCCCAGACAGTTGGATGCCTTGATTCTGGGCGGCAGTAGGCCATTGTGCGATCAGGTCGCTGACACTGCTGTAATTATTGGTTTGACCCAAGGAACCAGTAAGAGGCGCCGTAACTGTAGGGTTAAATTCGTAAGCGCCAATATCAACGATCGCGCTTCCGTTATTATCACCATCTTGAGGGCGGCTCGCACCGCGCTGATCCTCCGCCGGCGCGCCCGCACCAGTACCGGTATCAATTGCCGGACTTCCTACTAGCAGCGGCAGCACAAAAGCGCCGTTAATATTTTGCAAAGAGCCGAGTAAGGGGTCTGCGATCGTCACATTTGCCGTAACATTACTATCATTAGGATCTCCCACGGTCAGTTTAGCGGGAAATTGAAGATTGTTTCCCCCATCGATGAGCTCCCGTCCAGTGTG
>JACJNV010000094.1 GCA_014695175.1 Microcoleus sp. FACHB-DQ6 | reverse complement strand
ATAATCCCCACTTATAAATGGGGGGACTCGATACAGAAAAAACTTATATTTAACTCTGTTTGAATATATAGATCGCTCCTGTTCTTAGTTTGCGATCGATTATTCAGCAAACCCTATCATAGAAAGGATGTCAGGAATTATAGGAAAGCTGTTATGGCGACAAATGAAAGTCAAATAAATCACATTTACGGTTCAGAGGATGCTCAGGGTATTTTACAGCTTGCGATCGCGCGGCGACAAGATGAAGGGGAATTATCCAGAGTGCAGCTTTTCGAGATTGCAGCGGAATTGGGCATTTCCGAACAGGATATTGTGGCGGCGGAACAGCAATGGTTAGCAACTAGAGGAGAATTTCAAGAAAAGCTGGTTTTTAACTCTTACCGTCGTCGCAAACTACATAAAAATGTGACCAAGTACGGCATTATCAATACTTTTTTAGTTTTGTTTAATCTAGCAGCATCGCACGAGCTTTCTTGGTCGCTTTTCATTTTACTTACTTGGGGATTGGGATTGTCGCTGAATGCTTGGAATGTTTATCAAACTGAAGGGGAAGATTACGAAAAAGCGTTTCAGCGGTGGCGGTTGAAGAAACAAGTCGGAGAGTCTATTGGTACTGCGACGAATAAGTTTATGAAGTGGTTGCAGTCGTGATGTGCTATGGTAAAAAACTATAAGCTGCTACCTATTTAAATTGAATCCAGAGACGGGCAGGATGCCCCTTCCACAATAATTGTAGAAAAATTGACTGTCAAATTAGATGCACAACAGCTTATCGCCCTTTCTTTGACTTCACAGTGGTGAAGTAATTCGGATTTTAACTCGTTACTGGAAAGAGTAATTGTTAAGGTTTTTTCTTAAACCTATCCCCAAGAACGATCGCCCTTTATTGAGTTACACAATGAAGGACACTGCAATGCCGTGTCCCTACAAATATCGCTCTTTTAGCCCCTCCGGGCAGTCGATCGCATTCTCTGGGCCCGAAAAACCTAACTTTCCTGCGACGAATCTTCCCTCGCAGCATCTTCAACCACAGGATGAATTAAAGCAGATCGAAAACCTTGCCGAATTTCCGAACTCAAATACTGGCGCTGCAAAATCTGCCATTTTTGCCAAGCTGCATAGCGATTTTCGGCCAACAAACCAGCCAACTTCGGCAACTCTTTTTTCAGATCGCGATCGACAAACTCTGTCAGAAACTCGCCTAAAACTTCACTGTCTTGAATATCGCCCAAACATTCCTGAATAGCTTTTACATCTTCGACATAAACTTCGTAAGTCTCGCTGTAAAAATCCCCAAACAGATTCATCAAATAGCGAACTCGCTTAGCTTGCTTCCGCAAATCGTGCAGAATAGTTCCCTCGGCTGCTAACTTCTCTTCGACAGCCTCAGCATTCAAATCATCAGCAACTTTAACTTGGCCATCCTCATATTCCGTGCCCAACAGCCAAGCCGGATGCAGGAAAAACTCACTGACTTGAGGTAACAGTAAATCTGGCAAAACCTCAGCAATTGGCAAATGTTCGATCGCCTGAAACTTCGGTTTTTCCAGCCAATCCTCGATCGACTGCTTCAGCGATTCGTAGCTTTTGTGCTCTAAAATCGCCCTCACCCCTTTCAAAGCCCGGTGGCGCTGTTTGAGCAAATTCAACAAAGCCTTATCCAAAACTTCCTGTTCCTCAGTCGGCAAATTCGGGTAATAGCGGTTTTGGAGACTTTCGAGCATCACATCCAAATCCCTGAGCGTTCCTAGAATCCGCCCCACCTTACCAATTTTGCCTTCAGAAGCCTCTTTTGGCCAATCTAAAACCGGAGCAAAACCAGTCACAGCCGATCGCAAACGTCTCAATCCCACGCGCATTTGATGAAGTTCTTCCGCGTCTTTGTCTTTGATAACTTCAGCCTCGTGCGCTACACTTTTGTGGAAATATTTCTCAATCGCCCCAGATGCAGCGTCTCCGAGAGTTTTAACTTGAGTTTTAACTTTTGCTGATGTTTTTACGTTCATGGCAGGTGTAGATTCCAGATCCCCGATCGACTTTAATTTGGATTTCAAGGCTTTGCTAGTAAAGGGTTTATATCCTAGCACACAACCCCAATTTATGAGCCGCTTTCATACATAAATCTTAATATAAGGTCCTTGACAGTTTATACAAAGTCAGCATTTAGCAATCTAAAATCTTCAATCTAAAATCTTCAATCTTCAATCTAAAATCTAAAATCTAAAATCTAAAATAAAATTACCCTCCCTCACCCTTGAGCTCATAAAAATCAGATTTCTGGCGCGCTTTCCCAAATAGGTTAAGATCGCTGCAAACCGATATTTATTCGCCAAAGGGTGAGAGAGGGTGCGATCGGGAGGACAAGTTTTAAATTAAATCAAACCCGCCCAGGCTGCCCGACTTCAAAGAGGCACTTTAGCCTTTCCAGTCTTTCTCAGATTGTTGGAGCACGTAGGTTGCTACATCCTCGATTTGTTGGGGCTTCAACTTAGCGCCGAAAGCAGGCATAGCATTTTTGCCCTTAGTTACCTGAGTGGTAATAGCTTCGAGAGAATTCATACCGTACTTCTCAAGAGCTTCCTTTTTCAAGGTTTTCATGGCCATAACCACGTTGCCGCCACCGATGTGACAAGCAGCACAGTTCGAGCTAAAGATTTTAGCTCCGTTAGCAGCATCACCTGCCAAAGCAGGGCGGCCAAAGCCGACGGTAAAAATTGCGATCGCTAACAGGGCGATCGATAAGAGTCTTTTCAACGCAGTTCTCCTCTAATGGACACGCAAAGGGTGATTCTTTAGATATTTTACCTGTTAAAACAGGCGCGATCGCGCAGTCGTATCGCCTTCTTCCGAGTAATTTACCACTTTTTGGCAGTGGCAGTTCAACTCTCAAAATTCTCCACGCCCCAGCCCGGAGCTTTCTGAGCAGCCCGGATCACAAAAGCCGCTAAATTTTCAATCTCAGCCTGTGGCATCCAGCTTTCCGGCACTTGGCGGCACCAAAAAGTCTCCTCAGTACCGTCATAAGTCATCGGTTCTCTCAGATACGCCACCAGACTATTGATGTTGTTGCGGGGAGGCGTTGCCCCTTTGAGGTCAGCCAAAGACAGAGATATCGTCGGATCGGGCAAATTAGCTCCTCCGACGTGACAATTCAGGCAACTTTGCTCGAACAATACCTTGCCCGCAGACAAATCCTGAGCAGAAAATAAGCGAGTATGTCCCTCAGAGTCCAACTCCAGAGCCACAGGTTCGCTGGCTTGTAAATACCTATTCACGTAAGAATCGGCAGCAGCCAAAACAGGTTGAGGAGCCAACAGCACGAGTGGCAAAATAATTAACATCCCCAACAGAAAGCAGACAAAAGCACCACGACGCAGCATGAGGGACTACAACCTTTTGCGATAATCAATGAGCCGGAGGTAAATTTTAGATTTCAGATTTTAGAGCGAAAAACGACGAGCCAGCAATTGTTACCGAACTTCAGCCCTCTCCCAATCCAAAATCCAAAATCTAAAATCTAAAATCTAAAATCGATTAGCGAGCGCCTTTGCCACCAGCCCACTGCTTGGAGACAATTTTTGGCTGCAACAGAATGTGACCGGCAATCGCGTACAAATCGTCATCCGAGAGATTTCTCATCTCAGCGAAAATATCCGCGCTCTTCATACTCGGATGCAGTTCCGAAATTTCCTCAAACCCGTCATAAGTGGTGGGATTTTTCATAAAGTCCACCAGCGACTCAATATTATTCCGGGGCGGGTTGGCCAAAGCCAGAGTTTCCGGGCTCAAATTCACGTTCGGGTCAGTTTTGGTCATGCCCGCAGCGTGACATTGAGCGCAAGCCGAATTGAACAGGCGTTTGCCTTGCTCAACTTGTTTGAGGCTCAGCACCACTGGAGTACCCTTGTCATTCAAAGGCAGAGTGCGAAGTTCAGGACTCAGTTCGATAGCCATCGCACTGCTGACAAATAACTGAAATGTCAAGAATACAGCGGTCAGAGCAATGAAATATCTTTTAAGCATGGTTCTCCTTAAAAAAATCCGGCAAATTATTGAACGCTAAGAGAGCATAGCTGGCAAACAGATTTCTGTTCAAAATTCCCTGAGTCTGCAACAACTGCCGAAAGTGTGTGCAGCCATACCTTTAAAGGTAGAGGAATTTTGCGCTCTAATCTGCAAGAAGTTTTGAGTCGCGCCTTTTTTCGAGAGTGGACATAATTGCCTTAACATCCTCCAAAGCCAAACGGGTTTGAGGGTGCTTGTAGGCAATTTCCAACTCATCGCACAAGCGGATCACGTCTTCAACAGGGACGTTGAAGTCCTCTGCTATTTCTGCGATGGACAGGTCTGCAAAACCCATAATTTTTAGGTCGCTGACAGGTCAAAATTGAGTTGACGGCTATTAACTGAAAGCCGGACAATTTTAGAAAGCGCTGTTAGCTTGTTCTGTTAGTTTGTTCTGAGATTTTGTTCGATCGCAAGCTAACTAACCGCTAACTGCGACTAGGCATTTTTGCCCAGCCTAACTTCAGGGCCAATCAACTTCCGATCAATATCATCCCACTGCTGGGTCGTTATTACCAATAGGACTTGCCCGCGCGGGGCTCAAAAGCCGGTGTCTGCGTGAACGTCTCGTTACCAAACTCAATATTGTTGGTAGAAGCCGGGTTTTTCGCAATTCCTCAGCAATTTCCTCTGTGCCCCGCACTCACCAACAGACAATCCTCCGGCGCAACAGCTTAGGGAGAAAGTCTGAAGGCATGAGTCTGCGGCGGCAAAGCGTGGTTGTCGCTCGCTTCGAGGGCGGGGAATTCCGAGCCTGCCAAGAAAGGCTGGGGCTGGTGGAGGCTGATGAGCTGAGCGAGAGTTTTCTTTAATTGAGTCCGGGGTACAATCAAGTCTACAAAACCGTGGGCGAAGGAGTATTCGGAAGTTTGATAATTTTCCGGCAGCTTTTCGCGCAGAGTTTGCTCGATTACCCGGCCGCCCGTAAAGGCCACAGTAGCTTTTGGCTCTGCAATTATAATGTCTCCCAGCATGGCAAAACTGGCGGTGACGCCACCGGTCGTCGGGTGGGTCAAAATCGGGATGTAAAGCAGTCTCGCTTCCCGGTGGCGTTCCAGAGCCCCGGAAATTTTAGCCATTTGCATCAAGCTGAGCATTCCTTCTTGCATTCTTGCACCACCGGAAGCGCACACCACGATCACGGACAAGCGTTCCCGCGTGGCGTGTTCGATGAGGCGAGTTAGCTTTTCTCCGACAACTGAGCCCATGCTGCCGCCGATGAATTGAAATTCCATGACTCCGAGGGCGACTGGCAAATTTTCTAGTTTGCCGGTGCCTGTTTCTACGGCGTCTAGGTGGCCTGTTTTTTCTTGAAATTCTCGGAGTCGATCGCTATATTTTTTTCGATCGCGAAATTTCAGGGGATCGGTGGCGTGCAGTCCTTCGTTAAGGGGTACCCAGGTATTGGGATCGATCAACTGCTCGATGCGATCGTCACTGTAAACTCTGATATGATGCCCGCATTCCAAGCAAACCATTTGATTTGCTCGCAGGTCTTTGGTATAACTGAGGGCACCGCAAGCTTCGCATTTATTCCAAAGTCCGTCCGCAATTTCTCGTTCCGGCCGTTCTTGGGAGTTCGGTACTGATTTTCGTCGATTTGCAAACCAATCAAATAGAGACATTAAAACTTGGTAATTGTTAACTGTTGACTGTTGACTGTTGACTGTTGACTGTTGACTGTTGACTGTTGACTGTTGACTGTTGACTGTTGGCTGTTGGCTGTTGTTATTTGTGAGTTGTTAGCTGCTACCAATAACTAATAACTAATAACTAATAACCAATAACCATAACAACAGACAATAAACAACAGACTTGACTACTGACTATTGTCCTCTTCAACTGGACTGATGAGGAGCGATGCTGTTCGCTGGTGTTCTGGAAGAACTTGCAGGGCTGTAGCACTTCCAGCCCCCAAATAAGATGCTATGCCCAAGTCTACAATCCGGGCCGGGATTTCATGAGCAGCTAGGAGCTGCTGCATTAATTCCGCTTCCCAACGAAAGCTAGTAGTTGTAAGTGTAATCCAAGACACGGAACAATTTTACCAATTTTTGAGACAATATTATGTTCGATCGCGCCTGACTACCTGGCGATCAGAAACTAAAATTCGGGAAAAACAACTGCAAGTAAGTAGATAAGATCGCTTCCCCCCACAGAGCAGTAATTGCTGCACCGAGAGCCAGAAAGGGGCCGAAAGGCATGGGTTGACGCCGATCGAGCAAGCCGAGGGCGATCGCCCCGCCACCGGCAAAAGCCCCGGCTAAACAAGCGATGAATCCCGCTAACAGCAAGTATTTCCAGCCCAGCCAAGCTCCCATCAAGGCGGCCAATTTGGTATCTCCGGCCCCCATAGCATTCTGCCCCAGTCCGATCGTGCCGGCGAGTCCAATCGCGTCAAACAGCCACAACCCGACAACTGCTCCGGCGATCCCATCGAGTACCAGATACTGTATCGAGTCGATCAAACTAAATGTCGGCCACCAACCTTTTGCCACCTGGAAAACCAATCCGACCACCAAACCCGATCGAGTTAAAGAATTAGGCAAAGTCATTGTATCGCAATCAATCAAAGACAAAGCCAACAGCCAGCTAAACAAAGCCCAAAAACCAAGAGTTTGCACTGTTACGCCAAACCGCCAGAAGATTAACAAAAACAGCAAACCCGTAGCTGCTTCCACCAGCGGATAGCGGGCAGAAATCCGACTGCGGCAGTGATTGCAGCGTCCCCGCAGCCACAGCCAACCGAAAACGGGTATATTTTCGTAATTTCTGAGTTGATTTAAACATTTGGGACAGCGAGAAGGAGGGTGGATCACCGACAAACCCGCAGGCAACCGATAGACTACCACATTTAGAAAACTGCCAATAGCCGATCCAAAAATAAAGACGATCGCCGTGACAAGGCAATTAAAGATAATTTCCATTAATTTGTCTGTTGTCTGTTGAAAGTTGACTGTTGTCTGTTGTCTGTTGACTGTGGTTATTTATTAATTGTTAGATTTTGTTCTGTCAATTACTTATAAGGTTTGTAGTATGGACTTTAGTCAAAAGTCAAATTCTGAGGACTTTAGTCCTCACTACAAACCTATTTTTTGACAATGGTTCGAGCAAACATAAATATTAGTTGTCAATTTCCAACTCGCAATGCCCAATGCCCAATGCCCAATGCCCAATGCCCAATGCCCCATGCCCAATGCCCAATGCCCAATGCCCAATTAATACATTTGAGATTCAATTTCGTCAAAAGTAACAAAACGTTCACCGGGCAACAAAACGGGCTGCGAAGCAAAAATTACCTGGCCTCGATCGCTTCCTTGACTGACAACTACACCGGCCGGACGCTGCATCTGCTCGGAATGCACTTTCAGATACATACCATAAGCTGATCGAGCAGCTCGGATCAAATCGGGAGCTAGCAAGCTGTGACTTTCGGAAGTTTCTATAGTGGGTTCTGGGTTTGGCTGGTATGGAGTCACTGGAAACTTATCATAATGGTATAGGTCGAGTTATTGGTGTTGCCTCTCGATCGATCGAACTTACCCTATTTTTTAAGAATAAACTTAGGTGGAAATTAATAGATTAACCTACAATCCTCCCTTAGCTGCGATCGAACTGCGGCTGCGATCGCTCCTTTCGGCCCAACTGTACGCTGCTGCGTGGGTAGATCCGTCCCCCGCAACGCTAATGGGAGTTTTCGATCACCTGCGAACTCTGCGCTACATCCTCCACGACTACGTGCCCCGGCCCGTGTCCGAATCTCCGCCCAACCCGGGCGAGGTGCGCTACCAGTGGCAAACAGGCACCTTGCTGTTCACGGATTTGGCAGGGTTTACCTCGCTTTTGGAAGCGAACGCGGCCCAAGGGCCCAAGGGAGCTGAAAGCCTGCTGGGCGTGATTAACGACTATTTTGCCTCGATGATTGAAATTGTCAGCAAATCCGGCGGGGATTTGCTGGAGTTTACCGGAGATGCGATGCTGGTGCAGTTTCTGTCAGGAATTCACCAAGAGGATACAGCGAGGGCGGTGCGGGCGGGTTTGCGGATGCAGCGGGCGATGGCGGAATTTGCCAATATTGAAACGGCGCGGGGTGTTTTGTCTTTGAGGATGCGGGTGGGCATCCACTGCGGCCGCTATATTAGTGCTGACATCGGTACGCCGCTGCGGATGGCTCACGTACTGCTGGGGCATTCAGTCCAGCAAGCCAAGCAAGCTGAGGGTTCTGGGACTGTGGGGCGGGTGTGCGTGACTGAAACTGCTAGAGAGTGTTTGGGAGAGCAATTTCGTTTTGAACCCGGGAAACAGGGTTATTTTTTGGTGGCGGACGATTTCACGGACGATCGACTCGGAGAGTATGATATCACTTTGACTGGGCGGCGGATGCCGAGTTCGGTATTGCTCGATCGCAGCGTTGCGGGTTTGGTAAGCGAAATCGGGGAAGCTGTGAAGCGGCTTGAACCCCTTGCTAGTTATATTCCCAAAACGATCCTGAGACTGCTGGTAGAAAATGCTGACAGGCGGAAAATCCCGCCGGATTTTCCCCAACCGACGGTGATGTTTGTCAATTTGATTGGTTTACCAGAGTCTGTGGACAAAGCCTCGCCGGAGGAAGAAGTCAATCTGGTAGTGGGTTTTTCTCGGGTGTTTGCGTCGATCGATGCTGTAGTGTCAGCTAAAGGGGGCGTGTTGCAAAAAGTAACGGCGCACTTAGACGGTTCGGATATGCTGATTTATTTTGGCGTGCCCGACGCTCACACGGATGACGCCAGCCGCGCAGCTAGTGCAGCGATTGCGATCCGAGATATCATTGCAGGTTTGTCTCCGGTAATTATCGGGGGTCAAGAGGTGAAAGTAAGCTGTCAAATTGGGCTGTCCCTGGGGCCGGTGTTTGCTGCTGAGGTTGGGGAACCGCGAGGGCGCAGGGAGTTTAATATCCTCGGCGATACGGTGAATACGGCTGCTCGGTTGATGAGCAAGGCGGGGGAAAACCAAATTTTGATTGCTGAAAGGGTGTGTGAGTCGATCGAGCTAAACTTCATTTGCGAGGCTTTGGGAGCTGTTTCTCTGAAGGGGAAATCTGCTCAAACTCCGATTTTTGCTTTGCACAGTGCAAAAGGGGAGAAGGGAAAAGGGGGCGTTTAAATAACTTTGCTGGGGAATAGTTGTACAGGTTTTATGGTTCACAAAGGCAAGTACAGCACAACCACTTTCCACTGTGACTACTAAATGTTATTTTTATAATTTTTTACGATACATCACAATAAAAACCGCCACTTCGTCATATCTGTTCCGGTTGCATCGGAATGATTTAACCGCAGAGAACGCAGAGAACGCAGAGGGAGATCAGAGAGATGAATAATTCCGATGAAGGGCGGAATTAATATCACTCGCATAGACTAAACTCCGATCGATACTTCACCGTTCCGCTGCAATCCTGCAAAGTTCCACTTTCTAACTCCAAAACCATAAAAGCTTCATCGGGCACATCATATTCACTTTTCAAGCTCTTTCTGCTAGCAGGAATGAACCCAAAACGCGAATAGAAATCTGGATGACCAAGCACAACCACTGCCTGAAATCCCGATCGCCTGCACTCTTCTAAACCGTGCTGGATCAGCAGCGTTCCTATACCTTGGCGCTGATATTCGGGAAGAACTGCGACTGGTGCCAACCCCTGAATCGACAAATTGCTAGAACATTTTCCTTCGACGACAACCGGACTGAAGCAAATGTGTCCGACAATGCGATCGGATTGTACCGCAACGAAGGAAAATGTAGATGCAATTCCCCGCAATCTATCGACTAAGTTAGCCTCATTTTCTCGCCCGAATGCCGCAATATTAACTTGGCGAACACCTTCTAAATCTTCGGGCTTTTCGGTACGGATATACATAACTTAGATTAATGGTTTGGTGGCATATCAAGCCGACGAAATGCTACTGAAACTGTTTCTATCTTTCGATCGTGATGTTAATCAAATTCTAGCGCCCCTGAAGTTTTTTACTCTTTTTAAGCTATGTACTTTTGGCAACCAGTGATGCAACCACTGACAGATTACTGCAAAATCGCCGCCCAAGTCTATCGCTTCCAATTTTCATCCGAGACGCCGAACCGCTTAACTGTTATTATTGCGGCACAAGCTGACCGGAAGACAATCGTTTAATGCCCTCCATCGCCGTAGTTTCTCCGGCTTTGTCACCGCCATCACGAGCAATTTTTAAAGCTCCCTCGTAGGATTCGAGAGCTTTAGCAGATTGACCGAGACTTTCATGGATTGCGCCCATGTTGTTGAGCAAGCGTCCGATACTTGTCTTGTCGCCGATTGCTTCTAACATCGGTATTGCTTGCTGAAAATAGATCAGCGCTTGAGTATCTTTGCCGAGTTTGCGAGAGGTAAGTGCCATGTTGTTGAGGAGGCGACCGACGCCAGCCCTGTCTCCGATTTCCCGACGAATTGCTAAAGCTTGGTGGTAAAATTCCATCGCTCTATTAAAGTCGCCGATGTTGTAGTAGACGCCGCCCATGTTATTGAGGGTACGGCCTAAATCGCGGCGATCGCCCTCAACAGTGCGAATCGTGCGCGCTTGCTGGTAAAATTCGATCGCCTTGGCGTAATTGACCTGTTCTGCGTACACGGCCGCAATGTTGTGAAAAGACTCTGCTATTTCAATTTTGTCGTTGGCTGTTTTGGCAAGTTCCAAAGCTTCTTGGTGCAGTGTCATCGCTTCGGAAAAATTGTCCGCAACCCGGTTGACGAAACCGATGAGATTGAGAGTGCGCGCGATACGAGACCCTTCGCCGATTTCTCGGTGAATGACTAAAGCTTGGCGCAAAACTTCCAAAGCTTTGGGCTGCGAACCCATTTCCGCGTAAACTTCCCCCATATTGTTGAGGGTTTCTCCGATTCCCCGTTTGTCGCCTAGTTGCTTGCGAGTGGCCAAAACTTGCTCAAAAGTCTGGATAGCTTCTTGAAACAAACCCTCGCGGTGCTGTTTTACTCCTGTTTCAAAGAGTTCGTCTGCTTGCGTTTTGGGGTCTGTTGCCTGAGCGAGTGAAGCGAAGCTATCGCCTAGGGAATCGCTCGCTTGGACGCGCCTGGCATTGATGGTTGGGGGATAAGCCCAAGCGTCTGAAATTGTCAGCAAGCTGAGTGCGGGCGATAAGACAATACTGATAGCTGTGATATAGCTGAAGTGGTAAGAGCGGCTGTGCACCGATCGAGTCCTCCAAGAGCCAAGTTATACCTATTAAGATAGAGCTCTTTGGGGTGTTCCTGCCGATTTTTTTTCAGTCGCTAGGTTCTAACTGGGTTTTTGTCTTGCCTGAGTGTCAGAATCAGCGGCATATTGTTGAGAGCGGATATGACAGCAAAGTTTTTGCTGGGTGCAAGCGATGCTTTTTCATGACTGTGCAAGATGATGTCCTGTTGGTCAAGTGTGATCCAAGCAATTCCTGACAAAACTTGAATTTCTTGATGAGTTTGAGGCAATCTGTATACCTCGTTTTCCATCAGAATAATGCGATCCTCTTCGAGGGCTCCGCTAACGGGCGCTGCACATTCGGAAGATATTTGAAGCATAGCATCTCCTACTGGGTAATTGGTAATTGGTAATTGGTAATTGCTAATTGGCAATTGCTAATCGAGGACTGTATGTCACTTCATTTCCACGCAACCCACACACTACTATTGGCAATAGCGCCGATCGATCCAAGCGCGCATTTCATCATCAGTCGCCACGCAGGTAGAACGACCCGTCGCCCGATCGCAACCGTGCCACCAAGTGTTACCATAGCGATCGCACGCCTGCCAAATTCTCAGTTCGTCCTCACCAGAAATGAGGTAGAGCAAAAACTGCCCAATTTGATTTCTAGCTGAAAAGAGAGATTGCCCTTTCGGTTTTTTGGATGGTTTAGCTCGATCGGCAATCGAAAAAAACCTTCTTATTCGGGGGTTTATCCGACTTTTGTAAGTAGACATAGCCAACACCTTAAAGTGATAACTCCTACAAAATTCGCACCACTAAAATTACAAAAAATAGCTTTTAACTGCAATGTTTACATCGCAATTACAGCACAATCTTGTTGTCGTGCAAGTCCTGTAAAAGTTTATCTGTTACCTGATAAATTAACCTTAACTCTGGGGCAATTGACAATCAAAGCATTGCTTGCATAGGTTGTATGAATAAAATCGATATATCGAAGCCCTTGTGACAATTTGGGTACTACTGGCACAAACGCTATGAACGAAATCAATACGCGGCGGATGAAACTCTCTCAGATTCAAGCTTTGATAGCTGTAGCAGACTGTGAAAACTTTAGCGAGGCGGCTTTGCAATTGGAACTGTCCCAATCCGCCGTCAGCCACGCCATCGCCTCTTTAGAAACAGAATTGGGAGTGCAATTGTTCCACCGAGGGCGACACGGTGCTCAACTGACCCCAGTGGGGGAAAGGGTAGTGAGTCACGGGCGTCAAATAGCCTGCGCCTTAGAAATGATGGTCAAAGAAGCGGATTTAGAAAAAGGTTTGCAGGGAGGCCAGGTACGGATAGTTACTTTCCGGAGTGTCGCAACTCATATCCTACCGGGTATTATTGCTAAATTTCGCAGTTGCTTTCCCAAAATTACGGTTAGCATTACCGAAGTTTATTATACCCAAGCTGTGGAAGAGGCTTTGCGATCGGGCAAAGCAGACATCGGCTTTCTCTCTCTTCCCATCTCCGATGAATTTGAAACGAGGGAAATTTTGCGGGATAAATATGTTGTGTTGCTGCCGCCAACTGCCAAATTGTCCAGTGCTAAGATTACCTGGAAAGAATTAGCGGCTTATCCGTTGATTTTGCAGCCGGTCGAAAATTCTTGTTCTGTACCGCTGCGAAAATATTTGGCAAGTTCGGGGTTTCCCTTAAATATCGCTTACGAACTCAGCGAAGATTCAACGATTGTCAGCATGGTGATGCAAGGTTTGGGTACAGCAATTCTTCCCCGTTTGGCTGCGGAACCGATACCTACTTCGGTGAAAGTTTGCAGTTTGCCTGCGGATTTTGAAAGGGTAATTGGGGTGGCTGTTTTGAGGGATGGGTTGTTGATTCCGGCAGTGTTTGCGTTTTTGGATGTAGTTAAAAGTGCCGCAGAGGTTGATAGTGAGGGCGATTTTCCGATTAATCCTTCATGATAAAGTTAAGTCAGTTGTTATTGGTTATTCGTTAGAGTGAGTTTTTTTAACCGCAGATATCAGCCGATGAACACAGATGAACGCGGATGGGATTTTATCTGCGTTCACCTGCGGTTAAAAAAACTCGCATAAAATAGTACGAGCGCTTATTTAGTGCTAATGCGCTTAGCTACAAGACTAGAACTATCGCCTTGGTGGAATTTGATTCTACCGTCTACCGAGTTTTTATCCTTTAATTTGAGCCAACCGCTACCAAATGCAGGATCGTTCTCATCATTACCGTCCCATGTAAACTCAAATCGCTGATCCTTTCCATCTTTGACGACTTCGCCGTCAATTTCACCTGATACTAAACCGAATTGAAATTCTCCCGAACCTGTTTGATCAATCTCGATATAAGCTTCAACTTCCATGTCCAAGTAATCACTATCCCACATTGCCATCTCTGTGATCCGCCATGTACCGCTATATTGCATTTCTTTCATCCTCCACTTGTATTACAGATTTTCTCCTAATGATGACAACATAGCTGAGTCGCATTCCCCATTACACAATTCAAAATTATTCCCCGTATCTCTGCCGCAAAATAAATTCAGCTAGTGCTAAATCTACGGGCGTTGTGACTTTCAAATTCGTCTCTTCTCCCTCGACAATTTGCACTGGTAAACCGCATTTTTCAAACAAAGCCGCATCGTCTGTCACTTCCCAACCTTTCTGTCGCCCTTCTTCGTGACACTGCTTTAACAATTTCACTTCAAATCCTTGGGGAGTCTGGGCAGCCCACAAATTGCGTCTGTCTGGGGTGTCTCGCACGATCCGACGCTCATCTACGACCTTAATCGTATCCTTGACCGGGACGGCGACAATCAAGCCCGGACAGGTCAAGAGGGCCTCGGCAGATCGATCGAACAATTCAGCAGTTGCCAAACACCTCGCCCCGTCGTGAATCAATACTCGATCGCCCGATGGAGGCAAAGCCTGCAAACCGTTGTAAACTGACTCTTGCCTGGTGGCGCCTCCTTTAATCAGTTCCACGGGCTTAACCAAAGATAAATCGCTCAGAATTGCTTTAAAATCAGGAAAATCGTCTGGCTGGCCCATGATGCCAATCCAGCTAATATGCTGCGAAGCTTCAGCAGCAGCCAAAGTCCAACTCAGCAAAGGTTTTCCCAGCAAAGTCAGCAGCAGTTTGTTCCGCTGACTCCCCATCCGTCGCCCCGAACCCGCCGCAGGAATTAATAAGTGCATTAACTAACCGTTCTTAACCCAACTAGGTATATATTAAGAGCGTTCTGTACTTTTGGGTCAGTTGTTTAGCTGTCAGCCAGTAGCTTTTAATGTCTAGAAATACTATAAGCTGATAGCTGAAGACCGATCGCTGAGAGCTACCTCGATAGATAATAGCCGATCGTTTATGATGCGAATACTAGCACTTGTCCCAGGCGGGATTGGCGACCAAATTTTATTTTTCCCCACCCTTGATGACCTCAAGCAGTCTTATCCAGAGGCGCAAATTGATGTCATCGTGGAACCGAGGGCGAAGGGCGCTTACCGAGTCTGCAAATCCGTCAAAGAAGTCTTGACGTACAATTTCAAAGACCGCAACGCTATGGCAGATTTGGGCAATTTACTGGGCGTAATTCGCGATCGCGAATACGAAGCAGTTATTTCCCTCGGCCAGCGGTGGACTGTAGGGCTGCTGCTGTGGCTGACCGGCATTCCGCAGAGAGTTGGCTATTCGGGAACCAACGGCGCTCGATTTCTCACTGCTGCGATACCGCTGAAAACTGAACAGTACGCGGCTTCAATGTACCACGATTTGCTGCAAGGATTTAACATTACAAATCCTTGTCCGCCACTGGCAATTAATGTACCAAAACAGGACATTCAGTGGGCGGAAGCCGAACAGCAGCGGTTGGGCGTAAAAGAAAGCGGCTACATTTTGATTCACGGCGGTTCGAGTCAATTAGCTGTGTCTAAAGGTATTGACAAAATTTACCCTACAGACAACTGGAAGCAAATCATCGAAGACTGTCAGCAGCGGCAGCCGAATTTGCCCGTTGTTGTTGTGAAAGGCCCAGAAGATGCAGACTTCGTGACAAAGTTAGTCGAGTTATGTCCGAATGTAAAAGTTATCTCGCCGGATGATGTCGGCAAGTTGGCGGCCACCATTGCTGCTGCTAATTTGATGATATGTACTGACAGTGCGCCGATGCACTTAGCTGTGGCGGTTCAAACTTATACAATAGCTTTGTTTGGCCCGACTGAACCGGCGAAATTGTTGCCAAAGAGCGATCGATTTTTGGGCATTAAATCTCCTACTGGCAAAATGGCAGACATCTCTCCTCAAGATGTTTTGAAGAAGGTTTGGGGCGGCTAAAAACTAGGATATCTGAGCGGGTTCCCAGGCTCTGCCTGGGAACCCATATCTAGAGGCTCTGCCTCGCTTATCGGGGCTTCACAGGAGGCGCAGCCTGGGGACGAGGAATCATTTTCCGTAATTCCTCTTTGGTTCTTCGTTTTTCCACAAGCTCCATCATCTGCTGTAATTCCTTCTTTTTTTGGTTGGCAAACCGAGTGGCGGCAACAGTTGTTACTCCTCCCGCGGCAGTAGTGATAGCACCTTCCTGAACTTTATTAGCATAAACAAGTCCCACACCTACGAAAGCAAGAATTGCCGATGTACCGATGACGGTAAGGGCGACATTGTAGCTTTGGCGAACTTGTCGCAGCAATTCTTCCAGTATTTCTTCTGCAATGTCGCTATAATCTTCATCAGGGTGTGAGTTGCCGAATAAGTTAAAATTCATTTGACTGACCTCTGTTGTTTATCAAAAATTGCTTTTGTGTTCTGATAAAATCATTGCATGGCTTTAATTGAGTTAAGTTGACTAGAGGTATAAACTTAGGTCTATTAGAGGTCGGTCTAATCAAAGTATAGTCAAGGTATAATTAAACTATGAATTGGAAAGAATTTCTTCAAGGCGAATCTGGGATACATGAGTTATCTACAGAACAAACAGAAACATTATTATCAGCACTTTTATCTCCTGAAAAAGCACCGCTAAATCAGGCACAGCTTGAAGTGAAATTAAACACATCAGATGATAATGTAAAAAAACGCTTGGGAGAAATTTACAAGAAATTTTCAAAGAGTTTTCCTGAACTTGCTAGCCAACAAGGTGCAGGTAAGTTGAGGACTCTGCATACTAAATTAAAACAAAAGTATTATCAACCATCACAACCAGTAGTTGCTACCCAAGCTTCTAACTCATCTCCCTACCCAGAAGAATTTAGATCGTTAATAGAAGAAAAAATTAAAACCTTTTGCGGTCGCCGATTTGTTTTTGAAACTTTTCAGCAATTTATCACCGAAAATCCTTGCGGTTATTTTACAATTATCGGGGATGCGGGAATGGGCAAAAGTTCGATCGTTGCCAAATACGTCTCCGAACATAAATCTCCCTGCTATTTCAATATTCTCGTCGAAGGACGCAACAGACCAGAATTGTTTTTGAAGAGTATTCGCCAGCAATTAATTCACCGCTATGAATTGCAAAATTCAGCAGATGCAGATTTACCGACTTTACTGGCAAAGGTGGCGGGAAAACTCACTTTTGGCGAACGTTTGGTAATTGCAGTTGATGCACTGGATGAAGTCGAACAAGAACCGGGAGAAAATCTTTTACATTTACCGACAACTCTGCCAGATAACGTTTATTTCCTGCTGACTAGGCGACCTTATTACCTCGGTAAAAAGCGACTGTCTGTATCTCCGGGAGTTCCGGTCAAAGAATTAGATTTGAGAGATGACCAGTATGTCAATTTTAATCGATATGATATCAAAGAGTATATTCTATTTGTTATAAATGCCGATTCTGACTCTAAGGATGGACTGAGAAAGTGGATTCAAGAGCGGGGCATTCTCGATACAACTTTTGTCGAAGAATTGACCAACAAAAGCGAAAATAATTTTATGTATTTGCGGTATGTTTTGCCAGCAATTGCTAAGGGCGATTACAATGACTTGAGTTTAAAGCAATTGCCCGACGGGCTGCAAGAGTATTATCAAAACCACTGGGTGCGGATGGGGCTGGAAGCTAAGCCTGGGCAATTGATGGAGATTGTCTTGTATATTTTGTTAGAGATTGGCACGCCGATTCCCTGCGAGATGATTGCTGAAATTGCCGAGGAAGATGTATGTGATGTGGACAAGGTTTTAGAAGATGACTGGATTGAGTATTTGAAAAAGCAGAATTTAGAGGGAGACATCTGCTACAGCATCTATCATGCTAGTTTCTTTGAATTTCTGAAAGCAAAACGGGAGATGGATTCAAAGCGGAAGCTCTTTCGGGAAGTAAATCAACGGATTGCTGAGAACTTAGAAAAGTTAGAAAAGAGGATGGCGTGACATGGGAGAATTTGCTGACAAGTTCGCGTGCGAAAAACTTTACCGTCAACGTGCTTATCTGGGCAGCTTACTGCCAAGTTATATCAAGTCTGGAAATTTAGGAAAGTATTATGAAAAGCTGGCAGATTTTAACTTCCTGATGGCAAAGATTCAGCATCCTGACTTTGGGGTGCAGGCACTGATTGATGATTTCGATTTGGTTGACGATTCAGAAGCATTAAGTCACCCAGAGTACAACCCAGAAAAAGTTGAAGCCCTGAACTTGATTCAAGCGGCACTGTGGAAGTCAGCGGATATTTTGACTCTAGATAAGACGCAACTCGCAGAGCAATTGTTAGGGCGCTTGCTGCACTTTAACATTCCGGCAATTCAGGGAATGGCAGAGGTAGCTAAGCAGTGGAAAGCAGCACCTTGGTTGCGTCCTTTGACATCTTGTTTAACTCCCCCTCGCCGGGGACTGCTACGCACTCTCAAAGGTCACACCGGTTTCGTAAATGCAGTAGCCGTCACTGCTGATGGCAAGCGGGCTATTTCTGGTTCAGAGGACGAAACCCTCAAAGTTTGGAGTTTAACAACTGGAAAGGAACAGTTTACTCTCAAAGGTCACAGCAGTTCGGTAAAAGCATTCGCCGTCACCGCTGATGGCAAGCGGGCGATTTCTGGTTCAATGGACAATACCCTGAAAGTCTGGGATTTAACAACTGGAAAGGAAGAGTTTACTCTCAAAGGTCACACCAGTTACGTAAATGCAGTAGCCGTCACTGCTGATGGCAAGCGGGTGATTTCTGGTTCAATGGACAATACCCTGAAAGTCTGGGATTTAACAACTGGAAAGGAACAGTTTACTCTCAATGGTCACACCGGTTTCGTAAAAGCAGTAGCCGTCACTGCTGATGGCAAGCGGGCGATTTCTGGTTCAATTGACAAAACCCTCAAAGTCTGGGATTTAACAACTGGAAAGGACCAGTTTACTCTCAATGGTCACAGCAGTTACGTAAATGCAATAGCCGTCACTGCTGATGGCAAGCGGGTGATTTCTGGTTCAAGAGACAATACCCTGAAAGTCTGGGATTTAACAACTGGAAAGGAACAGTTTACTCTCAATGGTCACACCAGTTCGGTAAATTCAGTAGCCGTCACTGCTGATGGTAAGCGGGCGGTTTCTGGTTCAGATGATAACACCCTCAAAGTCTGGGACTTAACAACTGGAAAGGAACAGTTTACTCTCAAAAGTCACAGCATTTCGGTAAAAGCAGTAGCCGTCACTGCTGATGGCAAGCGGGCGATTTCTAGTTCATATGATGACCCCCTCCAAGTCTGGGATTTAACAACTGGAAAGGAACTGTTTACTCTCAATAGTCACAGCAGTTACGTAAATGCAGTAGCCGTCACTGGTGATGGTAAGCGGGCGATTTCTGGTTCAGATGACACAACCCTCAAAGTCTGGGATTTAACAACTGGAAAGGAACAGTTTACTCTCAATGGTCACACCAGTTCGGTAAAAGCAGTCGCCGTAACTGCTGATGGCAAGCGGGCGATTTCTAGTTCACGTTCATATCATAACACCCTCCCAGTCTGGGCTTTAACAACTGGAGCCGTCACTGCTGATGGCAAGTGGGCGATTTCTAATTCAGATGATAACACCCTGAAAGTCTGGGATTTAACAACTGGAAAGGAACAGTTTACTCTCAATGGTCACACCGGTTTCGTAAAAGCAGTAGCCGTCACTGCTGATGGCAAGCGGGCGATTTCTGGTTCAATTGACAAAACCCTCAAAGTCTGGGATTTAACAACTGGAAAGGAACAGTTTACTCTCAATGGTCACACCAGTTCGGTAAAAGCAGTAGCCGTCACTGCTGATGGTAAGCGGGCGATTTCTGGTTCAGATGATAACACCCTCAAAGTCTGGGATTTAACAACTGGAAAGGAACAGTTTACTCTCAAAAGTCACAGCCTTTCGGTAAAAGCAGTCGCCGTCACTGCTGATGGCAAGCGGGCGATTTCTGGTTCGTGGGACAACACCCTGAAAGTCTGGGATTTAACAACCCACATTCCGCACCCCCAACTGGCACATACGCGGATTGAGGAGGTAAAAGTGAATCATCCGAGATAATAATGAGTAAAAACACCCAAAAATTTGTGCAACTATCGCAT
>JACJNV010000093.1 GCA_014695175.1 Microcoleus sp. FACHB-DQ6 | reverse complement strand
AAATGCGTAACAGAAGAGAACGAGTAGTTTAAAATCAGTATATGAACTTCAAGAGCCAAAGTTAATGACCGAGCAAATTCTGCCGCAAGTTCTGGATAAAATTTTGAGTGACACCAAAACACCGGATGCTGTTTTTTCGGCTTTGGTACCGGCTTTAGGCGAGGTATTAAATTGCGATCGCGTCTTTCTCTACCTCCGCAATCCTGAAACGCAAATGGGCCGAGTACCTTACTGCTGGCGTCGCAACTCAAACTATCCCGAGGTTTGGGACGCGGAATGGAAAAAAGAACCAGAATCTTTAGGGGAAGAAGACCCTTTGTTTGCAGCAGCTTTGCGAACTGAACCGTCGATTTTTGTTGAGGATGTTGAAACAGCAAATCCTGAAGTTGTCAACAAAAATTTTGAGGCAAAAGAGTTCGGACATCGAGCTTTGATTCACGCTCACCTTTGTGCTGACGGCTTATTGTGGGGGGTTTTGCAGCCTTGTATGTTCGATCGCCCCAGAGTTTGGACTGACTTCGAGCGCCAAGTTATCGCAGCAGTTACAGAAAAAATTTCGCCTTTAGCTGTCGCTTATGTCACCGCCTCAGCATCAAAAGAGGAGCGATAACAATCAATAATTGACTTGTAGGGAGGGGGTGGGCAATGAATGAATGTAAATTTAAGACTAAAACCACCTCTAGAGCGTGGTTTTAGCCGAATCTCAATGCCCTTCCCGGGGGACAAAAGAGCATTTCAGGTTCCCCCCTTTTTAAGTTAGGGGGGATCTATGCGCTAATTTTCACACAAAAGTCGGGTACTAAATGTGAGCTGGTTGTTATCACCAAGGGTGGGGTGTACATCGCCCTACAGATAGAGCTGGTACACAATTCCTGTTTAAAAAACGCCCCAATTTTGAATGCCCCGACTGCTGAAAACCCCTTGAGCCCGACTAATATCATCCTCAGCAGCATCTACTACCACCAAATAATCTCCCGCCCGCAGGCGATCCGTGTAAGTTCTAGCTGTTTCTTCGGGAATTCCCAAGTCAGTCAAGGCCTTCACCACTCCACCGAAAGCCGCAGCCGCGACGCCAGTGCTTGCTACGCTAGCCACCAGTGAGGCGCCCAAAGTACCCGCTGCAATTATCGGCCCGATTCCGGGAATAGCTAAACTTCCGAGACCCACTAGCACGGTGGTTAAAGCACTATTTGTCAGAGTGTCTGCTACCACTCCTGCTCCTGTGTCTAGATTTTTATCGCCCACCTGAGCGATCGTTTCAGTCTCGCCTACAGACTCGCCTGCCTCCCTAGCAACAACCGAAACTTTATCCATTGGAAACCCGGAAGATTTCAATTCTGTCAGAGCTTGCTCGGCATCTTCGCGGTTAGAAAATAATCCCAACGCGCGGGTTTGATTGCTTGTTACCATATCTTTCTTCTTATCTCCTGTCCAATTAAACTCAAATTCAAGCCTAATTATTGCGCTTGTTTTCAATCACTTATATTGATATTTTTCGATGTTTATCTTCAGCATTCATCTATCTGTAGATATAACCTGAAAAACAGCAACAAAAGTTATAAAATTAGCGCCCCAAATCGTGCATCGCATTAATCTCGATCGCACATCTTTGAGTCAGCGCTTGCAACTCCTCGCGATCCGACGAACCGGGCGCTTCAATTAGCTTGCCAATTCGCACCGTCAGCGGCACCGGACGCGGCACTGCCGAACCTTTGGACGAAATGGCGTGAGTTCCCCACAAACTAACAGGTAACAGCGGCGCTTTAGCCTTAGCAGCTATCAGCGCAGCACCTAATTTCGGTTCAGTAATTCTGCCATCTGGCGTGCGAGTTCCCTGCAAAAATACACCCGTCGCCCAGCCATTTTCCAAAGAGTGGATAGCCGATCGAATTGCACTGCGATCGGCACTTTCCCGCTTCACTGGATAAGCACCGTAAAGCGTAATTGCCTGCTTCAAAATAGGAACTTTAAATAACTCTTCCTTTGCCATAAATGCGACAGGTCGCCTCATGCAATTCGACAAAATCGGCGGGTCAAAATCGCTGGCGTGATTGCTGACAACTACCACCGGCCCTTCTGCTGGAACATTTTCTGCACCGTAGATGCGGCCTCGAAAGTACAGGTGCAGCATCGGGCTGACAATTGACCATTTGAATAAATAGTAGAGAAGTAAACTTTCGACCGGTTCGCGACTTTTGCTCACAGAAAAACCTTAGATTTTAAATTACATCGCATATTAGCCTATCAGATCGAGTCCGTTTGAGATTATTCGGCGGTTTAAACCGCTGTCGAGAGTCAAACGAAGTCCGCCTGCGCGGACTGAAGAATGTAGTCCGCGCAGGCGGACTTTGCTTGTGTAGCGCCAGAATTTATTCTGGCGGACTATTTGCTTGTGTAGCGCCAGAATAAATTCTGGCGAATTCCTAAATGTCAAAACTCTGCAAAGGCTCAATTTCCAGCCCGCATGGCTTTCTGTCCTTCCGAAGAAGTCGCGTAGCCCAAGAAATCCTTAACTGCTTGGCTAGGAGGATTTTTGTAAGCGTAGTACAACTGCCGCTTGTAAGGATAGTTACCAGCATCCGGCGTCCCACCGTTGACCGGAACAACGCGCACAGTTTTCTGATTGGCTACTTGAGCGAAAGTCGCATAGCCAATGCCGTTGTTGCCTAAAGCTTGCAGCAGGGGAGTTGTCGCATCTCGATCGAGCGTGGTAATATTTGCCGTCGTGCCAAACTCGCCACCTCGGAGCACTTGTTCTTTAAACGTTTGGTGAGTGCCACTAACTGCCGGTCTGTTAATTACTTTAATCGGGCCCGCCGGGCCGCCGACTTTCGACCAGTCTTGAGTATTTCCCTTGAAGATATCTTGAACTTGAGCCGAGGTTAAACCTCCTTTAAACGGGTTGTTAATGCCGACTACAAGGGCGATCGTATCTAGGGCAACAGGCACCGCTGCTAAACCCTGACCTTGTTCTTGAGCCGTCAAAGGTCGCGATACCGCTGCAATATCGGCTGTTCCCGCCGCCAAATCCTGAATTCCTTTTTCAGAACCGTTTGCTTTGGTATCGACTCTCGTGCCGGAAAATTTGCCTTGAAAGCCGTTCTTGAGGTTCTGATTGATTGTCACCATGCTGGTGGAACCGTCAATTCTCACCGCCGTACCCGCAGGCACGGAAGCTGGAAGCGCAAAGGAAGTAGCTGCAACAGGGGAAGCACCGCCGACTACTGGCGCGGCGGGAGGCAGATTGGCCCCACCACCGCCTGCGGGTATAGGAGTGGGGGGATTGTTACTAACATCTTGCGATGCTGGTTTGTTGAGAAAAAAGAACCAACCGCCACCGGCAAGCAACAGAAATAACAGAATAAAAACTATGGGGGGAGGCCCGCTCTTAGCCATAAAATTGTCCTTAGCTGGGAAGTTCTTTGTTGTTGGGGTCGTCTAACATTTTTAGCCTGCGATTAACTTCATCGTCTAAGGTCATATTTTCTAATTCTGCCTGAAGTCTTTCTTGCGGGTTTTCAGATAGTTCTGCTAAAGCTTGCTGTTGGAGGTTCCGGCCGTGGACGGCGTTTTTGGCTTGCTCAAATTGCGATCGAGCTGAATCGATACTGAGGTCGTTGTTGACTTTGGATATGGATCGGAGGGCTTCGTTAATCTCAGCCATATCTTTCATATTTTGCATATCAGTTTTGTAGGCTTCCAGCTTCATCCGCTCTCGATTTAGCTTGTCTTTGGAAGCGTTGACGTACTGTTCGGCTTGTTTTACTTGGGATTCTAATTGCGGCAGGATTTGTTCTGTCTGAATTACCTTCGCCATTGCCAAGCGGGCTGCTTCTTCGTTGCCGTGGCGCTTGGCTGTGATGACTTGGCGCTCTACGGTTTGCATTTCTCTAACTTTTTCTTCATATTTCGTTTTGGCGCGCTGGTAGGCTGCAACTTGGGTGGAGACTGCTGCTGCTAGCTTTTGCACGGATTCTTGCATCGATCGCAGCGACTCTTCGGCTACCGCCACCGACACCTGGCCGCCGGATTCTACGGGCAGTCCCCACATCCAATTCCAGGCACCTACTATGGTTCTGCCTGCCTTGTCGCCCATCAACCAGTAAAGGACTTTTTTCATATAAATACCAGATAAGCTTGGTTTTTACGCCTAGTTTACATCAGGATTTGTCGATCGCCCCCTCAGGTCGATCGATTTCTCGATTTTTGATTAATATTTTCTAACTGTCTGGATCGTCTATCCCCAATTTGCACAACAGGCAATATTCGGATTTGCCTGTTGTGCGATTCGTTTTTGGGCAATCTTCAGACCTGTTAACTCTCAATTTTATAACCTGCCGTTTAATAACAGGCTAAAAATAGATTAAGCGGGCAAATCTGCAAAACTGCTAACATTTACCAGCGCTAAATCCGGACAAGTCCGTTTGATCAAACCTGTCAGAACTTTGCCGGGGCCAATTTCCACTACGCGATCGATTCCTTGTTGCGGCAGTTGCAGCGAAATTTCTCGCCACCGCACGCCTTTGGTCATCTGCTGAGTCAACCGCTGCTTTAAAGTGGCTGCGCTGGTAGTGGCTGACGGTTCTGCGTTCGAGAGCACCAGCATTTTAGCATCGGAAAACCTTGCAGACTTTAACGCTAGTTGAAACTCTGCCGCCACCCCGGCCATCAGGGGAGAGTGAAACGCACCGGAAACATTCAATTTAACGGCGCGTTTGACTTTGATTTTGGCAAGCAAATCTTCTACTGCTGCGGGCGTTCCAGAAATCACGACTTGTGCTTCGCTGTTGTCGTTTGCCAGCACTACGTCTCGGCTGTATTGAATTTGCAATTCTAGTTCCTGCCTGTCGAACCCGATCAAAGCCACCATTTGACCGCCGGAGGCAGTGTCCATGAGTTCGGCGCGGCGTTTGACTAAGCGCAATCCGGTTTCAAAGTCAAAGACGCCTGCTGCGTAGAGGGCAACATATTCTCCTAAACTGTGACCGGCAACTACCGCTGGCCGATCGCTTTTTTCTCGCATTAAGTCGGTCAAAATACTTTCTACTACGAACAAGCAAGGCTGAGTGTAGAGAGTCCGAGATAGTTTTGCTTCTTCTTTTTGGCAAACTTCCGAGACAGACCAACCTAAAATTTCTTTAGCGAGCTCAAATTTGGCTTTGGCTGTTGGCAAGTTTAATAAGTCTGCACCCATCCCGATCGCCTGGGAACCTTGCCCGGGAAATACCCATGCTGTTTTAGTCATTTTTCCGGTAATCTGCTAATTGGTGGTTGCTAATTGGTGATTCCAAAAATTCTTTGTTTCCCGCTTCTAAGTTCGCTCGCTGGTATCCGCTATCTTTCGGTTAACGAACTATCTACTCGCGACTCACAATTCTAACATAATAATTGCATTTTTTACGAAGTTTATATTTTTTTTGCTACTTTAATTAAATTAATAGCCGTAACAAAATTTTCCACCTTCTAGGTGGGGAAAGTCGATCGAAGAATAGAGGATTTTCCATTTCAGCACGCGCTTGTCAATAACTGCTGTCCAGGTGGTACACCGCTGCGAACCTTGCCCTATGTATGGCGCGTTAAAGGATTTGTATTTTACTCGATCGAACTCCCAACAATAACCGGAGCAAGTTTACAGCCGGCCGCCAAAGATTACCTTCCCCATTTAAAAATCGCCGCCCCCCAAGTCAAACCTGCACCGAAACCAGCCGCAGCAATAGTATCGCCCGGTTTAACTTTACCCAGACGCACGGCTTCGTCTAAGGCAATAGGAATTGAAGCCGCTGAGGTATTGCCGTACTTTGCCAAATTGCTGATTACTTTTTCGGGGGGAATCTTTAGCCTTTGGGCAACTGCATCAAGAATCCGCTGATTGGCTTGGTGCAACAGCAGCCACTCAATTTCTGCAGCGTTAATATTAGCCCGAAACATAGCTTTTTCTATGACTTCCGGCACTTTTTTTACGGCAAAGCGATAGATTTCTTGACCGTTCATTGTGATGGGATGAAATCCGCCAACTGCGACGCTGACGCCCTCAATTAATTCTTTTGACTCGGCTTTGTAAGCCAAATTGAGAGACGAATTTTGCGTGCCGTCGCTGCGAATTTCAAATCCCAAAAAGGAATCAACTTCTGAAGCTTGTAATACCACAGCCCCTGCACCGTCTCCAAAGAGAATGCAAGTACCCCGATCCGACCAATTCACCCACCGAGATAAAATATCGGCTCCGATCAGCAAAACATTTTGATAAACCCCTGTCCGAATGAACTGCGAGGCTGTAACTAAACCAAAAACAAAGCCCGAACAAGCTGCTGTCAAATCAAAAGCCACTGCTTTTGTCGCGCCCAACTGATATTGAATTTTACTGGCAGTGCCAAACAAATCGTCAGGAGTTGAGGTTGCCAAAATAATCAAATCGATATCTGTCGGCGAAATTCCTGCCATTGCGATCGCCTGAAGCGATGCCTCCGAGGCTAAATCGCACAAAGAAGTGCGATCGTCTGCCAGCCTGCGGGAGCGAATGCCCGTCCGCGCCCCAATCCACTCGTCAGAAGTTTCTACTATCTGACTCAAACCGTTATTATCCAGCGAAACCTGCGGTGTACAAGAACCGCTACCCGTGACGGCAATGCCGAACCCTGATTGCTGCAACATTCCTCTCCATTTACTCGCTGTTCGATCGAGGAATTAAAAATTAAAAACTACCAATTAAAATTATTTTTTAAACTGCTGGAATTACTTTTTTTTAAGCAAAACAGTGGGTTTAAGCTGACATTTTTAATTTTACATTTTTAATTTTTAATTCCTACTTACTGCCTCTAATTCACAGCTTCTTGTTCCATAGCGCTTTGGTGATTGGACGATCGAATTCGCTCCAGCACTTGGTTGTCAATAGCCTCCTTCGCCAAACGAATGGCATTAAAAATCGAGCCAGCTTGAGACGAACCGTGGCTGATAATGCAAACTCCAGCAACGCCCAATAGCAAACCGCCGCCGTGTTCAACGTGGTCTACCCGCTGCTTAAATCCTTGCAAGCTTTTTTGCAGCAGAGGATCGTTAATTTGATGTTGGAGTCCTTTGACTAATTCTTCCTTCAGCACTTGCACGACGACTTCGCCCACCGCTTCGGCAAACTTCAACAACACGTTGCCGACAAATCCGTCGCAGACAATCACGTCGAATTTCCCCGACAGCACGTCGCGGCCTTCGGCATTGCCCACAAAAGGAATGTTCGGATTGTCCACCAATAACTGGTGAGTCCGCACTGCCGCGTCGTTGCCTTTAGAAGGTTCTTCGCCAATGTTGAGCAGGCCGATTTTAGGTTCGGCGACGCCCAGCACGCACTGGCTGTAAATAGTTCCCATAAGAGCGAACTGCTCCAAAAATTTGGGGCGGCAGTCCACATTAGCGCCGACATCGAGAATGAGTACAGAGCTGCCCGGTACCATTGTCGGTAAAACCGCACCGATCGCAGGGCGATCGATTCCGGGGAGCCGCCCCAACCTGAGCAGGGCAGCAGCCATTGCCGCGCCGGAGTGACCGGCGGACACCACAGCATCAGCTTGCTGCTGCTTTACCAAGTTCATCGCTACGTTAATCGAAGCGTTGGGCTTGCGTTTGAGGGCACTCAAAGGTTCTTCGTGCATTTCCACCGATCCTTCAGAAGGAACGATTTCTAGCTGACCTGTAGAGACGCGGCCGATCGCGTCTTGTTGCCGGAGCGAGTCTTCTATTTGCTGCGGGTCGCCCACGAGCAAAATCTCTACGCCTAATTCTTCTTGTGCCTTAAGCGCTCCAGCTACAACTTCGGCGGGGGCATGATCCCCACCCATAGCGTCTATTGCAATTCTTGCGCGTGTCGATCCCATTGACCAATGTTTGAGAAACACTAAAAATTCTACCAGGAAGTCAGGAGCGTGAATCCAGAAGTCTGAATAAAGAACTAAAATCCCCTCGCAACGGCGATCGGACAATTCTCATTTCCGACTACTCTGATAGAACTTGTTTTGTCACTACTTTACTATTTTTGACTGCAAATTGAAAAAATCAATGCAATAGTTTACATGACTTTAGGAGTAAAAAATGCTGGATTTATTTAGCTCAGGGATCGTGTCTCTGTGGCTGGACATGGCTGGGGTACGCAGTGTCGGGCCTAATGCTGCGTCAGTGCTGGCTTGGCGGGGAGGGATACCCGGGTTAGTGGTGGCCGAAGATTTGGCTTTTGGAGGAATAGATGCGGCAAATCCAGACTTGCCAGCAGAAGCGACGGTGCGGGAATATTTAAAAGATTTGAAAGACAAGAACCTGATTGATGGGAATCAGGGAATTTGGGTGCAAGCGGGAATGGTGCCGCTGGTAAGTCAGCAGGGCAAGACGCTGATGCCTGGGGCTTCGCTGACTAAGATTGCTACTTCTCTGGCGTCCCTGGAGACTTGGGGCCCGGATTATCAGTTTGAAACGCGGTTCCGAGCAACGGGGCCGATTAGCAATGGTGTATTGCAGGGAGATTTGGTGGTCAGCGGCGGGGGCGATCCGCTGTTTGTGTGGGAGGAGGCGATCGCCGTTGGCAATGCTCTCAATCAAATGGGTATCAATCGTGTGGCGGGGAATTTGGTGGTGACAGGCAATTTCCGCATGAATTACCAGTCCGATCCTTTGGTGGCGGGGGACATACTGCGGCAAGCCCTCGACGGGAGCAGTTGGCCACAGGATGTGGTGGCAATGTATTCTAAGATGGCTCCGGGAACTAGAAAGCCCCAAGTAACGGTTGCCGGCAGCGTCATTGCTGAGAAATTTGTGAGTTCGGGGCATTTGCTGCTGAAACGCCGATCGCTTCCTTTAGCCGAAATTCTCAAGCAGATGAACGTCCACAGCGATAATGAAATAGCTCAGATGCTGGCCGACGATTTGGGCGGGGCAAAAATGGTGCAGCAGCAAGCGACTTGGGCTGCGGGGGTGCCGGAGGAGGAACTTCAATTAGTTAACGGTTCGGGATTGGGAGTGGAAAATCAGATGTCTCCGAGGGCGGCTTGTGGGATGATGCAGGCGATCGCGCGCAACCTTCAGACTACTGGGCTGACGATTGCTGACTTGTTTCCGGTGTCCGGGCGCGATAAAGGAACTTTGGAATACCGACACATTCCGCCGTCGGCTGTGGTGAAAACTGGTACTTTGGACACGGTGATTGCTTTGGCTGGAGCCATACCCACGCGCGATCGGGGTTTAGTTTGGTTTGCAATTATTAATCGCGGCACCGATTGGGACTCTTTGAGAGCGCAGCAGGATATATTTTTGCAAAAATTGGTGCAGCAATGGGGAACAGCATCGATTTTGCCACTAGCAATTACACCGCACATTGACGGCGCCAGACCTGCCTTGGGGGCAGCAAATCGTAGCGATATTTTGGTCGGAGGTTAAGAAATAGGGGTTGAGTTGGGGTTCGGGGAAGGAGCACTGACAAAATAGCTTAGAATTGGAACAAGACTATTGTGCAAGAAGATGATCAAACTGCGATTGAAGAGATACGGGAAAAAACGCGAGACAAGCTACCGAATTGTAGCGATGAACAGTTCTACTCGCCGCGACGGCCGTCCCCTAGAAGAGCTCGGCTATTACAACCCCAGAAATAACGAAACCAGGCTGGATGTTCCAGCGATTGTCAAGCGCCTGCAAGAAGGCGCTCAGCCAACTGACACCGTGCGTGACATCCTGAGAAAAGCCCATGTATTTGAACAAGTCGGAGCCGGAGCCAACGTTGAATCCAGCACAGCAACAGCCAGCTAGTCCCAACTATGCTGGACTGGTTAAGTTTTTAATTGGGCCTTTTTTAGAGACCCCAGGCTCTTTGCGGGTTGATTGCGAACTGCACCCGCGCCAATCGCGGGTCTGGGTTAGGCTGGCTTTTGAAGAGCCGGACAAAGGCCGGGTTTACGGTAGGGGTGGACGCAATATTCAGGCAATTAGAACTACGCTCGAAGCGGTGGCGCAGACGGCGGGTCAGTCCCTCTACTTAGATATATACGATGGTGAAGCGGGCGATCGTGGATCTGGCCCGCCCAGGGGCGATCGCGATCGCCCGGATCGCGACCGCCCAGATCGCGATCGCCCAGATCGTGGCTCGCGGGAGCCGCGAGGCGACTTCCGACCCCGGACGCCACCTCCGTCGCCCAGTCCCTTAGCTAGCAGAACTCCGAGAGAACAACCTCGCCGTACTAACACACCTACGTTTAGAACGAGCAGAAATACTCCCGGTTATTAACTAACTGCAGAGCCAAGAAAAAATTTTAGATTTTAGATTGCCTGTTGTAGACTTTGTATTACAAGCCCCGTTTGGTTTGAAATTGCCGGTTTTGCGATCGGAAACAAATGTAAAATTTTAAATTTCAAATGTCAGCGGCATCAGGTTAATCTAAAATCTAAAATTTCAAATCTAAAATCTAAAATTGCCTGACTTAATAGAAGGGAGATTTGATTTGTGCCTCAAGCACCAAACTCATTTGGGAGCTAAATCTAAAAGACGCCTTAGATACTAGGTAAACCTTAGTAACGGGCGTCTTTTTGTTCGCAAATAGTGACTGATTGAACGTTTAGTTGTTAACTTTTAATTGCTTATTTGGAGGAGCTTATGTTGGCATGAATGAAAAACTAACAATAGAGTTACCGAGCGCTCAAAGCGCAATGTCGCTGGCCGGTAATCAAGAAGAAAACCTGAAAATGATCTCTAAGCAAACCGGTGCTAGCCTGGTAATGCGAGGGCAAGAACTGCTGATTTCCGGCACAAAAAGTCAAGTAGAATTGTGTCATAAATTAGTGCGATCGCTCTCCGACTATTGGAAATACGGCAAAAATATTACCGGAGTTGAAATCCAGACGGCGCGCCAAGCTCTGGATACCAACCGCCAAGGCGATTTACAAGACTTGCAGCGAGACGTTCTCGCCAGAACCCGCCGCGGCGAAGAAATTAGAGCCAAAACCTTCAAGCAGCGACAATACGTCCAAGCAGTACGCACGCATGACCTGACATTTTGCATTGGCCCCGCTGGTACTGGCAAAACATTTCTAGCAGCTATTTTCGCCGTGCAAGCGCTGTTGAGCAAGCAGTACGAACGGCTGATTTTAACAAGGCCAGCCGTGGAAGCTGGCGAAAAATTAGGGTTTTTGCCGGGAGATTTGCAGCAAAAAGTCGATCCATATTTGCGCCCGCTTTACGACGCCCTGCAAGAAATGATCGACCCTGAAAAAATGGCCGATTTAATGGAAAGAGGCTTGATCGAAGTAGCTCCTTTAGCTTATATGCGCGGGCGCACTCTCAGCAATGCTTTCGTCATTTTGGACGAAGCTCAAAATACGACGCCAGCTCAGATGAAAATGGTGTTGACTCGTCTGGGCTTTCGATCGAGAATGGTCGTAACGGGTGATATCACTCAAACAGATTTGCCGCCAAACCAACAGTCGGGATTGTCAGTCGCCCAAAATATTCTGCGTAACGTTGAGGGCATTGCTTTCTGTGAATTTTCTCAGGCGGATGTGGTACGACATCCGCTAGTGCAGCGGATTGTCGCTGCTTACGAACTGCACGAAACATGAAGGAAGAAGGAATAAGGAAGGCTTTAGTTATCTACGAGAGAAGGAAGGCTTTAGTTATCTAGGAGAGAAGGGAGAAGGAAGAATTATCCTTTTTTCTCTAATTCCTTTTCCTAATTCCCAACTACCATTTTCTTCTTATCCATTTAATCCCAAATCCACAATCCACAATCCAAAATTGATATGACTGCGACTCTGAAAGAATTCTTGGAAGCTTGCGAACAATTGGGAACGCTGCGTTTAATCGTGACTAGCAGCGCGGCTGTGCTGGAAGTGCGCGGTTCAATTCACAAGCTGTTTTATGCGGAGTTGCCGAAGGGTAAGTATGCCAATATGCACGGCGAAATATTTGAGTTTCACCTGAATATGGACAAAATCAAACAGGTGAAGTTTGAAACTGGCGAGGCGAAAAGAGGCAATTTTACTACTTATGCAATCCGTTTTCTGGACGAACAAAATGAGGCTGCTTTGAGCGCGTTTTTGCAGTGGGGAAAGCCGGGGGAATACGAACCAGGACAGGTGGAAAATTGGCACGAATTGAAGGAAAAATACGGGGAAGTTTGGGAACCCGCACCTGTTGAGTCGCTTTAAAACATAGGTTTTTCCACCTTGAAATTGCATATTGGGGGCGGGTTCTCCTGCCCAACCCCTACTCCCCACAAGCAGAACATTTATTTTTGTACAACACACATCTTGCCTGTTTATGAAAATGGTATCAAATATTATGTTTAACTGATTTATTGTCTAATTTTTGAATTAATGAACCGCAGAGGGCGCAGAGAACGCAGAGAAGAGATAAAGAAGAGAAAGAGAGACAGAAGGTTAGTTTTTTGAATGTAATTGGGTATGAAGGTATTTTGGAGTTTTTGTTTGGTTTTGCTGGTGTTGCTGTGGGGTGGTGGTGCGAGGGCAGGGGTTTTGGGCGATCGCCTATCCAGTTTTCCCAATTGGGAAAGCAAGCCTCCTATCGCTGTCGCTAAGGGAGATTTGGTATATCCCGACTGGATGGCCGGCAATTGGAATGTTGCGAGCACTTTGGTGGATTTAGCCGCTCCTTTAGCGCCAAATATTGTGACGCCTGGGTTTGAAAGCAACCGCCAGTATTTGCAGCAGCCGATATTATTTAAAGTGCGATTTCAACAGGAAAAAAATATTGGTTTTATTTATAATTATATATCTAAAAAAGCTACAAAGATTGTAGCCGATCGCACTTTTAACGGTTTGAACATTGCCAAGGCTTATTTAGGCAATGGTGGCGTACTTTCGGTGAAAGTCGATCCGACCAATCCCAACCGCCAAATTACTGTTTTGAAAGGGGAACGCCAACTAATTTCGATTGTTACCAGTCGGGGAACTGAGACGCCGAATCCTCGCGAGTTTGTGTCTACAGAGATTTCTCAGCAAGTGTTTCGGGGAGAGTCTGATATTTATTTAAACGAGGTGGAAACAACAACGGCTTATCGAGTTGTTGGAGGCGGAGAAAATGGCGATTCTGCGAGTAAAAGAATTGAGGCGGATCAGGTGACAGCGATTTATTTGTCGCCGCAAGACCCGGATTATTTTGCTGCGGGCGGGCATCCTGTGGCTTTGTACCGCTATCGGTTGGAGTTGTTACCGAGAGAATCAGCTAATTTATTGTGAATTATGGCAACTCTAGCGGGGCGAATGGCATGGGAACGAATAATACAAGCTATCTCAACTGGCATTAATCCAAAAGCCAGCGACTTTCAAATGTGGGCTGAGTCACAACAGGGCTGGCATCCTACTCAAACACCTAATGGCCCGTTAAAATATATTGATAAAAACGGACTAACTAGGTTAACGCTCAAACAGGGAACTCCAAGAACTCCCGGAAGCAACCACCCTCATGTAGAGCTAAAAAATGCTAAAGGCAGTAGAATCGATCTACAAGGAAAGCTCGTTAACAGAAAAAGTCCAGCTAATCATACTCCTATTGATTGGGACATTTAACAATGGAACGCTTAAACTACTGGCAGTTTCCGGGATTTGAAAATATTTATCTAGAGGATAGCTATGTACTTAGCATTAATGCTAAAACATCTATACAAATCCTCTTGGAAGCTGTCCTCACTGAAAATCACTCTCTCTACACTCAGCCCTTACCAGGGGAACAGTATTGTTATCGGCGGATGACCGTCAATTTTCCCCACCCTCAAACCTACGATTTGGTTCTGAACAACATCAGCCCAATTGCAGATCCAGATGGTGGCGTTGATTACGGGAACATAGACGAATTTTTTAGGGCGGATGACAAATACTATTTAAGAGGGGAATGGGGAGAACTTACTATAGTTTCCGATCCACCCATACTTTTTGATGAAAACTATTTAATTGTCAGAAACGGCGAGAATTTTATTCAAATTAATAAGGATAAAATCAGTCTTTGTGAATGGAAAAGGGAAAGGGAAGGAGTAATCAGCTTAGTTTACGAAAACGATTTTGGAAGTGATTTATGTGTTCAAATTGAGGCAGAGCAAGATCCCGAAGGCTTTGAAGCAGCTTTGGGGTATATGAACGAACTTGACACAGGTCATACAACTGATATTACAGGAGGAGGCGAACTGACATTTGACAAAATCAAGCAGTTTTATGCCCATAATTTTAATCAGGAAAATGTGCAAGCATTTTCTGTTGACAAAATCCAGCAGTTTTATGCCCATAATTTTAATCAGGAAAATGTGCAAGCATTTTCTGTTAAGTTTCCTAGCTCAGCGGGGCATAAATATTCGATTTCGGCAATTACTTCCGACAATAAATTAGTGCAGGCTTTTGCATCTAGCCTAGAATAATTTAAAATTTGCACCTACAGCTACTAGCCGATCGCCAAATCTAAAATTTATCTAAAAATAAAAGGTGAAAAATTAATTTTTCACCTTTTAACTCTAGACTTTCAACTTGCCCGTTACTGAACAAACTTCTTGAATGCCAGTGTCACGTTGTGACCGCCAAATCCAAAGGAATTCGACAGCGCCACATCAACTTTTAGATCGCGGCTTGTATGAGGAACATAATCCAAATCGCACTCAGGATCGGGATTTTCCAGATTAATTGTCGGCGGGATTTTGTCATTGGCGATCGACATTACCGTCGCCACCGCCTCAATTCCCCCAGAACCGCCCAAAAGATGGCCGGTCATCGACTTGGTAGAACTAATTGCTATTTTGTAAGCATGGTCTCCCAAAGTCTTTTTAATCGCTTTCGTTTCCGTAGAATCGTTGGGAAGCGTGCTCGTGCCGTGAGCGTTGATATAGCTCACTTGATCCGGCGTCAAACCCGCATCCTTGAGCGCTAAAGCCATCGCCCGCGACGCACCTTCCCCCCCCGGTACCGGAGAAGTCATGTGATACGCATCGCAAGTTGAACCGTAGCCGACGATTTCTGCGTAAATCTTCGCGCCACGCGCCAGAGCGTGTTCCATTTCTTCTAGAATCAGAATGCCAGCACCTTCGCCGACGACAAAACCATCACGATCGCGATCGAACGGACGAGAAGCATGAGTCGGGTCATCGTTGCGAGTCGAAAGCGCCCTCGCCGCAGCAAAACCAGCCACGCACAAAGGTGTCACCGCAGCTTCCGTACCGCCGCAAATCATGGCTTGCGCGTAACCCCCCTGAACTAAGCGAAACGCATCGCCCACGGCATTTGACCCGGCAGCGCAGGCCGTCACCGTGCAAGAGTTTGGCCCCTTCGCACCCGTGTGAATCGCCGTCAGCCCTGCGGCCATATTCGCAATCATCATGGGAATCATAAACGGGCTGCATCGATCGGGGCCGCGAGTCAGATATATCTCTTGCTGGTCTTCTAAAACCTTCAGGCCACCAATGCCAGTGCCAAGAATGACACCCACCTGTTCTGCGTTCAGGTCGTTAATCTCAAACTTTGCATCAGCAAGAGCTTGTTTGCTCGCTGATACCCCAAATTGAGCAAAGCGATCCATCCGCTTTGCTTCCTTGCGCTCTAAATAGTCGTGTGGGTCGAAACCCTTCACCTCTGCGGCAAAGCGGCAGTCGTGCCGCGACGGGTCGAATAAGGTGATCGGGCCTATACCATTCTTCCCGGCAAGCAACCCGTCCCAATATTCGGACAAGGTATTGCCGATCGGTGTAATCGCGCCGAGACCCGTGATAACAACGCGCTTACGCTCTAAATTTGTCATGATTTCAGTTTCAAAAAATTAAACACCCAGAACGCAGAACAAAAGAGGAGTTTCCAGTTTTCTAACTTCTCTCCTCTTAGGGGAAAAGACAGGTATTTTATGCTTTTGGAGCTGCAAGTTTGCTGCTGATGAAATCTACAGAAGCTTGAACCGTAGTAATTCCTTCGGCTGCTTCGTCGGGAATTTCAATATCAAACTCTTCTTCCAAGGCCATGACCAGCTCTACTGTATCTAAGGAATCTGCTCCTAAATCGTTAGCAAAGTTGGCTTCGGGCTTGACTTCGCTCTTATCGACTTCCAGTTGCTCTGCCACAATTTTCTGGACTCTAGCAAAAATGTCGTCTTGGCTCATAACATCGTGTCCTCATTGGTTGCTGCGTATCTAATCTTATCCGAAAGGGGGATCAGCAGGAGAAAGGCTGGCCGCTTTTCTAAGTGACACGGGCCAGCGACAATTGGGACACGGACGATCGCAGGAACTCTAGGACTAAGGCAAAAACAACCCAATAGCCGAAAATCAATCATCTCCTTGAGCCACCTGATAACGTTGAGGAACCGGATTTTTGGTCGATGGTGTGTCAGCCATCAACTCAAAATGCTTGAGAAAAGCTGACAATTAGCTCCTAGCTAGGCGGTGATTACGTTAATTATAAAGAGGGAAAACTAAGCAGGAAGCCTCCCGACTTCGATGGCTCAAGTTTCTTTTCCCGAACCTTGTGTCCCCAGCAGAAACGACTATGCCATCCCAAACTCTCAAATATGCTTACTTCCCCGGTTGCGTTGCCCAAGGGGCGGCCCGGGAACTTTACCTGTCTACTCAAGCACTGACTCAAGCCTTGGGCATCGAACTGGTGGAACTCAAAAAAGCTTCTTGCTGCGGTTCTGGCACTTTCAAGGAAGATTCGCAGTTGCTCGAAGATACTGTCAACGCCCGCAATATTGCTTTGGCCGAGGAACTGAATCTGCCTTTGCTGACGCATTGCAGCACTTGTCAAGGCGTAATTGGTCATGTGGACGATCGCCTCAAGGATTGCCAAAAAACAGATCCCAACTACGTAGAAAAAGTCAACGGTTTACTCAAAAAACAAGGCTGTTCGCCTTATCAAGGCAGTACCGAGGTCAAACATCTGTTGTGGGCGATCGTTGCCGATTACGGGCTCGACGAGGTGCAGAAGCGAGTCACCCGCAAGCTTTCGGGCTTGAAGTGCGCGTCTTTTTACGGCTGCTACCTGCTGCGAGCTCAGGATAAGCTGCTTTACGATGACCCCCACCAACCGGAATCGATGGAAAATGTGTTTCGGGCGATCGGGGCAACTCCGGTTTATTATCGAGGCCGGACACAGTGCTGCGGCTGGCCGTTGGCTAGTTATGCCACTAACCAATCTTTTCAGATGGCAGGCAAACATATTCAAGATGCTCTTGACAATGGCGCTGATTGTATGGTAACGCCTTGTCCGCTTTGTCATTTAAATTTGGATTCGCGACAGCCAGAGGTGGAAAAAGTAATCGGGCGCAAGTTGGGTTTGCCCGTGTTGCATTTATCGCAATTGGTGGCTTTGGCTTTGGGTGTGGAGCCGAAAAAACTAGGACTCGATCGGCATATCGTGTCAACTAAGCCCGTGTTAGAAAAATTAGGCTTTTAGTCGATCGATTTGCGCCGCTTTGTAGTAAGGACTTTAGTCCTTTCTAATATCCAATCCACGTTTGTAGTAAGGATTTTGGTTCTTTCTAATATGCAATCCCGTTAGATCGGAATTATACCCGAATGCTAGCGGGAAGCTCGATCGCGATCGTACATTCTTGAGTTGATAGAAGATGCCATCCAAAATTTGTCCTTTTGTGCGGATAGGTAGTCTAGTCTTCTTCTTGTGGGGCAACAATAGCGCTGCGGAGTTCTGACTCTTTGTCGGTTAAGCTGCTGGACTATCCCATTTATTCCCGATCTTAGCTCCTCATCAGACATCCCAAATTGGTTTTTTAAGCTATTGACACCACCAAAAGATGAAGCTGTCTAACGGCGGGGGCTTCAACCGAGGGCGTTACAAGGGGGCTACACAACTGATAACCTGTGCCTCAGTTCCTTTGTCAGCCCTTGTTTGACTGCGATTGTTAGAGCGCATTCGATAGCCGGATTTACACTCAATAGCAAGTGTGGTGGTTGGTAGGTTAATATGCAGATAACAGAAACAGAAGTTGTATACCATTACACAAAATAGTTTTTTAACACTTCCTAACTGGCTAGCTCTTGACAAGGAATAAGGAATGAAACGGAACCCAGTAAATCTCACACGTTCGGTATTGCTATGGGCAATGCTAGGAATAATTTGTGGTTTATTTGCTGCAACTTATTGGATGTTTTTGTCTTACATAATGCTGGGATTTGAATATTTTAGTGGAGTTTCTCTACTAATTATTATGCCCCTTGCTGGTTTGCTCATCGGTTTGCTGATTCATTGGCTGGGAAATCCTGGCGAAATAGGGTTGATTATTGACAATATTCATCTCAATGGGGGGCGATTACCCATGAACGAAAATCCTTCAATGATTCTGTCGTCGCTAATCAGTATTGCAAGTGGAGGCAGTGCTGGTCCAGAAGCACCAATGGTGCAAGTCACAGGTTCAATCGGTACATGGTTAGCCGATCGCTTTAAATTGACCGGAGAGGCACTACGAACTTTGAGTATTGCTGGCATGGCATCTGGTTTTACAGTTTTGTTCGGTGCTCCTTTGGGTGGTACTTTTTTTGCTTTAGAAATCCTGCACCATCAGAATGTTGTGGAGTATTTTGAAGCAATATTGCCTGCGGTCGTGGCAAGTTGTGCAAGTTACACCATCTTTGTAGGAATTACCCAGCTTGGAATTGGCCCTACCTGGCATTTTCCTCAATACCATGTGGACAGCCTTTATGACTTTGCCGCAGCGATGGCTTATGGAATCGTAGGGGCAATTATGGGGTGGTTTTTTATCGCTGTATTTCGCAGTGTTGGTCGCTTGTTTGATTCAATACGCAGTCCAATCTATGTGCGAACTACTTTAGCTGGGCTAGCACTTGGTGTTTTATCAGCTTTATTTCCGCTCACTCGTTTCTTTGGCGAACATCAAATTGAAAAAATTCTTGAGGGAAACTTTTCTTTGGGATTTCTCTTAACTTTAGTTATTGCTAAAGTGTTTGCCATTAGTACGACCGTAAATGGAGGCTGGCGGGGAGGGATTATCATCCCACTGTTTTTTATAGGAGCCTGTTTAGGAAAGGCAATCGCTATCATTAATCCCGCGTCCAACGAGACTTTGGCAATGATTTGTGTAATGGCTGCTCTGAATTCAACAGTTACTCGGACTCCAATTAGTACAACTCTGCTACTCGCCAAATTAACAGGATTCAGCACTTTTACACCGATTCTCTTCGCTAGTCTCGTGGGTTTCTTCTTGGCTCCACAATATCCCTTCATTACCTCACAGCGTAAAATTGATTAACAAACGGCTAGAAATCCTCTAATAGCTCCGTGTAGCCGTAAAAAATACGTGCAATTTGCGAGTGTCGAGTCTCAAGGCTTCTGCCATTACAAATGCACCAATGGCATCAAACAACATCTAGCCGTTGATACCAGTCAGCTTGCTGTTTTTTATCCATTGCACATTTTGCACCATTCTTAAGAACAGGCAAGATGCCTGTTCCACAACAAGTGCATTTTCTTGTGGGGTGGGCAGGAGAGCCCGCCCATAGAAGGGTTATTGATAATGGTGCAATATCTCAGATCCCTTGCACAAAAACCAGTGTGTTCGAGGACTGTGGCTTGATGAAATGTTGATTCACCACTGCGATTACTTTCACACTCGGGCTCGTCAATATTCCGAAGACGATCGTTCTGCAAGGGCAAGGGCAAGGGGTATCACCCGGCTCGGCTCATCCCAGAGAAAGTAAAAACTCTATCCCCAGATTATGACCCAGATCCGGTTTAAACTCGCACGGAAACTAACGAAAGCCGAAAAAATGGCGCTGGAGGGGAAAACTGGATTTGTCGTGGTGGCAATTCGCGCTCGTGATTGAACGGTCAAATCCTTGGATGTAAAGCTGTAAGAGTTTAGTCAAGCACTTTGAGCAGACTCTCACCAATGTCACTGCGAAACTCAATTTGTATTTCATAAGGCTGATGCTCAAACGGTTGGCGAATGATTGAGATCCCAAATGGGTTCTATCAGAGTCCCAGCGTGAATAACTGTGAAGTTTTGTCGCTTTTTCGCGAAGTGCTTCCAGGCACTGCGGTAGACTAACCTTTAATTCTCTGTGCAGGCTATAGCGGTGGCACCTCGCCGTCAAATCTGTTCACTCGCAGAGGCAGCAAATTTTTAGTGACTCGTTGGGAGCCTTTATTCAATGTCTCATTCAGTCAAAATTTACGATACTTGCATCGGCTGCACTCAATGCGTCCGCGCTTGTCCGACTGACGTTTTGGAGATGGTGCCCTGGGATGGCTGCAAAGCAGCTCAGATTGCCTCATCTCCCCGCACCGAAGACTGTGTAGGCTGCAAGCGTTGCGAAACTGCTTGCCCGACCGATTTTCTGAGCATCCGGGTTTACCTGGGAGCAGAAACCACTCGCAGTATGGGTCTAGCCTACTAAATATCGATCGACACGCCGATCGAATTAGGGGCACAAAAGAGGGGGCGATTAAATTGCCCCCTCTTTTTTTGTCGCGGAATCTGCATTCTGGGGCCCGAAGAAGGTAAAAATGATAAAACTTGAGTTTTATTGCGATCGCTAAGCAGGAGTAGTACGTTAAATGTGCGGAATCGTTGGCTATATCGGCACGCAAGCAGCAAGCGAGATTTTGCTAGCAGGATTGGAGAAACTAGAATACCGGGGCTACGATTCAGCGGGCCTCGCTACCATCTCCGAAGGAGAAATTACCTGCATCCGAGCAAAGGGCAAATTGCACAGCCTCCGGGAAAAGCTAGCAGAGATAGACTCTCTCGCTCCCATCGGCATCGGACACACCCGCTGGGCAACTCACGGCAAGCCTGAAGAATATAACGCTCACCCTCACATGGATAATAGCGGGCGAATTGCGGTAGTTCAAAATGGAATTGTCGAAAATTATCGCGAGTTGCGGAAAGAATTGAAAGCGAAGGGACATAAATTTGTCTCGGATACGGATACAGAAGTTATTCCTCATTTAATAGCTGAATTTTTGAAAGAAGCAAGAAGGGAGAACGAAGAAAGAAAAGATAAAAAAACCGAGAAAATTGCTGATTTATCGTTTTTGGAAACTGTTTTAAAGGCGGTAAATAAATTAGAAGGAGCTTTTGCGATCGCCGTTATCTGTGCAGATTTTCCCGAGGAAATAATTGTCGCCAGACAGCAAGCTCCTTTGGTAATTGGCTTTGGTGCAGGCGAATTTTTCTGCGCTTCCGACACGCCGGCCTTAGTATCTAACACCCGTACTGTTTTGTCCTTGGAAAATGGCGAATTAGCAAGGCTAACTCCGATGGGAGTCGAAGTTTACAGCTTTGCAGGAGAAAGGCTGAAAAAAAGCCCCCGCATCCTTGGTTGGAGTCCGGTTTTAGTCGAAAAACAAGGCTTCAAACACTTCATGCACAAGGAGATTTACGAACAGCCCGCCGTAGTCAGAGCGTGTTTGGAGGCTTATTTAGACAGCGAGTGGCAGCCCGGAAATCCGCGCTCTCCCATCAATCTCAACTTGCCCAAGGAACTTTGCGCCGATGTCGAACAAATTTCGATTTTCGCCTGCGGAACGAGCTGGCACGCTTCGCTAATTGGCAAATATTTGTTGGAACAATTAGCTAATATTCCCACTGCCGTGCAGTACGCTTCTGAATACCGCTACGCGCCCGCACCGCTGACAGCAAATACTTTAACTATTGGGGTAACACAGTCGGGAGAAACGGCGGACACACTGGCTGCTTTGGGGATGGAACAGCAGCGCCGCGCCGGTTTTACCGATAAATTTCGGGCGAGAATGTTAGGCATTACTAACAGAACCGAAAGTTCGATCGCCCACATGATGCCGCAGGTAATCAACACCCATGCTGGTATAGAAGTGGGCGTTGCTGCGACTAAAACTTTTGTCACTCAGTTGATGGCATTCTATTTCTTAGCTTTGGATTTGGCGCACCAGCGGCAAACAATCAGCACAGATAGATTGGCAGAAATTATTGCTGGTTTGCGCCAGTTGCCGACAGAAATTGAGAAGTTTTTGGAGATTCAAGAACAGTATGTGGAGGAATTGTCCCACCAGTTTACAGACACCCAAGATTTTATCTTTTTGGGGCGCGGAATTAACTTTCCGATTGCTTTGGAAGGGGCGCTGAAGCTGAAGGAAATTAGCTACATTCACGCCGAAGGATATCCGGCGGGAGAGATGAAACATGGCCCGATCGCCCTTTTGGATGCGAAAGTGCCTGTAGTGGCGATCGCCATGCCCGGAAGCGTCTACGAAAAAGTGCTTTCCAACGCTCAAGAAGCGAAGGCGCGCGACGCCCGTTTAATTGGTGTTACGCCGAAGCAAGGTGTGGCTGAAGCCGACATTTTTGACCACATTTTGCCGGTGCCTTTGGTGGATGAATTGTTGTCGCCGATTGTGACAGTGATTCCGCTGCAATTGTTGGCTTATCACATTGCGGCGCGTCGAGGTTTGGATGTGGATCAGCCGCGCAATTTGGCGAAGTCGGTGACGGTGGAGTAAAGGAAGGAAGAAGGAAGAAGGAAGAGGGAAGAGGGAAGAGGGAAGAAGGAAGATTAATTACTGAATTTCTCATTCCCAATGCCCAATTCCCAATGCCCAATTCTCAATACCCAATGCCAATTCCTCAACTCAAAACTATTCCCCCTCGCACACACCCCAAATCGCCGCCAACAGCAACCAGCTTGTAGTATTGAGTCGAAAATCAAACAGCGTCACATCTACAGTGTTAAAAAGCGTACAGGCAGCGAAGGCTAATAAATAACTGAAAAAAATTAGGCGATCGGCCGCTCTTACCTCTTGACAAAACACCTGATTTTTACTATTAACTATAGATTTTTGATTAATCCCTAAAGCATTTTCCGCTACTTCCTGTGTTGGTAATTTCTCGTGTTTAATATCCCCAGGAAAAATGTGCCAATTCGCCAGCAGCAAAACACCCCTAGCTAAAACCCAACCAACTAAACCCAACAAAAAAAGCGTTGCGGGTATCCCCGTTTCCGCAGTCAACATCAGTATCAAACTGTGAGGATGACCAAGCCATTCTTGCATCTGAGCTTGATAGAGAGGCGTAAAATTTCGCAATCCCCAACCAGTCCAAGGACGCTGCTGAGTCATAGACCAAGCAAATTCCCACTGAGTTTTTCTTAAAGTAGCTGTCGGTCGATTTGGGAACATTTCGTCGGTGAGTCTAGCCCAAAAGAAAGCCGGAACAATTCTTCGTAAAGATTGCCGCAGTGGTTCCGGGCCAAAGGCAGACAAAAAAACTGTGCTAGCCACACTCAAAACGGCAGCTAATATTTTTTTATAACCCGCATAAAATGCAAAAGCCAAAACTGCCAAAACTGCCAGCCCCCAAGCATTGCGAGAATTAGTAAAAATCAAAGCAACAGCATTTCCGATCGCTGCAAAACTTAAAAATAGGAATCGGTAATTGGGAATTGGGAATTGGGAATTGGGAATTGGTAAGTGGTGACGACTGACAACTGCCAACTGACAACTGCCTTCTTCCATCCACAGTCCCATTGCTAAAATAAAAGCAATTGTCAGATAGCAAGCTAAAATATTAGCGTACATAAATACAGAAGCCATGCGGCCGGGGGGATTGCCTTGGGGTTCGAGTACCCAGCCAAAAACAGGCTGCAATTGATCGATGCCACTCCAACCTAAAAATTGCTGTCCCAGACCTAAAACTATCACTGGAATTGAACTAATTACAATCATCCAAGACAATTGCCGCAACTGAGCCGAAGTTTGAATTAAACTGCTGAAAGCGGCAAACAATATAAAGAACGGCAAGAAGTTGTACAACCCTACAAAAGCCTCAATGCGGTTGTGGGCAACAACGGCTGTGATGACTAGCAGCGCGCTCAGAATTGCGAATCCTCGATTCAACGGGCGGCGACTAATTTGACGGAACTTTTGCTTGCAAGTGCCGGCCAATCCCAGGAATAAACCTAAAGCTCCCAAAATCGGAATTAAGGGAAAAATCAGCATCCCCACTTGAGCGAAATTCCAAGGGATTTGCAGGCGGGGATCTGGATGTTTTTGGAGGCGAGACTGGAGATTTTCGACTGTCTGTTTGGCAGCTAATTTCAACCGATTTTTGATATTCACCCACACTCCCAATCTCAAATCTAAAATCTACAATTTACCATCGTTAAGCTAGTTCCCAAACGCATTCCGAGCGCGTCAAGCGTATTTGAGCTAGGGCAAAAATGGTCGGGATAATGCGGCCGTAGTTCGTGGAAATCGATCGCCAACCCAAATCCGCTAAAAACCAAGTCCACATCACCGGGCCGACCAACGAAAATACGCTCCGCGTCGCACCGTAACGAGCTGCACTCACCGCCATACCGCGCCGCGCCGTCTGAATTGCGACATAATTTTGAAACTGGGTTGCTGCAGTTGCAGTGCCTGCAAGCACTCCTTGTTTTGCCATTTGATAGGTGGCAAAATGCAGCGCAAATTGATTGGCCATTAGTTTGAGCAGCATTGGTTTTAAGATGGAACTAACAGCTAAAGCGCTGCCACCTTTGAACAGCAAACCGAGCGGGTCTTTTTCTGCAGAAATTGGCAGGGGTTCTGAGAGTTTAGAATCAACGATGGCTCGCTGTACGCGCAGTGTCAGCGCTTGCTGTTCGTCTGCGGGTAAACGCTTCCACGCGCGGCCCATTAAGTGCAGAAATACTTCTGCCTCTAAGTCGGTGGTTGACAACTGTCTGGGATAAGGGATTTTGAGATAGCGACAAACTTGAATTAGTGCTTGTCTGTAAGTTACTTGTTGGGTTCGCCCTCTGAGTACCGTCAACCCGTCGGCTGCAAGATAGCGAAACCGCTGTTCTACCGCGTCGAGCCATGCTTGGCGATCGCGACTTTGTACATCTATCGGTGCGGGGGTTTGCACGTAATCTAAAGGGTTAAACTTGCGGCTGAACAGAAGTTCTGTTAGTTGCTGCAATTCTTCTTCTGTTGTCAATTCGAGTGCTGCTCTGAGTTCGTCCAAAATTTTGCCCTCCCCTATTCGATTTTAGATTTTAGATTTTAGATTTTAGATTGCTGCTGATTGACAACCATGAGGATTTAGGATTTACCTACAGTGGCATTTTTTGATCTGGTCTTAATCATGGATTCGTGCTGTCCTTTATTCTACTACTTGGTGCAGGGGGATGGCGTCGGGCCCGGCAACCTACGGCTCTTTTGAGTCATCGGTAAGGTACAAATTCAGCTCGCAGCCTTTAAGCTGATGTTTAGATTCACAAGGCTGACTGATTGATTATGTTCGATGTTGCGGTGATTGGTGCGGGTATGGCGGGGCTGAGTTGCGCTCAACGGTTGCGTCAAGCTGGTTATTCTGTGGCGGTTGTTGAGAAATCTCGCGGCGCGGGGGGACGTGTTGCTACCCGCCGCGTACAGGGTACTAGGGCCGATCACGGGGCGCGGTATCTCGAACCGCAGGGGGATGCGGTGCAGGAGTTAATTGATGTTTTGGTCGATCGGGATATCCTCAAACTCTGGACGGATTCTGTCTGGGAATTCAGACAGGGCAAACTTTCTGCTATTGCTAGTTCTTGTTATGTCGCACCTGCGGGTATGAATGCTGTGGGTAAGTATCTAGCGGAGGGTTTAGACATTTGGTTTGGTCGCCGCGTACAAACTATTTCGACTACAGATAACCAAATGTGGAATCTTTCCCTAGAAGTTACTGATGACAATTTACAGACGCCTCAACAATTGATTGCTAAGGCTGTTGTAGTAGCAATTCCGGCTCCTCAAGCTTTAATGTTTTTGAATTCGGAAATTGGTTTTAAACCTGATTTTCTTGACAAATTGCGTTCTGTGGAGTACGACCCTTGCATTACCGTTATGGCTGGCTATTCTGCGACAAAACAGCAAGATTTAAGTAATCTAAATCCCCAGTGGAAATCTGTTTCTTTTCCCGATAATTCTGATTTAGCTTGGGTTGGTTTGGACAGCAGCAAACGGCTCGATCCGCAGCAGCCGGTGTTTGTGGTTCACAGCAGCGCAGATTTAGCAGAACGCTATTTAGAAGCTGCTGATTTGGAAACTGTTGGTCAAGAATTGCTTTCGAGAGCTTCAGAATATTTAATCCCTTGGCTGAAGCAGCCAGAATGGTTGCAGGTTCACCGCTGGCGCTATGCTTTTTGTCGAAATCCTTTGCGTGTTTCTTGTTTGCCTGCTGGGGGAAATTTGCCGCTGGTTTGTGCGGGGGATTTGTGCGGGGAAGGTCAAATAGAGGGTGCTTTGCGATCGGGTTTGGCGGCGGCTAATTGGGTTAATTCCCAATTGCAGGATTTGCCCTTAGATGCAAGCCTAAATTGGTAATATGGGTAAAATTAATGTATCGATTTTGCCTCTAACGCTATGATTGCCATCCCGTCTGGGTTTAGCCCCGAAGATTACCTTGCCCTCGAACGTGATAATACCGTCCGGCATGAATATCGGCGCGGTTTGGTGTACGCGATGGCGGGAGGTAGCGATGACCACAGCCGTCTCTGTATTAATTTTATAACTGCGATTAACCTTCACCGGCGCGATGGTGACTGTCAGTTTTTTTCGGCTGATGTCAAGGTGAATTATGCGGATGCGTTCTTCTACTATCCAGATGCGTTTGTCACCTGCGATCCGCGCGATCGCGAAGATCGTTATGTGAAGCGTTATCCCAAGTTGATTGCTGAGGTGCTATCCCCTTCGACGGAAAACTTTGATCGCGGTGAGAAGTTTGAGGATTATCAACAGCTTGAATCGTTGGAAGAGTATGTTTTAATCGCGCAGAACCAGATGCGGGTGGAGTGTCGTCGTCGGGTGCAGGATGCGAGTTCCCTGCGGTGGGAAACGGTGGTTTATGAAGCAGGCGATCCGATGATGCTGCCGAGTATTGGGCTGGAGATGCCGATCGAGGAGTTATATCGGGGTGTGAGCATACTCTGAACTCCTGAGATTTGATCGATTGAATTGCACTAACGGTTTCCTTTGGAGTAGTCGCCCTTTATCCCAATCGCTGCACATTTTCCACCGACAGAAAAAGCGTCTGGGCAACTTGTTCCACGGTTAAACCCATTGCCAGTAGTTGGGGAATGGCATCTCGTTGTGTTTGCTCCACGCGATCAATCGACTTGCGATCAAACTGATGCTCTGTTACAGCATAGCCATTGTCGATCGATTTGTGGTCATGAATCGGGTAAGTCGCCTGCAACTTGTCTCTCTAGTTGGTACGATCCAGTAGATACATGGAAAAAGCTAGTTTAATTATATGACTCAGTTAACCAGCGAACTTTCTGAGCGACTCAAGTCCGGCCCTGCGTTTCTACTATTAGGTCAAAATTATCTAAAGCTAGAGTCGGGCAGAGATCCTTTTCTATCCGAGATCCTACGTAAGTATGGTGGGACGGGAGATGATTACGGTCAAATCTTAGCTGGAAGGGCTTCAGAAGCATCCGAGGCAGCATTAGCTTGGATGCAAGGACGCTGTGATCGTTTTCCTCATCCAGAATGGCTAGAGACAGTTGCTAGTTTCCCCTGGAGTGGTGTTTACACTTCTGCAATTGACACAATTTGCCTCAAAGCCTTCCGAACAACGAGTTGGCGAGAACTACAGTCAATATATGATTCGGAAACTCTTAATCCAAGCGATCCTAGAAATCGCCATCGTCTCCACTGTACATTTTTGTTTGGCTGTGTTAATCAAGACGATAAGAATAAAAGACCTCCTTTGAATGAAGATGAGCTAGACGTTCGATATTCCGTAGCAAATGCTCTCGCCCGTAGATTACCCGAACTTATCACTCCTTTCGGAACACTGGTGATAGAAGGCTATGCAGGTGATTTAGACTGGTTCTCTCCAGAGAAATTAACACCTGTTATTCAAATGCTTAACCAAGCTCAGGTTCATATTTTTAGTGCAAATGAAGGAATCAAACAAAATTCACGTATTGCTAGACGAGTACAAGAAGGTAAAGTTATTCTCCATGACGAAAACTTGGCAGTATATCTTTTACGTGTTCAAGAAGCAGGCTATGTTACACTTGGTGAACCACCGGAGAAGGAGGAATATGGTCGTCGCATTACTCTAGAGGAAAAGTCTTTAACTGTTCCCCTAAATCTTTGGAATCAAGTTTCGAGATCTGCAACTATTCTAGATGACATGATTCTTCTTGAGCCACCACACATTGGAGAAAATAAATTATATACTGAGTTCAGAGCTTTCCTAGCAGAATCTAGCAATAGACCTATCTGGTCAGGATATGCACGGGGGTTTGCATTTAAGCGTAATTTTGAGAGTCGTCTTCAAGAAATTGTTACTAAAACATTGAAATCTAATGAGTTGCAGGATGAGCCAGTAATTCTTTGTGGACAGTCAGGCACGGGTAAAAGTATCGCTCTTGGTCATCTTGCATATTCAATTCGTAAGGAAAAAAAGTATCCTGTTTTATTTATTGAGCATCGCTCTAAACTCCCTCTTTCAAGTGATTTAGATACTTTTTGTAAATGGGCTGAAGATTTGGGTGCATCTGCAGTTCTAATTATTTGGGATGGAATGGTTGAGCAAGAGCAATACTACGAATTGACTAAAAGGCTTTCTAGTCGAGGGCGTAAAGTAGTTGTTGTTGGTAGTTGCTATGGTGAGGCTGCAAATAAAATTAATTTTGTCCAGGCTCCTGCATCTCTCAGTAATGTTGGTCCAAGAAGAGAAGGAATAGACGAAATATCTGGATTTATAGCTTTTGTTGAAAAGTTTGCATCATCGTCTAGTGTATACCTTAGAACGCTCAGCGCACAAGGTGGTGATAGGTTCTTAGTGGCCCTCTATAGGCTTTTACCACCTACTAAAAGTCAAATTAGAGCAGGATTGGCTAAAGAAGTACAATATGCGGAACAAGACTCCTCTAAACCTTCTGTGGAAAAGGTAGCCTCACAAACTACATTTGCAACTGCTTTTTTAAAAGCGGGTTTGATTACTGAAGACCAACTTTTATTTTCAGAAGATTTGGTGATAGATGGAGAAGAGGTCACATTACTTCAGAAACTAATTCGATTAGTAATGGTTCCTGGACGTTTTGGAATTAATCTTCCCTTAGAAATTCTGATGCGAGCCATTAATAGAGGAGCAATTACAGATTTTGTTAGTTTAATTAAAAGACTTAAAACGGATATTGTGCAGTGGTACGAAGATGCTGCTGGTAATTTTGAAATTGGTGCTCGACATCAAATTGAAGCTCAAGAAATTTCCAAATCTCTTTTGGGTAGTGCAAAAGCAGAAGTTGATTGTGCTAGGGATATTTTATTAAATATTCGTGAAAAAGGTAACTTCAACGGTGAAACTGAGATTTCATTTGCAGTTTCCTTAATTAGAAGTATGGGTCCTAAAGGACTTGCTGCAAATTATTTTGCACCCTATTTTCTAGAAATTGCTAAAATTCTTCGTCAGTTACGAGAAGATTACAGTGTTCAACATCCTAGCTTAATGCTACAAGAAGCTACTCTTTTAACAGAAACAGTCCAAAGACAACGAAGGAATCCGAGTTTAATATTATCTAAAGAGGAGCGTATTGAGCTTTTAGATAGAGCAGAAAATGTGCTTCGTATAGCTCTTGACCAAGTGGGTCTTGACAATAAAAATAGGGGGAGGCGCAGTCGTTTATTAGTAGAACTAGCTTCTGTTTTAGGAACCAAGTTTACTACTTTAAAAGAAATACAAAACTACGAAGAATCGCTGCCTTTTCTTAAGCAAGCACAAGAAGCAGCTTTTGATGCGCTCTCATTAGATTCAGAAAACTACTATCCGATAGATGTTTTGCTTTGGACAAGTAGAGAGCTTTTGTCGGACAAAAGTATCGATATAGGATTTCGTACTGAAATAGAGGCAAATGTTTATCACGTATTTACTTTAGCGGAATCTGAGGAGTATTCCCCTGACCAGCAAGAACGTTTTCACAGGCTTCGTCATCAAATAGGTGACTTAGTTGGAAGCCATGAACTTTCTGAAGAAGCATTTCAGGCTCTTTTAGCGGCGTTGCACAATTGGGGGATGATTCAAGAGGGCAGGGGCACGGTCTTGTGTTTTAGGTAGTAAATAACCAGGCGAAGGGAAATTTCTAACATGGATAAAGATTTTGAATAACATAAAGTTTTTCGCGCTAGGCGAGCTAAATAATGCCTCAGCCGAGTATTTTCTCCTTCGACACGAGTCATATAGGTTTTGCTGACTATATGATCACCCTGATTAATAAATTGCGGATAAACTACATAGCCATCGGTCACATAAAAGAAACATTCCCATCCCCGAATAATC
>JACJNV010000092.1 GCA_014695175.1 Microcoleus sp. FACHB-DQ6 | reverse complement strand
AACTCCCATGAATTCGATTATCGGCTTTTCCCAATTGCTGCTGCGCCAGCACAAACAACTGCTGACCCCCCAGCAAACAGAAATGGTGGGGCGCATTTTACATAACGGCAAAAACCTGCTACTGCTAATTAACGATATCCTCGACCTCTCTAAAATCGAGAGTGGCCGCACGGAATTAAAAATTGAAAAATTTCATTTAGGGCATTTAGTAATGGATGTCGCCCGGGAATTCGGAAATCAAGCCACCGATAAGAACGTGACAATGTCCGTCAGCGTCTGGTTGCAGGATCAGTTTATAGTTAATGACAAGTTGCGCCTGCGGCAAATTTTGGTCAATCTCGTTTCCAACGCGGTTAAATTCACACATGAGGGCAGCATTTACATTGAGGTGCGGGAATTAAATTGCAATCGGCTAAGTATAACCGTTCGGGATACAGGAATCGGCATCTGTGAAAAGTATCTTCCCCACATTTTCGACAAGTTCCACCAAGGCGACCAAACCACAACTCGCCAATATCCAGGCACCGGTTTAGGACTAGCTATTTGTGCTTCTTTAGTCAAGCTGATCCACGCTACAATTACTGCCGAAAGTCAACCCAAAAAAGGTTCGATATTTCGGATGGAATTCCCGCGAAAAGTTTACCCTAAAAAACTCACTGGCTGACTGAAAACCTTTTTTCTAGAATTTATGAAAAATAGGGCTATATATATAGCCTTTCTCAGAATGATGAGGTACGACTGGGCATAGGGCATAGGGCATAGGGCATAGGGCATAGAGCATAGGGCATAGGGCATACCTCACTTTTTTGAGAACCGCTATAGATTATAGGGGAGCATCTGTATGGAAACGCCCAGACCTAAGTCCCGCCCGGGGTGCTTCGACTTTTAATAATTGGTATAAGATTGATGATTAGAGTTCTTCCCCAAGTCAAATTCACGCCCCGCAATTCCCCCCTTATTAAGAGGGGAAACAAGAATAATCCTGCTTCCTCTCTTCCCCTTGAATCAGGGGAGTGTTCCCCATAGGGCGGGTGGAGTGAAAGTAGTTCGCTCAGTGGAAATGTGCTGTAGCAAGACTTTGTTAAACTGGTATTATATTTACAGGAAATTGCTTATCTCAAGAGTGATGTAATAGTCATGGCGAGCAATTGTTTGGCGATCGATCGCCATGACATACTATACTCATGCAACTAAAAAAAGCAAGTATTAAAACCGGATTTAGTATACAAACCTGCGGACACAATGAGGTTTATTTATGCCCGCCAATCATATAAAATTTGGTTTTAATGTCTCCTTTATTCTTCAGTCTGCGGATGACGTTGGGCGAAGCTCAGTCGCTCCGCAGGCTGCGTTTGACTCTATGCAGCGGTTTGAACCGCCGAGTCTTATCTAAAGACTAGAAGTTTTGCCTACTTCGGCCTGAGTAGCAATTGGTTTAACATCGGTGTAGCCCATAGTATTAGCTACGTCGCGCAGCACCGAAATTTGCTGTTCAAACTCAAGACCTTCAATTTGACCCAACACGCCATTGACAGCCTCAGTTGCCTCATATCCTTCGGGGATATCGACAATTGTTTCTCCCATACCAATAGCCCAAGCATACCAAACCACCAACTGATTGTTAGCAGTTAAAGCTCCGTAAGCGTGAGAATACGGCGTGTCGTCGCCGTTGACAATACCGCGCATTATATTCAGTTGTTGGTCATGGGAAAGCTTGTAAAAATCATCGAGCAGCATGGGAGCTAATTGTGGGTCGGCGGCGGCGGGAGCTGCTGGTGTAACTGAATCTCCCATTTTTTCATAAACAAAGTAGAGCAGCGCCAGTTTTTCATCTGTACCCAACCCGTTGATTGCCTGAACGATGTTTTGAGTGTCGTTGGAGAGAGAGTGAGGATTGGTCGCGGCGGGTGAGTTCATAAATAAAATTCCTTAAAAATGTTTCCAGAATATATAAGTATCAAGATTTGTAAGTGCAAGTCACCATCCCCTAGAGGTAATACGATTTGAGATTTGAGATTTGAGATTTGAGATTAAACAATGGGGAATGGCTGAGTATGTATGGGTTTGGAGCTTGCCTAAAGTTGCATTATTTTCAGAAAGTGGTGTAATGTTAACACACCACCCTAGAATAAATCATCCTTAAGATAGAAGCCAACGATACATCTGCGGGTAGATGAAAAAGGCTGGGATTCAAGTAATAATTGATACAGTGCATTGTTAAATAAAACTAGCAAGGAGTCGGCTATGTCTGAAATCAATCCAGAAGTCAATAACATTGAAAACTTTGACGCTCAGCAGATCACTGAAAGCGCGGAAGCTGGAGAACAAAAGTTGCCGACCGTTAATGTATCAGCAGACTACGAAGCTTCAAAAGAATTCAGCGTTAGTGACATCGATCGCACGAGTGCCGGCGCCGAAGCTGCCGCCGCTGCAACTGCACCTAAATTTGATATTCCCGCTCCTACAGAGATCCCACTGCCGGCAGATTCAAGCGGCAATCCCGATGCTTTTCGTTCGATGGCTCACGACATTACGCCTTCTGGTACACCGGGCGAAGTTACCGACGATTTGATCCAGAAAGCGCTCGATCTTGGTACTCCTGGCAGTTAATTTAGAAATTCTCCATCCTCGATGCAAAACCTCTGTATTGTAGGGTGCTTATGGCGCGCCTTACCCCTCTAATTCGCGCGTCAAATCACTTTTTGCATAAGTCCTGAATAGTCAAGTGAGTGCACGATAAGCTGCAATACAGTAGGGACACAACAATGTTGTGTCCTTAAAAGCTGCAATAAGGTAGGGACACAACAATGTTGTGTCCTCAAAGCATTAGTTTTAAGTCTTTCTAATGGCTTAATTTTAAGTCGATCGCCCGACTAATTTTGCCGACAGTGCGATCGCCCAAAATTTCAATTACTAAATCCACCCGATCGCCCTCCTCAACGATCGACTTAATAAATAACTCGGGATGCAGCGCTTTCCAGAAATATTCGACAAACCGATTAATTTCAGCTTCTGACATTCCCGACTTCCCCACCGCCATCATTTCCCGTTCCGCCTGATTGCGCCACACTTGAGAAATGCGATAATCTTGGGGATACAAAACCATCAACCGATCTAATCGGTTCCACAGCGGCAGATAGTCGTGCAGCTTCGCATTCATATCGCGCGCAAACTGACAGTCGCTTTCTGTGGAAATCGGAAACGGTGCAGCAGCCAAAAACTCGTTTAATTTGGCATCAACCACCGGATTCACACCGACAAACCAACCTTCAAAAAGTACAATATCCGCACCGGAAATAATTTCGGGTTGACTTCTATCTCCTGCACCTGCGTAGGCAGATTTGTCAAACCTGGGAATTTCTATATTTTTTATTATATCCGGTTTGAGGGCATCAAATTTGGGATTGTCAACTGCTGCTAAATCGCGAGTTTGAGAACCGCGCAACTTGTCTAAAACTGCGATTCCCAAGTCAATATCGTGAGTGCCGGGGGGGCCGCGCCAAATTAAACGCGGGTCTGCTTTTTGGAGTTGTTGGCGATCGGTATAAGTCTTGTAAAGATCGTCTAAAGAAAGGCTGACAGTAGAATATCCCAATTTTGCCAGAATCAGCCTCAAAACTTGGCATAAAGTAGTTTTTCCCGTTCCTTGCCCTCCTAAAATTCCTTGAATTAAAGGACGGTTTAAACTTTGTTTTGCAGCCGATAATTGCATTGCCAGCGGCAGCCACAGATTCCACAAAGTTTCGAGAAAAACAGTTGACTTTAGCGGGAAAGTATGCAGTTCGTCAAGAAGAGAAAAGAATAAATCGGTTTTGCAGCGGACAACATCGGCTGCATTGTCGGGAGTAATGCCAAAAGCGCGCGATCGCACATCATCTGCAAGTTCCCAAAAAGCCAGGTGCTCGAAGTCGGGAGGGCTCGGGCGATTGCCGGCGTGCCACAGATGTAAAATTTCAACAGGCGTTACAGTCGATCGATCCATCTTCTCAAAACTCTTGATGCGGGGGCGGGTTGTGTACAAATCCTATCTGCAATTGACAAATATTTGACCCCACTCAAAACGGATACAAGCCCCAACTCGGGTCGTGGAGAGTTCAAAAATTCCCACCCTAGTTCAAATTAAGATTTTTTTAAGAACACGTTTATGTAAATACTATCTACAGCAGACAAATATTTCACCATTTTTTAAGAACCTAGTTTGAAAGCCTCGACAAATAAATTGTAAGTCAGACCAATTTTCAGAGCATTGAGCATCTCCACCCACAAAGAACCTGCCGCAGACCGCGGGCCGCCGTAAACCAGCCAGTTCACCAACTCGGTCAACAACACCAACAGTCCGGCCGCGATAATATCCCAATCGGCAGATTGTCCCGCGATGGTCGAAATAGCTGTTCCCAAAAAAGTGCCGAACAGCAGGCTAATTAGCAGGAGCGAAATCCGCCGCCAAGGATTGCTCAGCCAGCCTCGGAAGCGATCGCCCAGAACATCAATTAATCTGTTAATTCGGGTATTCTGCATAAAAGTTATACCATTTGAGATGTAAGATTTGAGATTTGAGATGCGGAATGACTGATGACTATTGGGGTTGGGAGTACAGGCCTATAGTGCCACTCTTTTTTTCAACTGGTATTAAAAGCTAGACCGATGAGTAAACAAATGCCCCTCCCGACCAACTTAAAATTCTTACCGGGGTGAGTATGTCGCCATCTAAAATATAAAATTTAACATCTAAGATGGTATTGAGCGATCGCGGACTTATAGCCGAGAACGCTCAAGTAATTAAGTGTAAGTGTATCTTGTGGCACAGCAGCCCCAGGTTTTACATTAAAAATAGTTAAGACTAATCGGGGTTGCAGCCTATCCCTTAAGCCTAAAATTTATGAATCTTAAAATTTACCAAATCATAATTGGAGTGTGGATCGTCCTAATTACAGGAATGTTTCTAGGACGTTTTGAAATCACTATCTCCAACGGTTCAAATCAGTCGAGCGATTGGCCTTCACAAGCCACCGCACATCCCCGCACACCCCCGGTTCCCCCAGTCCCGACAGCTTCTGCAGGCACCGCCAGCGAGCCCAAGCCCGACTCAACACCAACCCCCCCAGATCCAGAGGAGGAATTGCTTTCCTCAATCCCTATAAATGCTAAGGCCTCCGGCCGTTTGCGCGTCAGCAACCGCAGCGAACACCCAGTGCGAGTGGCCCTGCTGTCGAAACGGCAAGCCAAGGAATCCTACGGCAAACCCGCGCACTGGGATTTTGCGCCGGGGGAAGGCGGCGGCAAGGGACTGATGCTATCGCTGCCGGAGGGCAAGTTACAAGTCAAACGGGGAGACATTCTGGTGGTTTTTGCTCAGGATGGTTCTCGCCGCTACTGGGGGCCTTTCGTCGCCGGGGAGACATCCTCGCCCGCTTGGAACAGCACAGCCGGAGAATGGCAGTTAATTTTGCAGCCGTGAACGCTTAGCTGCAAGTGCCGAGATTTTGGTCAAGAAACCCGGTTGATACGGTTTTATTGAGAATGGTGCCGCTATGGGAGTTAACCTCAGATAGCGGCATCATTATAAGGAACAGGCAAGATGCCTGTTCCACAAAGAGTGAATTTTCTTGTGGGGTGGGCATCCTGCCAGCCCATGAAAGCCTTGTTGAGAATGGTGCAACATCTCTGTTTAACCGGATTCGATCGAATTGGGAGTTTCGAGAATGCGAATCTTTCGGTAGACTCTCTATGCGAGCTAAAATTTTAAATCTAAAATCGCAGGAAGTTTGGGTGAAGGAAGTTATTAAAAGTTTGTCAGAGTTTAGGAAGCGCCCGATTGCACCAAAGCTGCTGTCTCTGTTGTGGCTGTGCGCGATCGCTTGGGTAGGTTTCTTGTGGAATCTCGGCAACATCGGTTTAGTTGACGAAACCGAACCGTTGTTTGCCGAAGCCGCCCGTCAAATGACGGTGAGAGGAGATATCATCACTCCTTATTTCAACGGCGAAACCAGGTTTGACAAGCCGCCGTTGATTTACTGGCTGATGGCGGTGGCTTACCGCACTCTGGGCGTTAACGAATGGGCCGTGCGTCTTCCCTCGGCTTTGTGCGCGATCGGTCTGACTTGCCTCGGATTTTATACCTTATCGAAGGAAGAAGGAAGAAGGAAGAAGGAAGAAGGAAGACAGAATGAGGAAGAAGCAAAGTCCCCCCCCTCGGACACTCCCTCCCTCGGACACTCCCCCAATCTCCCAATCTTTTTTTCTACTCCTTGGATTGGTGCGGCCCTAATAGCTTTAAATCCCCAAACTATTGCCTGGGGACGGACTGGCGTTTCAGATATGCTATTAGTCGGTTGTATGTGTTCGGCACTATTCGCATTTTTCCTCGGTTACACTCTAGAAGAACAGAGAGAAAAAGCAGAATTTTCCCCCGTTTCCGCTTCCCGATTTCCCAATAAGTGGTATCTGACTTTTTACGTACTAATTGCCTTAGCAATTCTGGCTAAGGGGCCTGTGGGAATTGTCGTCCCAGCGCTGATTGTTGGCAGCTTCGGGCTTTATTTGGGAAATTTTCGGCAACTTTGGCGCGAAATGCGTCCGGTGTCGGGAATCTTGATTATTCTGGCGATCGCCTTGCCTTGGTACATTTTGGTTATTTTAGCCAACGGTCAAACTTATATTGACAGCTTTTTTGGCTATCACAATTTCCAGCGTTTTACTGGAGTAGTCAACAAGCACTCGGCGCCTTGGTATTTTTACTTTTTTGTAGTGCTAGTGGGTTTTGCGCCTTGGTCGATTTATTTGCCTGTGGCGATCGCCCGCACCCGTTTTTGGCAGCGCAGTTACTGGCGTCGTCAACCGCGATCGGCTCAGTTGAGTTTATTTGCCCTATTTTGGTTCGGCTGCATTTTTGGCTTTTTCACGATCGCCGTGACCAAATTGCCGAGTTATGTATTGCCTTTAATCCCCGCCGCTGCGATTTTGGTAACGCTGCTGTGGAGCGATATTATTGCAGGCAACGAACCCGATAACAGGCGGATAAAGTTAGAAAAAAAACCGAATTCTTTACCGCGAGGGCTGTTAGTTACATACATTTTCAATGTCGTATTTTTATTAATTATAGCCGGAGCAACTTTCTACTGCTACAACTGGCTGGGAGACGACCCGGCAATGCCCAATTTTCCCCAAGCAATTCAGCAGTCGGGATTGCTGATTGTCGGCGGTACGATTTGGATAATTACAGCGGTGGCGATCGCGCTTTTACTGTGGAAGCGGCAACAGCGCTGGATTTTGGTTGCTAACCTGATCGGGTTAGTAGCATTTATCATCTTTGGTCTTACTCCGGCCTACAAAGTGGTTGATATCAACCGCCAGTTACCTCTGAGACAGTTAGCACAGGTTGCAGTTCAACAAAAACTGCCGGGGGAAGAGTTTATTATGGTTGGTTTCTGGAAACCAAGTCTGGTTTTTTATACCCAAGAGCCGGTGACTTACTACCGAGCTGTCACAAAGGCGATCGACTACATTAAGCAATCTAAAAACCCAACTTCTCCCTCTATTTTGTTGCTGGGATATCCAGAGAAATTTGTGCAATTAGGATTGCAGCCAAATCAATATCAATTGTTGGACAGTCGGGGCGCTTACCAACTCGCAAGGGTTCCGAGACAAGCGTTTCGATAGTGCCTATAGTGTGATCTCATCCTTGTTAAACAAGGTAGAAAAATGATTACAACTAACAATCTTCAACTACTTGCCGTCGAAAGGATTCACGTAGAAGCTTTCTTACGAAGTAAAAGCGAGCTTGCAGCAATTTTAAATGTCATAGTGCCTAATAGCTGGCCTCTTTTCCCGGAAGCATTTTCCCTCCCGGCTGACGAAGCTTGCGAATCCAATCCGCCTCCAACTGACTGGCGCAACTACTTCTTTATTGATCCAAAAAATGAAGTGCTTGTCGGCAATGGAGGTTTCAAAGGCTCACCTGATGAGTCGGGGACTATAGAGATAGGTTATGAAATTGCTTCCGAATATTGGAATCGCGGATTTGCAACTGAGGTAGCACAGGGAATGATCGATTATGCTTTCGCTCACGAGGAGGTGAAAGCAGTCATCGCTCACACTTTAGCTGAAAAAAATGCCTCGAATAGCGTGTTGCAAAAAGTGGGAATGAAGTTCATTGCAGAGGTGGACGATCCTGAAGAAGGCAAGATATGGCGATGGCAAATAAGCAGGGATGAATATCGTCCGACTTGAATTGTAACGGCGTTTAGCTGTTTCAATCACTGGTTTTGGGGGTAATTTGAAGGTTCTCGGTTGGAGCATTAAATCTGGCAGATTGAATAAAAGCTATAATCTAGTCACTACCTAAAACCCGAAGCTCGGAGCCTACAATGGTTTCAATTCTCAACAAACCCTCCTCGTTAATCCATGAGATTTGCATTGAAAAAGTCGATGGTTGAAAGTTGTTCAAATTTAGTGAATCGCTCCAACAGCGGATGGAACAATTGTTAGAGAAGAAAAAGGCCGCTCAACTAATGGCAGAAGAGGTAGCGGAACTCGACACCATTGGGGAATTAGATCGCATCTTTACCCATATCAATGCAATGATGGTGGCTGAAGATGCCAATCAGTAACCAGACGATATAGAACGTTTTGGTTAGCCCCGCCCTTCAATGTATCCCTTGACAAGTTGGGTAAAAGCTAATATCTCAAGCATTAAGTAAGTGAATAAATTAGCTATTAAAAATGATTTATTAAATTTGCTTTTTTCAATTTTTTTTACTCCCCAACTCCCTATTAATAATTCTAGGTAAACGGAAAAGAAAAACATAGGAATCAGTGTAATCATAATTTCCAACGGCAGAAATGGAAAAGAACCAGGCTGTACAGGCACGGTTGTGTGGAATACGATATGTCCAATAAACGCCCCAATACATACGATAATAAAACCTCCCCCTATCGTCGATATGATATTTGTTATAAAAGCAATAAAAATTGCTTTTAGGATACTGAGATTGAGTAGCTTTTTGTGAATATAAGCTTCTATCGCGATAATTGGGATGAGCAAAATAATTTGATAGAAAACACTCTGAGTGAATAGTGGAATTCCTGCATTGGCGAGATATAGAGATGTATTTAAGTGCATAAAAAAGCTAATAAAAAACATAGAAGTGGGTTTCCCGTAGTTATTAATGATGATAATTAGCCTGCCATTTGTTCGACCTACCCTCAACTTGGCTGAAACAATGGATAATGGATAGGATGCCATTTTCATTCTAAAAGTGTGGTAGCCATGACTGAGTTACTCGAACGTGCGATCGCCAAGTTGAAAACATTGTCTGCCAGCGAGCAAGATGCTCTCGCTTCAATGATTCTGGAAGAACTTGAAGACGATAGGCGCTGGGACCAAGTATTCTCCTGTTCCCCAGATGCTCTTGCTAAACTCGCAGGGACCGCAATGGCTGAGTATCATGCAGGCAAAACCCAAAAACTCGATCCAGAAACATTGTGAATTCAAGCACTACAACCGAGTTCCGTTTAATGAAGCTCAACATCAGTTGCAGCAGTCGATCGATTCCGTGAGTCAGTCACACCAGCCGATCGCGATTGCAGGACAGACTAGCAATGCAGTGTTATTATCTGAATCAGACTCCGCATATGTTCAGGAAACACTGTATCTTCTCTCAGTGCCGGGGATGCGGGAATCAATTCGGCAAGGACTGGCAACGCCGATCGAGGAGTGCGATCGCTCTTTGGAGTGGTGAGGAGAGCCGACCATACGTGCAATAATCAGCCATATTCTCTGGTACGCGATCGCCTGAACCTATGGATGCGCTAATCGGCAAAACTTTACAGGGTGGAAAGTACACCCTCGAACAAGAATTGGGGCGCGGCGGCTTTGGAATAACTTTCAGGGCAAATCACCGCTATTTAGGACAGCCTGTAGTCATTAAAACCCTCAACGAATCTCTGCGGCAGCAACCCAATTTTGCTGAGTTCGATCGCAAGTTTCAAGACGAAGCGAGGCGGTTGGCTTCCTGCGTCCATCCGAATATTGTCCGCGTCAGCGATTTCTTTGTGGAAGACGGGCAGCCTTACATGGTGATGGACTACATAGCCGGTCAGAATTTGGGCGATGTAGTCGGTTCAAATAATCCGCTGCCAGAAAATCTCGCAATTCTCTACATCACTCAAATAGGGGCTGCTTTGAAGGCAGTTCATCAAAAGGGTTTGCTGCACCGAGATGTCAAGCCGCAAAACATTCTTTTGCGCCAAGGTACTCAGGAAGTCGTGCTGATTGATTTTGGCATTGCCCGCGAGTTTACTCCCGGTGCAACCCAAAGTCACACTAATATGGTGTCCGATGGCTACGCGCCCCCAGAACAGTATTTCGCTCAAGGAAAATATACGCCCGCAACAGATGTTTACGGTATGGCGGCGACGCTTTATACTCTGCTGACAGCACAGGTGCCGGTGGCTGCAATTTTACGCACCAGTCAGCCGATGCCTTCGCCCCGCGACTTGCAGCCTCAGCTAAGTGCGGCTGTCAGCTCTGCGGTGATGCGGGGGATGACGGTAGAAGCTCAAAATCGCCCTGCTAGCGTCGATGAGTGGCTGTCGCTGCTGCACGGGCAGCCTCATGGTGCAGCGTCGCCGAGCACCGGGCCGACGGTGGCGGTGATTCCGGGACACGGGCCTCAGTCGCCTGCAGGTTCCAGAACAGCGCCTGCTGTGGTGCCTTCAGGGGACAACAACCGCAAGGTTTGGTGGATTTTGGGGTTCGTGGCGATCGCACTTATTGTTGCAGGTTTGGTCGGTATTGCTAGGGTTTTCCTCAATCGGCCGTCTTCGGAACCCGCACCGGTAGCCCAGGACGATCGCACTTCGGCCCCTGCAGATCCAGACGCGCGCTCACGCCCCGCACCAATTCCCGCGCCGACATCAACGCCAGCCCCGACTCGCAGAGAAACTCCGCCGGCTGCTGAAACACCAGCGCCGGCTGGTGAAACTCCAGCGCCGGCTGTTGAAACTCCAGCGCCGGCTGCTGAAACTCCAACACCAGCCCCAGCGCCAACACCAGCGCCTTCTCCGGAGGCTGTCGAACCCACACCAACGGAAAAACTTGTTGACAAAGAGTTGCCGCCTGATCGATCGCCCGCACCCAGCCCCGAACAACCGGGAACAAATTATCAGAAGACTCCCACAATCCCTGGGTATGCCGTTGGTACGCCGGAAAGTCAGATTTTATCTGAATTGGGAGAACCGACTGACTCTCAAGCGCGGGGCTATTGGCCGAATACTCGCACCGCACTTTACGAAATATTGCCCAATCGGATTACTCTCGGCTACATTTACGATCGCGATTCGGGCCAGCTAGTACAAACAGAGGGTTCTTTTGCCCAGTCGGTGGACGCTTTGGTAGTGCGAACCGCGTTAAACGGGATGGTGGGCGGCGCCAGCCGGGAGATTTTGCAAGGGCTCGGCGACGTGCAGCAGCGCCGGACTAATCAGTTTACGTTTAGGAAGGGTTCGCTCGAAGGGACGATCGAACGCAATGAGCGCGATCGGATTTACATCGGCGTCTGGGACGACAACTTGCATTAAACTTGGCATCGCTGACATTTTGCACCCTTGTCAATAAACCTTGAAAGGGCGGGCTCTGGGGCCCACCCCACAGGAAAACTCAACTCTTGTGGAACAGGCCGGAAAGCCTGTTCAAGAAAATCGTGCAAGATGTAAATATTCCAGACTCAGCTTTGTGCCAAAATCCAAAATCCAAAATCTAAAATCGGTTGACTTGACGCAACACGAAATATTGTCTATCATAAAAGAACACACGAGGGGCTGTAATGGTTTCGACAGGGTGGCGAAAGCTGCTCCGTGATGCAGGTCGAGAGGGAGTCTACTCTCGTTAATATCGGCTCAAAAAAAATAGTAAATGCGAACAACATCGTTCCTTTCGCTCGCAAAGCCGTAGCTGTAGCCTAAAAACTTCTTGAGCTTGGTTTAGAGTGTATGCCACCTCACTCCGTTAACGGTAGCATAACAACCCCCAACGGATGCCCTAGCTAAACGTTTCTAGTCGGCTAGCTAGGAAAGCAATCACTAGAAAATCCCCCCATTTGGGATAAAAATGGTTCCCGCCCCGAGGATTAGAGGGGATAAACCTGTGAACGATCGGAAGGTAAATACCCGCTTTGGACGGCAGTTCGATTCTGCCCAGTTCCATAAAAAAAGTGACGTAAAATCAATGGTTTAAGCCATTTGAAAGTTACTTTAAAGCATTAAAAGGGCCCAGAGTTAACTCTGGGCCCTTTTGTTTGGCATTCAATGTTCAATCTAAAACCTAAAATCTAAAATCTAAAATAGATCAGCTCGATCGACTAAGTAAAAATACATAAATTACCCACCCATTAGCTACGCTGCGGGCTCATATAATTAGAACTTCACCCTGTCTGTGCGTTCTTGGAGCCTGTCGGGCGATATACTATTAGGCGGTAAAGCATTAAAAATCTTTACAAAGACCACGATTTCTAAGCCTACTCCTACGAAGGACGGGTGAAAAATTATATGCTGACCGCTCAAAAGCTGGACAAATGAACCCAGGAATTGACTTACAAGGAAGTTTCGTAGAAGCCCTCATGAATTTGGGCTTACCGGCGGACATCGCCCAAGTGCTTTGGCTACCGCTGCCGATGTTGCTGATGATTGTCGCTGCCGTTTTCGGGGTACTCACTAGCGTCTGGCTGGAACGGAAAATTTCCGCCGCCGCTCAACAGCGGGTAGGCCCGGAATTTATCGGCCCTCTGGGAGTGCTAGCACCCGTTGCTGACGGTCTGAAGTTGGTATTCAAAGAAGACATTGTACCGGCAAAAGCTGACGCGCTGCTATTTACCCTAGGCCCGGTAATTGTGGTGATTCCAGTTTTTCTCTCCTACTTAATCGTGCCCTTCGGAGAGCATATGCTGATCGCCGATATAGGGACAGCGATATTTCTGTGGATTGCTCTTTCTAGCATTCAGCCGATCGGCTTGCTGATGTCCGGCTATGCTTCAAACAACAAATACGCCCTCCTCGGCGGACTCAGAGCCGCGGCTCAATCCCTCAGCTACGAAATTCCCCTAGCTTTGGCAGTATTGGCAGTCGTGATGATGTCCAACAGCCTCAGTACGATCGACATCGTACACCAGCAAGCCGGCTACGGCATTGTCGGCTGGAATATCTGGCGCCAACCCGCAGGTTTCCTGATTTTCTGGATCTCCGCACTAGCAGAATGCGAACGCTTGCCCTTTGACCTCCCGGAAGCAGAAGAAGAATTGGTAGCAGGATATCAGACTGAGTACACAGGCATGAAATTTGCTTTGTACTACATCGCTTCCTACGTTAACCTCGTCCTTTCTTGCCTGCTAGTAGCAGTTTTGTACCTCGGTGGCTGGGAATCCCCGATTCCTGTCGAAGTGCTGACAAATGCGCTGGGATTGAGCGAGACGACTCCTTGGTTGCAGGTAATTACTGGCTTGCTGGGCATTACGATGACCATGTTGAAAGCCTACTTTTTCCTGTTTCTGGCAGTTCTGCTCCGCTGGACTCTGCCGCGAGTTCGGATCGACCAATTGCTAGATTTGGGATGGAAGTTTTTGCTGCCCGTTGCTTTAGTTAATTTGCTATTGACCGCAGCTTTGAAGCTTGCCTTTCCCTTTGCTTTTGGCGGTTAATTGATAATAGGTAAATGGCAACAGCTAAAAAAAATAGCTGTTAACCAATTACCTATTATCAATTAGCAATTACCAAAAACTCAAGTACAGAGAGAGAACACCATGTTAAAATTCCTCAATCAAGTAGGCGAATACGCCAAAGAAAGTTTTCAAGCTGCTAAGTATATCGGTCAAGGTCTAGGTGTTACTTTTGACCACATGAGACGCCGCCCGATTACGGTGCAGTATCCTTACGAAAAATTAATTCCTTCCGAACGTTTTAGGGGCAGAATTCACTTTGAATTTGACAAGTGCATCTCCTGCGAAGTTTGCGTTCGGGTATGTCCGATCAACTTACCTGTAGTGGATTGGGAATTTAACAAAGAAACCAAGAAGAAACAACTCAAGCACTACAGTATCGATTTCGGTGTTTGTATCTTCTGCGGCAACTGCGTAGAATATTGTCCGACTAATTGTTTGTCGATGACAGAAGAATATGAGTTAGCCACCTACGAGCGCCACGAATTGAATTTTGACAACGTGGCCCTCGGACGTTTGCCCTACAAGGTTACAGATGACCCGATGGTGACACCGATGCGGGAATTCGCTTATTTGCCGAAAGGTGCGATCGACCCTCATGAAGTTCCCAGCAGCGATCGCCGCGCCGGTCTGCGTCCAGAGGAAATTATCGAAAAGTAGGTAATGGGGCATGGGGCATGGGGCATAGTTAGTAATTAGTGATGAGTGGTTACTTGTTAGTAGTTTTTCTAATAACTAAATAACTACTAACAAATGCCCAATGCCCCATGCCCAATGTCCCCATGCCCAATTACCAATTCCCAATTACCAATTACCAAAGGATAAAAAATTGTGAATCTAGCTGAAGGGGTTCAAATTGTTTCATTTGGCATACTGTCCGTAATGATGATTGCAGGAGCACTAGGAGTAGTGCTGTTATCCAACATCGTTTACTCAGCTTTTTTGCTGTGCGGCGTATTTACCAGCATTGCCGGCTTGTACTTGTTGCTGAATGCCGACTTTGTAGCAGCAGCGCAGGTATTGATTTATGTTGGCGCTGTTAACGTCTTGATTTTGTTTGCGATTATGTTGGTGAACAAGCGAGAAGATTTCCGCACAATTCCCAACGCTTGGGTGCGTCAAGTAGCAACAGCAGTAGTTTGCGTAGGCTTGTTTGCGCTTTTGGGTACGATGGTGGTGTCTACTCCTTGGACTATTGTGGCAACGACGGGAGCACCGGCAGAAAGTTCGATCGTCACGATCGCCAAACATTTCTTCACCGACTTTTTGCTGCCTTTCGAGTTAGCATCAGTGTTTTTGTTGATGGCAATGGTGGGAGCAATTGTCTTGGCGCGCCGCGATTTTTTCCCGGATGAACTGTCAAAGAAGCTATCCGAAACACCTGCTTTGAGTTTGCCGGAAAGACCTCGCGAATTAGTTTCTGCCGGAGATGTGTCTTCGCCAGAATCTAAATAAAAGTAGTTAGTCTAAATGATTCGTACATTTAAGGGAGGGGCAATTTACCCGTGGTTGCCCCGCTCGGAGGTAGGTACCTATCACTACCCCTAGTGTATGAATGATTTAGACATGCTACATTAGGGTGTTCACTGCACCTATCTCTCTGTCTTGTAGTAATGTTGATTGAGAAAGACTCAAAAAATTTATGCAACTGCAACTCCAGTATTTCCTGTTATTAGCCGCCGCACTTTTCTGTATTGGTATTTACGGTTTGATTACCAGCCGAAATGCAGTGCGCGTGTTGATGTCGATCGAGTTGATGCTGAATGCTGTCAATCTCAATTTGATGGGTTTCTCCAATTATCTCGACCCTGTACAAGTTAAGGGCCAAGTATTTACCGTGTTTGTAGTTACGGTAGCGGCGGCTGAAGCTGCGGTGGGTTTGGCAATTGTTTTGGCGATTTATCGCAACCGCAATACCGTAGACATGGAAGAATTTAACTTGCTGAAGTGGTAATTAATCAATAGTCATCAGTCATCAGTCATCAGTCATTAGCGAGAAACTAATGCAGATTAAAGACTGATGACTAAGGACTAATGACTTCTAGTAATTTCTAGAGTAATTCTACCCCCGAAATCAGGGATGGGGGCAGCAGGTTTCGAGAGTTGTAGTTTAACTTTTTCCACTAACGGTAGTTCTAAAAGCGCTTGAGCAATAGTATCTGCTAGGCGTTCGATTAATAAAAATTTCGACTCTTGGACTAGCTTTTGAATCAGAGTAATTGCGCTGCGGTAATCAAGAGTATGTTGAATATCATCACTTTTTCCAGCTTGCGATAAATCGAGCCAGAGAGTAACATCCACTTCAAACCACTGTCCCAAAACTTGCTCTTCCGGCAGATAGCCCGTATATCCGTAACAGCGAATTCCTGTAAGTTGAATAGAATCCATTTTGCAATAAACTAAAAGTGCGTTGTCTATACCAATTTGTATTAAACCAGATAAAGTTCTCTTTCTCTTCCCTCTCTTTTTTTGCCCTTTTCCTTCTCCCTCTGCGCTCTTTGCGCCCTCTGCGGTTCAATCACTCTTATTCTCTCTTAAATTTCACAACTCTCCTCCTTTCTCCAACTTGTCGAGTAAATCCTCAGCAACTTCATACCATTTCCGCCTAATTTCAGCATCTTCTGGCTTTTCTGTCAAGCTGCGCCCTTGTAATTCGGGATATTTATTGTAATATAATTCATCCACTTTTTGATAGAATATATCTTGATTAATGTTGAGATTTTTGCGCCGTTTACCAATCTTTTCTTGACGAATTATTTCGGCTTCCTCTAAGGATTTATCGGGAGGTTGCTGGCGCGAAGTAAATTTAGGTAAATCCGGCAACTTGGGCAAAGTGAAACCAGATTTGACTACACTAAAAGCTAACATTCCTGGCACCAAAACGACACTTAAACTCCCTAGGATTTTCCAAGGAATTAAGTTGAATGTGCTGTTGTTATTAACCAGTTGAGGATTTTGGTGAACAGGAGTATGATTGCTAGTAGCAGTTTGAGTGGTGTTTTTGAAAGGGCGGCCGACAAAGTTCATTGTCACCATTTGGGAAATTATACTGCCAATTTGAGATAGTTTTGGATCTTTGAGTGCTTCGCGGACTGCTTTTGCAGATTGGTAGCGATCGCCCGGTTGTTCTGCTAACATCCGATCCAATACGCTGGCTAAATTTGGGCTGACACTGACGTGCGATCGCCAATCCCAAGTTTTATTATTGATATCGTACAATTTTTGAGGCTTTTTGCCGCTTAACAATACCAAAGCCGTGACGGCTAAAGCGTACAAATCGCTAGCAGCAGAAACTTTCCCCAGCCGGATTTGTTCGGCTGGCGAATAACCCTGTTTGCCGATCGCCGTATCCGATTGTCCGTTAAACTGAACTACGGCATTGGCTGCGATTTGTTTGACAGAACCGAAATCAATTAAGAATGGTAGTTTGTCAGCATCATGCTGAATAATATTATCCGGGGAAATATCGCGGTGAATTAAATTTTTTGAGTGGATGTATTCTAAAACTGGTAAAAGCTGAAATAGCAGTTGAGTAACTTCTGCTTCGGTAAAATTTTTACCATGCTGCTGGCGCGATATCAATATTTCTTCGTAGGTTTGACCCTTGATATAATCTTGTACTAAAAATAAAGATGGATTCCCGCCCAAATCCGTTCGCAGGAGTTCTCGAAACCGGGGAATTTGCGGGTGTTGGAGGTTGTAAAGCATACTCGCTTCGCGATCGAACAATTCGGCCGCTTTCGGGCTGTGAACCACCGGAGAAAACTCTTTGAGCACGCAAGATTCGTTGTAGCGGTTGATATCTTCGGCGAGGTAAGTGCGGCCGAAGCCACCGCGGCCTAATTCGCGGAGGATGCGGTAGCGTTTTTCGAGAGTTGAACCGGGGGCGAGGAGGGAGGAGTTAGACATAAACCACGGCAAATTGTTCGAGTTGGGGAGTCGCCGAGCACAGTATAGCTTATTGTAGCTAAGTTTGTTTGAATGTCAGGGCGATCGCTTTTTTTGGGATGGATTAAGGAGAAGGGACACTTGGCTTAAGATGCAGTATCTACAGGCTATTGGGTGGGTTTTACCCGCCATCTATGTGGGAAACAAACAATAATATAACAGCGCACTCTTAAAACCATCCCAACTGCGATCGCGCTTATTCACCTGCTTTTTCTGCTAACTTATGCTCTTTGAAAGCTTCTAATATCATTTCCGGTTACACCGGAATGATGTTGACGGTTGACTGTTGACTGTTGACTGTTGACGCCGTGAACAGTGAACAGTGAACCGTCAACAGTGAACTCGAATTTACTATTCCGATGCTAACGGATTTGATATAACAGCTTTCTATTTTAAAATTTAGGTACAATTCGATTTCGATCGCCCTCCGGCCGTCATGGAAAAGGAAAAAGTGCAGAGGGTAAAAGGGTAAAAAAGAGTCCTCGCCGGGAAAACTAGGACGACGGAGAAACCGACGCTACCGCTACGCGAAAACCCCAGCGCCACCCTTTAAGGACCGCCACGTACCCGAGGCGAAAGGCACTGCGGCAAAAGACCGGACAGTAGAACCAGGAACCGCCACGCAGCAATCGGGTATTACCTGTGCCAGGTTCCCAGGAACTTCCGTCAGTTGGTGTGCCGTTATAGTTTTCGTACCACTCATCGCTGCACCATTCCCAAACATTGCCGTGCATATCGTACAGCCCAAAGGCATTGGGGGGAAAACTCCCGACATCGATTGTTTTTCTGCGGTTAAGTCCTTTGGGGGCGTTTGCGTAGGGGGAGCTTCCGTTATGGTTGACTAAATCGGAGGTAATGGTTTCCCCAAAATGGAATGGGGTTGTTGTACCAGCACGACAGGCGTATTCCCATTCTGCTTCACTCAGGAGGCGATATTTTTTCCCGGTTTGTTGCGAGAGTTTGCCACAGAATTCGACGGCATCATCCCACGATACAGTGTCTACAGGACGTTTTTCACCTTTAAAATATGATGGGTTGTTTCCCATCACTGCTTGCCACTGTGCTTGGGTGATGGGATATTTGCCTGCATAAAAAGCGGGTACTGTTACTTGATGCTGCGGACTTTCGCTCTCCTCTCGTCTTTCTTCTGTTGCTGGGGAACCCATCATAAATGTGCCACCGGGAATGTAAACCATTTCCAGCACAATTCCGTTCCCTAAGTCTTCGGGGAGGAAATGAGCATAATGACGGCGGCGACCGTTTTCTTTTCCATACGCATCAACTGTTATCACATCAAAGTCAAAGATAGGCAAATATTTTTGGAACTGCTGTTTTAGATGTGGTTCATCTCTATTCTTCAGCAGCGAATAGGCGGCAAATCTCACTGCGATTGATTCATCTTGCAGTGCCGCAATTATTAAATCTAAACCTGGATCTCCATATTTCAGCGCTTCAGACAGTGCAGCAATTTTCACCTCGACAATGGGAGAAGCTAACCGACTTTTAACGCCGGGAATCCCGCCTAAGACAGCCGCAGCCAATGGCACTTGAGATTCACCGCCAAGGACAGCATCGTATTCTCGGGGTTGATTTGGATTTTCTGTCATGATCGGGACTTAGGTAAGTGTCACACTTTTATCGAGTAGTAGGGTGGGTCAAACTCAGTTCTAGGGGAATTATTCAGGGTCTCGAATTCTGACCACCCTACTAATTATGCCAGTTGCCTAAATCTCGTATTACAAATCCCGATGAGTAAACCCCTTCGCATCTTTCCCTACATAACTCGCGGCAACATGGCCATCTCCAACAACTCGATACTTATAGGTAATCAAGCCCTCTAAACCAACAGGCCCGCGAGGTGGCATTTGCTGCGTGCTAATGCCCACTTCTGCACCGAAACCGTAGCGGAAACCGTCGGCAAATCTAGTCGAACAATTGTGATAAACTCCGGCCGCATCGACTCCATTTAAAAATGTTTCCGCGACTTCGCTGTCTTCGGTAATAATGACATCTGTATGTCGGGAACCGTATGTATTGATATGGTTAATTGCCTCTTCCACAGAATCTACTATTTTGATTGACAAAATTAAATCGCTGTATTCTGTAGACCAATCCGCTTCATTTGCTTCGGCAATATTTTCTAGGATGGCGCGAGTTTTTTCGTCTCCCCGCAATTCAACTTTTTTCTGCTGCAAAGCTTCGGCAACAGCGGGCAGGAATTTGGGGGCGGTCGCACTGTGAACTAACAAGGTTTCAATGGCATTGCAGGCGGCTGGATACTGAGTTTTTGCATCGACAGAAATCTCTACTGCTTTCTGAATATCCGCCGCTTTGTCTGCGTACAAATGACAAATTCCGTCGGCGTGTCCCAACACGGGAATCCGCGTGTTTTCCTGCACGAAGCGCACGAAGGAATTAGAACCTCTGGGAATAATCAAATCTACATATTCATCCATTTTGAGCAGTTCGATTGTTTCTTCCCGCGTGGTGAGCAACTGCACGACTTCTGGATTAACAGGAGTTTCTGCTAATGCTTGATGTATCACTTTTGTCAAGATTTCGCAGGAACGGACTGCTTCTTTGCCGCCTTTGAGAATGACGCCATTTCCCGATTTGATTGCCAAGGATACTATCTGAATTAAAGCTTCTGGGCGCGCTTCAAAAATAATGCCTAAAACGCCCAAAGGACAGGTGATGCGCTTCAGAATTAATCCTGTATCCAATTCACGGTGAATTTGCACGGAACCTACGGGATCTGGGAGTTTGGCAACATCTCGCACGCCCGCGATCGCACTTTTCAACTTGCTCTCATCCAACTTTAGGCGATCGTACAGCGGTTTCGCTATTCCATCCGTCTCAGCCGCCTTGCAGTCAGCAGCATTCGCCGCCAAAATATCCGGCGCAGCAGCTTCTAAAGCTGTCGCAATAGCTTCAATAGCTTGATTTTTGGCATTAGCGGACAAAACTGCCAATTTTCTAGCAGATACGCGCGTTTTTTGGGCAATTTCAATAATAGACATGGCAGTAACTTTTAAATAGTTGTGATTGTTGGGTTTTGAATTTTGAGTTTTGAATTGAATCCGCACAAATAAATTTCCGGGCGGTTTTCAGTCTTAACAATTCTAGAGGAAATTCTATATTTTTGTTGAGACCCCTTAGAGCAATCCGCATTAACAGGTTAAAACAGTGAAGTATAGATAAAATTCCACGGTCAGTTCCATTTGTCAATAACCTTTGGAGAGTATTATGTCATCTCACGCCCCTTTACGCAAGGCAGGGCGAGCCGCCAAAGCCGGCGTTAAACTGATACAGAAAACTGGCGGAAATCTCGTTTTAGCTTCCGGCGTCACCATCAGCCTGCTGTTTGGTATGGTGTTAGCGCTATCTTTAGCCTCAGTTTTGATTCTCAACAGTCCCGATCCAGTCGCCGGATTGGCGATCGCACTTCCGATAACTCTAATTTTTAACCTTGCTGCTTTTTTCCTATCGCCTTACTTGATGGACTTAACCCAAAATTGGCTCTACCATACTCGCTGGGTTTCCCTAGCAGAAATAGAAAGCCTAAGTCCCGAAACAGCGAAAGTTATTAAGAAGGTTTGCAAGCAGAAAAAACTCCAGCAGCCGCGTTTAGGAATTATCGACGACCGAAACCCTACTGCTTTTACTTACGGTTCATTTCCAAACAGCGCTCGTTTAGTCGTCAGTCAAGGTCTTTTTACCTATTTAGACGACGAGGAAATTGCCACTGTTTACGCCCACGAACTCGGTCACATTGTCCACTGGGACTTTGCAGTAATGACTTTAGCTTCGACTTTGGTGCAGATTACTTATTTAATTTACACAACAGCTCAAAGAATGGGTCGAAGTGGTGGCGAAAAAGCTAAAGATGCCGCCGGCACGGTAGCTGCTGTTGCTTATTTGTTTTACATCGCAGGCACTTATTTATTACTGTATTTGTCGCGGACGCGAGAATATTTTGCCGACCATTTTGCAGCCGAAACAACCGGAAATCCCAACGCTTTGTCTCGCGCTTTGGTAAAAATTGCTTACGGTATTTTGGAAGAAGGACAAAGAGCCACCGAACCCAGCCGCTTATTAGAAGGAACTCGCGCTTTAGGCATTTACGATGCCAAAGCTGCCACCTCTACCGGCACTGCTTACAGGATTTCTTCGGAACCGGAAAAAATTGGGCGAGTGTTTCTGTGGGATATGTTTAATCCGTGGGGTTGGTGGATGGAGTTGAACTCTACTCACCCGCTGACTGGTAAACGAGTTCGCGCTTTGAGCACTTATGCCGAACAATTAGGCTTGGATATTGAGTTTGATATGGGCCGAATTGTCGGCGAAGGCAACGATTTGAGCAAGCGGAAATTGTACGGCAATTTTGTGTTCGATTTACTGCTCTACAGTGCAGAAACTCTGGGCTTAGCGGTGGGTTTTGCGATCGGCATTTCGCTGTATGCTGTAAACCCGATGATGATGTTTGCTTGTCCTTTAATCGCTTTGGGTGCAGGAATTTTGCTCAAGACTTTGGTGATGTTCCCTAATTACCAACAAGCAGAACACTTAGATGTTTTAACCTTAATGTCTGACCCTTATGCAAGTCCTCTGCGGGGTCAACCGGCGCAACTACAAGGCGAATTAATTGGTCGCGGCGATGCGGGTTATGCGTTTGGTTCAGATTTGAAGTTGCAAGATAGAACGGGAATGATTTATCTGCGCTATGCTTCTCGTTTTGGGCCAATTGGTAATTTTCTGTTTGGTATGAAACGGGTTGAAAGTTTGATTGGAATGGATGTTAGCGCTTTGGGTTGGTTCCGCCGGGGTGTTGCACCTTGGATGGATTTGATTCAGCTTGAAAGCGATAGCGGTACTACGGTTAAGAGTTATCACCGCTTCTGGTCTGTTGTAATGGGTATAGGGGCGATCGTTCTTGGTATTGCGGTGCTTTTTGTGTCATTTCCAGCTTAACAGTTGACAGGTAAAACGTTTTAACTTAAATATAATTAAGCTCGCATTTTCGAGCTTCTTTTTTTTGTTACATACCGTACTATCGAATTTAATACCGCTCTTAATAATCTTTTTTTTGAGCAAAATAGTGAGTTTACGAACCGCTTTAGATGTTTTAGCGAAGGGGCGTGATAGCGCTCTCGTAGCAAAAAAGAAAGGAAGAAGTAAAGAAGGAGATAGGTAATGTTAGGGTGGGAAGGAAGTAATTCAGTTATGAGCAAATATGACAATCAAAATTGCTACAATTAGTTTGTTGTTGATAGTATTAACTTTAGTCGTCAGTAACCCCAGCAAAAAAGTTAGGGCTAACTTAACAATATTGACCGCCCAAACGGAAAACAGAGAGAAAAAAAACACTGTGCAAAATATTATAGATGACAGCGCGAAATTAGAAAAATTAGCTGGCGATTTCCAATTTATAGAAGGTCCGATTTGGCATCCAGACGGCTTTTTGCTGTTTAGCGATATTCCCGCCAATATTATCTATAAATTCGCCTCAAATCAGCAAGTTGAGGTATTTCGCAGCCCTTCGGGAAAAGCCAACGGGAATACTTTAGACAAAGAAAACCGCTTACTTACTGCCGAACACGAAAATCGCCGCGTATCGCGCACTGAAAAGGACGGCAAAGTTATCACATTGGCGGATAGATACGAGGGAAAAAGGCTCAACAGCCCGAACGATTTGGTCGTTAAATCCGACGGCAGCATTTATTTTACCGATCCGTCCTACGGTGTTAGTAAAGACCAGGAAGAATTGGGTTTTTACGGTGTTTACAGGTTGGCACCCGACGGGAAATTAACTCTGCTGGTTAAGGATTTGGTGCTGCCGAATGGCATTGCCTTTTCACCAGACGAGCAAAAACTTTATGTTAACAATTCGGAAGCGGGATACATTGCTGTTTTTGATGTAAAACCGGACGGAACTGTGACCAACCAGCGGCTTTTTGCGGAGTTAAAAGATGCCGCAACTAAAGGCGGAGTTCCCGACGGTTTAAAAGTTGATTTAGAAGGGAATGTTTACAGCACTGGGCCGGGGGGAGTGTGGATTTTATCGCCTGATGGCAAGCTTTTGGGGAGGATTTCTGTACCTGAGACGGCGACTAATTTGGCTTGGGGAGAAAGCGATCGCAAAACGCTTTATATTACGGCAAATACAAGTCTGTATCGGATTCGCCTTAAAATTGCGGGTGTGCGGCCTGGAAAATGATCTAAAATCGGGCGAAGTTGGAAGTAAAGCGGTTTTTATTAGGGGTAATTGACGGGGCATGATATAATCGTAGGTTTGAGAATCAGTCATTCCCCATTCTTTAATCTCGAATCTCAAATCTCTAATGGTATTAATAGCTCGGTTGCACAAATTTCTAACTGCTACAGTCGATCGCAAATCCCGATCGCACACAATATTTTGGTTGACTTTGAGCTTGACATTTGCTGCACTTTATGCTTTTTTAGGACTCAAGCAAGCCTTCAGGGCCGAGTATATGGTGCAAGACGATGCGAGGCAGCACGTTTTCTGGATGATGCGGTTTGTCGATCCTGAATTATTCCCCAACGATTTCATTGCTAATTACTTTCAATCAGTCGCCCCCGCAGGATACAGCACGCTCTACAAATTAGCCGCAACACTTGGCATTCATCCGCTATTTTTTCACAAAATATTGCCGCTATTTCTCGCGTTAATCTCGACTTATTACTGTTTTGGTCTTTGCCTAGAAATGCTGCCAGTGCCGATGACTGGATTTATTGCATCTTTGCTGTTAAATCAGCATATGTGGATGACTGACGATTTGGCTTCTACAACGCCAAGAGCTTTTATATATCCGATATTTCTGGGTTTTTTATATTATTTGTCGCGCAGTTCGTTGCTGCCTTGTTTGGGAGCGATCGCGCTGATCGGACTATTCTATCCTCCTTACGCCTTGGTTGCTGCCGGAATTTTAGTTTTGCGCCTGCTATGCTGGAAAAACGGCGGTTTGCGCTTGTCGGGCGATCGAACTAATTACCTATTTTGCACTACAGGTTTGGGAGTAATCTTTTTAGTAATGCTGCCTTATGCCTTAGATAACTCTGAATTTGGCCCAACTTATACCGCAGCAGAAGCGAAGCAAATGGCCGAATTTGTTCCCAGCGGCAGAAATGCTTTTTTTCGTCCCAATCCTAAAGATTATTGGTTGACAGGGCGGGGTAGCGGGATGTTTCCCAAGTCGCTGTTTACGCCTGTAACTCACTGTGTCGGGCTGTTATTTCCGCTGCTGCTGTTTTTGCGATCGGCTTTTCCCTTAGCAAATCAGATTCAAAGCAAAATATGGCTTTTGCTTCAGCTATTTTTAGCATCCTCGGCGATGTTTTTTGCAGCTCACGCTACCATTTTTAAGCTGTATCAACCTGGTCGCTATACGGCCTACAGCTTGCGATTTATTGTGGTGTTAATAACTGCGATCGCCCTAACTTTAATTATCGATGGAGTCGGTTATTGGGCATCAACAACCGCAACAACATTTGATATAAAAAATCTAGTGGCACTAATTACGACAGCCACAATCGCTATCGCCGTTGTGTTTTATCCCTGCTTGGTCGAAAAATTTCCCACCGTCGGGTATGTAGAAGGTAAAATGTCGGGTTTGTACAATTTTTTTGAGCAACAACCTAAAGATATCTTGATTGCTTCAATCGCGCCAGAGACTGACCATTTGCCAACATTTAGTCAGCGTTCAGTTTTGGTGGCAAAGGAATATGCAGTGCCGTATCAGAAAGGCTACTACAGCAAATATCGGCAGCGACTTAACGATTTAATTCGCGCTCAATACACTCCCGATCGAGCTGTATTGCAAAATTTTATTAATCAATATGGAGTTGATTTTTGGATGCTCGATCGCCATGCTTTGAGTCTTCAGTATGTAAAGAATGATGGCTGGCTAAATCAATTTGATTCTACACCGGAGGCGATGCTTTCTCTCAAACAAGGGAAAATTCCCGCCTTAGCTTCAGCAATGACAAGTTGTGCGGTTTTTAAGAATGAAAATCTAGTGGTCTTGGAGGCGTCTTGTATTGTGAAATAGGCTGGGAGTTAAGACGGCTTACACCCAGAAATAAATGCCTTACCATCCGCTGACGTAAAACGAAAAAAAATCGCCTTTCTTAACTAAAACTCTTGATTTTTAGGTTGAACCGGAGCCAAGAAACCCGGTTTCTGACCCAAGAATTAATAGTTTAGTGATTTGTAGGGGCAATCCCCCTGCGGTTGCCACTCCTGAGAGGTAATATTGCCGATATCGTGCAATTAAATAATCTCCGCAATCAAAGGTGAATATAAATCCGGGGTTCAGTTCGCAGACAATGAAAATTGCACAAAAGCTCGATCGCCAATTATCTCTTTAACAAAAACATGGCAACACTTTACGTCAACCCGCAAACAGGCAGTGATTCCGCAGCCGGCACCCAATCGGCTCCATTCAAAACTATAGCCCGCGCGATCGCCCGCGCTGCATCGGAAAGCACTATTCAGTTAGCACCGGGAATTTACAGCGCTGCTAGTGGCGAAAAATTTCCCTTGGAAATTCCCTCGGGAGTAAAAGTTGTTGGCAATGAAACTAACAAAGGTAGAGGCATTCTGATTCAAGGCAGTGGCAAATTTGTCAGTCCCACCGCTGCGGGCCAAAATATCACGATACTGCTAGCAACTAATTCGGAATTGCGCGGAGTAACTGTTACTAATCTCGATACTCGCGGCACGGGAGTCTGGATTGAGTCAACTTCTCCGACTGTGGCTAACTGCACTTTCACACTTTGTAAGGGCGAAGGCGTTTTTGCCACGGGCACTGCTAATCCTGCGATTCTAGACAACATATTTGTGGAAAACTCAGCCGCTGGGGTGATTGTGGCGGGAACTGCTAAAGGAGCAATACGGCGCAATATTTTTCAAAAGACGGGTTTCGGCATTTCCCTGCAAGCTCAGTCGGCTCCTTTGATTGTTGATAACCAAATTTTGGATAATCGATCCGGTATCGTTTTAGCGGGGGAATCTCAGCCGGTTTTGCGTAAGAATCGCATTGAAAAAAATACCGAAGACGGTTTGACTGCGGTGGGAAAGTCGCTGCCAGATATTGGTACTGCTCAAGATTTGGGCGGCAATATTTTTCAGAATAACGGTGAATTAGACTTACAAAACGCGACTGGGGTTAAGATTTCGGCGGTGGGAAATCAGCTCAATTCTTCGCGGGTGAAAGGTTTATTTGATTTGGGCAATGTGACGCCAACTCCGACTCCTGCCAAGCTACAGTTTAGCGACATCAGCACGCATTGGGCCAAGGATTTTATCGATCGCTTGGCAAAGATGAATATTGTTAGCGGGTTTCCCAACGGCAATTTTCAAGCTTACGAGATTGTAACTAGAGCTCAGTATGCGGCTATGTTGGCGAAGGCGTTTGAATTGGTGCCGCGCCGTGAGGCGACGGTTTTTAAGGATGTGGCGGCGGATTTTTGGGCCAAGGGAGCGATCGACCAAGCTAATCGAGCTGGCTTTTTGGCTGGATATCCAGACAGCACGTTTCGCCCGGAGCAGAATTTGACTAGAGTTCAGGCGATCGTTTCTTTGGTAAACGGCTTGCAGTTGGCGGGCGGCAACCCCAATTCTTTGAGCGTTTATGTCGATCGAGCTCAGATTCCCAGTTTTGCCACCGACGAGATAGCAACCGCCACAGAGCGCAAAATCGTGGTCAACTACCCCGCGCGCGAAAAGCTTTGCCCCGCCCACGACATCACCCGTGGCGAGATATCCGCCCTCATCTACCAAACTATGGTAGCCACAAAGCGGGCCGATCCTATTAACTCTCCTTACATCGTCTAAGGGAATTGCAAGACAAGGGAGAGAAGAACTTGGGGTACAAAGAACCAACCCATATCCCCTCGCCCTTGTCTCCAATTGCCTCACTCTCACCCACTTTCACCCACTCTCACCCACTCCCACTCTCCCAAGTCTTGATTTGCGAGTACCCGAATCGTTTTATGATTAAACATTAAGAAATTAAGCAATCCTTAAGGTTCGAGTGTCAGATTATGGCTAAAATTCAATTCTCTAGGGGTATAGACGAAGATGCTGTGCCCGAAGTGCGCCTAACCCGTTCTAAAACGGGAGCTCAAGGCACTGCCACGTTTATCTTTGAAAATCCCAAAGCTCTCAGCAGCACCAGTACCGAAGACATTACTGGAATGTACATGATCGACGAAGAAGGCGAAATGCTCACTCGCGAGGTTAAGGCTAAGTTCATCAACGGTCAGCCTGCGGGTTTGGAAGCTCTTTATCTAATGAGAAGTCCCGAAGAATGGGATCGATTTATGCGTTTTATGGAACGCTACTCGGAAGCAAACGGCTTAGGATTTAGCAAGGCATAATGGGTAGTTGGTAATTGGTAATTGGTAATTGGTAATTAGCCAATCGCCCGTTGCCGATTGCCGATTACTTAGAAGAAGAAACTATGACGACGCAAATTCCTCACCCCGACTTATCTAAAATAACCGTAAATTGCGCTATCATTACTGTTAGCGACACGCGCTCGGCTGAAACAGACAATAGCGGCTTGTTAACTAAGAAGCTGCTAAAAGATGCGGGTCACTCTGTGGTAGCTTACACTGTTGTTAAAGATGATGCGGCAAAAATTGTATTGCAAATGCAGGCTTTTTCCCAGCGTGAAGATGTGGATGCAATCATTTTTAACGGTGGCACGGGCATCGCTCCCCGAGATACGACTTATGATGTGATGGAGAGTTTGCTAGACAGGATTTTACCAGGATTTGGTGAAATATTTCGGTTTTTGAGCTATCAAGAAATTGGTTCGAGGGCGATCGCCTCTCGCGCAGTTGCAGGGGTGTATCAAGGCAAGTTAGTCTTTTCTCTTCCGGGTTCTAGCAATGGTGTGAAACTAGCTGTGGAAAAGCTAATTTTACCTGAATTAGTTCACTTGGTGACGCAGTTGCGGGGAGGGTGAGAGCGAAAGTTCGGTTAAGTGACTGACAATCAAGAAATTTGGTTACAAGTCGCCCGAGGCATCCGTGGAGCGAGAAAAAAGCTCGCTCATCATCATCGCCAGCCCCCGGGTTTAGCAGTGAGCTCGCTTTCTTCCATCTAAAATCTAAAATCTAAAATCGACTGAGTGCATTCACCGCAAGAAACGGGTGGCTTTGAGCCTAGTCTATGGCTAAAGTAAGGAAACATCAAAATTCCCTTGATTTAGACTAGATGATTGCGATGGAGAATGCGAGTGTCTATGCTAGCGAAGATTATCACCGGATTGCTCGGGCGATCGCCTTTATGCGACAACACCACCTAAACCAGCCCAATCTGGCAACTGTGGCCCAACACATAGGACTGAGTGAATATCATTTTCAACGGCTATTTACTCAATGGGCCGGCATTAGCCCCAAGCGGTTTTTGCAATATCTGACAGTTGAATATGCCAAGTCAAAAATCACTCTGACTAAAAGCCTTCTCGACCTAACATTGGACGTGAGACTATCGAGCCCCGGACGATTGCACGATTTATTTGTGAACTTAGAAGCAATGTCACCTGGGGAGTTCAAAGCAGGCGGAGCAGGTTTGCAAATTCGCTATGGCATTCATGATACCCCTTTTGGCAAATCTCTAATTGCTACAACTACCCGTGGTATTTGTAATCTTTATTTCTTGGAGACAACAGACGAACAAACCGTTGCACAAAGACTGCGATTGGAATGGAAAAACGCTGAAATCATTCGTGATGAGCAAGCCACTCAATCATTGCGCGACCTGATTTTCAATTCAGAAACTTTCAGCGGGCAAAAACCACTAACGCTCTTGGTAAAAGGCACTAATTTTCAGATTCAAGTTTGGCGAGCACTTTTGAAATTGCCATTTGGTGCGATCGCCACCTATCAGACTATAGCTCAACTGGTAGCTCGCCCAACTGCTGCTAGAGCTGTAGGAAATGCGATCGGTAACAATCCGATCGGCTATCTAATTCCATGTCACCGAGTCATTCGAGAATCTGGAGAACTCGGTGGCTATTGCTGGGGACTAGAGCGTAAAACAGTCATGTTAGGTTGGGAAGCTAGCCGTACAATCTGCGATCGATCCCGATAGCATTACTATTTTTGCTACTGGCCTTCGCAATCGATCGCAGATAAATTTCAGGCTGCAAGGTCGATCGAGGACTTCGGAGTATGTCAAAATACACTAGAAATATTGTGTATCGCCACTTTTGCAATGACGCTGCCTACCGGATCTCGTTCTCCTGCTTTGTTCCAAACGCTTTCGCTGGTAGCTGACCCGATCGCATTTTTCGATCGCTACTCTGCCAAATACGGCGATACATTTACCGCCCGCGTGTTGGGGCCCTCTTCGCCCCCCGTGGTGTTTCTGGGCCGTCCAGAAGCGATTCAGGCGGTGTTTACGACCTTAGCCGATGCCTTTGAGTTTGGCAAAGTGACCAACGTATTTCGCCCGCTGGTGGGAAATGAATCCCTAATTATGAATGAAGGGCCCCGACATCTGCGGCAGCGACAGCTATTAATGCCTGCGCTGCATCGGGAACAGTTGCACAGTCAAGGGCATTTGATTGTTGATTTGACGAAAAAGCAGACGATCGACTGGAAAGCCCCAGATGCGATCGCAGTCCGCGAAGAAATGTCAGAAATTTCGCTGCAAGTAATCTTGCAAGTCGTGTTTGGATTAGTGCCGGGAGAGCGCTACGAACGCCTGAAACAATTGCTCAGCAACCTTTTAGAGGCGATTACCTCGGAACTGTACTCGATGCAATTTTTCTTTGAACCGTTGCAGCAAAATTTGGGCTCTTGGAGCCCGTGGGGGCAGTTTTTGCAGCAGATGGCGCAGATTGACTCGCTGATTTATGCGGAAATTGCCGATAGGCGATCGCATTCTCTCGATTCGTCTCGCACGGATATTCTGTCGGTGTTGATGATGGCGCGCGACGACAACGGCGAATCCCTCGGCGATCGAGAATTGCGCGATCAGTTGATGACGCTGTTGTTATTGGGACATGAAACGACTGGATCGGCGTTGACTTGGGCGTTTTACTGGCTGCATCAGTTTCCCGAATGTCTCGCTAGATTGCGGCAGGAATTGGATGAATTGGGCGAGAATCCCGATCCGATCGCACTTTCGCAATCGCCCTATTTAACAGCAGTCTGCAAGGAAGCGCTGCGGGTTTATCCAATTGCCTTAATTTCGCAGCCGCGCAAGGTGAAACGGACGATCGAACTCGAAGGCTATACATATCAACCGGGAACGATTTTAATCCCCTGTGTCTATTTGGCGCACCGTCGCCCTGAAACCTACGAAAATCCCGATCAATTCAATCCCGATCGCTTTTTAGATCGCAAGTTTTCCGCCTCTGAATTTTTACCGTTTGGAGGCGGGAGTCGAAGCTGCATCGGGATGGCGTTATCGCTGTTTGAAATGAAGCTCGTTTTAGCAACGGTGCTGTCTTCCCGTGAGTTTGTATCGAATCTCGATCGGCCCATTCGTCCAGCCCGCCGGGGAATCACCTTTGTGCCGCCCGATCGATTCCGATTAACGGTTGTGGGCGATCGGCGTTAGATTCATTGCAGTAAAACGCCGTGTCAAGCAAGATATGTTATTCGATGAAAATCCCAGCAACTTTGTCTCCATTCATCGTCATGTGTGCCACAAATTCATCTCCACCATCTTCAAAACTCAGCTTCCACAAATAAATCGGAGAATTACCTTGTTTTATCTCACCAAAATAAGTAATTGAGTATCCCTTTTGCAGGCGTGAAGCGAGCTGCTCGCTAACATCGTCAAACATTTGTTGTGTAATGCCCGCTTTGTAACCTGCATCGCCCACTGTGGTAAAAAGCTCGTAATTTTTCGATGCAGTCGCATTCAAAATAACGTGCAAACAATTGATGACGTTTTCAGAGGGGGCTGTCGGGGTCATGATGATGTCCTTGTTTTAGGGTTCTATCAAAATGTGTAACAAATAACGGTGTGAATAGTTCCTACTGCTGTCTAATATCAAATCCGGTAGCATCGGAATTATTTATCGGTAGGGGGCGCGGGAACATAAATTTTTAAATCCACAAATTAGACTATTTACACTCACGCACCGCCCCAAAGATTGAATAATATCGATGCAACTTTACTATTTATAGCAGTTTTCACTCGGATGAAGTACAGCTTTAGACACGGCAGTGCCGTCTCCTACCCGATATCTGTACTTCACTCTACTGGCAACCGCTATATCGCCTCAGCAACAATAGTCCGGTGTCGGACTGTATTGCAAGTAATTGTCGGCTGGGCAAAACCAGAATCTATTAAAGCTTGCTCGATATCCAACCCAAAATACTGATCCAAATAAGGCTCCGTACTCTTGAGCAAAGTCAAAATATAAGGAGGCATTTTGGCATAAACTTCCGACTGAGGATTCATATCCATAATTGTCAAATGTCCGCCAACACGCAGCAAACGTCTCGCTTCCCGGAATATTTCTCTAGTAGCTTTCTGCGGCAATTCGTGACAAACTAAACAAATAGAAACTAAATCAAAAGCAGCCGCAGGCAAACCAGTAGATTCAGCAGCAGCGTGAACCCAAGTCGGAGATTTTTGATTTAAAGATTGGGATTCTCGCTGTTGAGAACGGTATTTAGCAACTGCTAAAAAATAAGGCGACAACTCCACCCCAGTCATCTTCGCTTCCGGGTAAACTTCCCCAAGAGCAAAGGTACTCATTCCCACACTGCATCCCAAATCAACAATATCCTGCGGTGAAGAAGCAATCTGAGATTTGATGACTTCGTGATAGCTGGCGCGGAGTTTAGCATCGCCTTCTGCACCCGCTTCCGGCCAAATTGTGGCGTGAACTGTACGGGCGGCAACTTCAACTTCTGTAGCAGCTTCCCAGCTCATATTACCTTGTTCGTAAGCGTGGAATGAAGTTAGATAATATTTCGGGTAAACAAGATCGGGATTTTGGACGCTGAGCAATTCTGCATCCCAATTTCGAGCTAAAAGTGCTTGGGATTCTTGTCGCCAATGCACTCCGATTTTTTCTGCTCTTGTTATCATCATTTCCCGCGCTTGGTGCTTGGCTAGATTAGCCAAAGGCTTGATGGAGAGTACGCCATTTACTAAGCGCGAGGCTAATCCCGGAGTTTTGTTAACTGCAACAGTCATATTTTATCTTTTTCTATTTTGCGCCATCTATTTTAACACAGTGCGAGGATTTTGAGTCGGTCGATATAATGAAACTTAACTTTGTGAGGGCGAGTGAAATGCAAATGTTTTGTGAAAAAGACTTTTTTAATGAACCGCAGAGGGCGCAGAGGAAGAAAAGAGAGAAAAGATCGGAGTAGGGCAAAACTGGCTCTGGTGGTTTAATATTTAGTTGTGCTTACCTACTTAGTTCTGGGGAATTCACCTGGAATCGGGAATCGGATTTTCCTAAGTTGGAGTATTTGGAAGAACACTTTAAATCTGGCTATTCAGGAGTTTGTGATGAGCAAATCTATTGTGGAATTGGTTGACAATTTGCCGTCTGGTGGCGTCACTGTGATGATGCTCAAATCTCTGGATTTTGTAGTTCCGGGGGAGTGGAACAATTTCACGGGTTTTGATAATACTATTCAAGCGCTGACAGGGGAAACAAAGCGCAAATTAGTTGGGAAAATTCGCGATCGCGCGATCGAGCTTTACGCCAACCCCAACGAGCCATATCAAGGCGTAGTCAGGCTTTACCAGTTAGCAGACAGCGCCGACAGTGCGTTAGGTGCAACGGCTATGGCGAATAAAATCGGCGAAAACATCGGCTTTCTTTCCTTTCTCAACCGCCTCACTCCTAAAGCTGACACAACTCAAACGATCGACTTGTGCGTCAAAGTGGCGATCGAGCTAATTGCATTCTGCAAACTGAACAATATTTCCCTTGACAATGTGGGAAGCTTTGGTAATTATTTATCTCATTACAAAGGCGAATCTCTGATGCGGATGGCTGCATTAGTGTGTGCTGACGGTTTAATTCCCCTTGGCCCGGACTTCATTAGAGTAGCACAAAATACCATAGGCGGATTGAATCCTTCAACATTGCAGCAAAACTCAACATTCCAAAATATCAGCAACCTAATTCCCGGCGCAAATAATTCACAAAAGTTCGGATTTGTGACAGCAACTTTTGCCTCAGCGCAAGGTTGGATGAACAATTTAGTACAATCTCGCGGCTTAACTCCCGCCATAGTTTTGGGCCATCTCAAGCAATACGTTGATGTTACCGATGACAAATTGGATTATGTGGCGGCGTTTTTAGACATGACTACCAATTATTACGAACATACGGGAATTCAGACGGTTGCTCGCCGATTGATCGATCGAGCTTATGGCGAAATAGCCTCTGGCAGATCCTAGAAAACTCGTTCTCAGGTGAGGGAACAGAGGAAGGCAGAGCATGGTAACGAGGGAACCTGTTAGGTTCGCGTTTGCCATGCTGTTGAGTCTCTGCTACCGTGAAAAATGGCGGTTACTATCACTCGGCTTGATACAATGCGATAATACACAGCATAGGGAAAGCGACGCACGACCGAGCGCCGAACATCGCGATAGACAACTGGATAGGACTCCGGCATCTGGCAAATTCGATCGAGCATTTCGTCAATACAATCTAAAAACTCGTCACCAAGTCCTAGTTGCTGACTTTCATACCAAGTGTATGCTTCATCAACTTCTTCACGAACTTCGGGACGGAATACTAACGCATAATTCATAGTTTATTTTCGTGCTTTGACTGAAGCTTTAACTTCTTCCCAAGTCAGCACCTTATCAGGATTTGCTTCAGAATCATCAATTCGGCGATCGAGTTCCTGCTTTTGAAAGTCTGTCAGGTCTGGGTGAACCTGTTCTGCCGCTATACTGTCTAAGATTGCTTGTACAAGACGAATCCGATCTTGAACGCTGAGGGCGACGATCTGATTTAAAGTGCCTGTGAAATCCATAAATTTAAGTTAAGCGCCAAGGACTTAGTAGATTATTATAACTCAAAACCAACATCGAGGCAGAGCCTCTGGATCTGCGTTCCCAGGCTCTTCCTGGAAGGGAATAAACCTCGCAATGTGAGTTAAAATAAGCAGATTATGTTAGCAAACCTCTTTTAATCGCATTGTGAAAAACAAATCGCTTCCTTCATCGGTAACAGTCAAGCTAGGCAAATTTGTCTGGACATCAATGTGGCAATTAATGATGTCAAAACTAGCGCCGCCCGATCGCACCGGAGCATACATTCGCCCCAGCAGCAGTTTCCGCAACTTTGTCAGCACTGCACCAGACAACCCTCACGGGCCCGCTGCAGGGCGGTATCGCCTCTTCGTGGGTACGGGATGCCCTTGGGCGCACCGCACTCTGGTGACGAGGGCGCTCAAAGGGCTTGAAGATGCGATATCCGTTTCTATTGTCTATCCCTCTGAAGGGGGAATGTGGGTGATGGAGTCGGAGACTTTTGGCTGCAACACGATGCCCGAACTTTACCAGTTGGCTTTACCGGGCTATCAGGGGCGGTGTACGGTGCCGGTGCTGTGGGATGACTCGAAAAAGGCGATCGTCAATAACGAGAGTTCGGAAATTATTGTGATGCTAAACTCGGAGTTTAACGAGTTTGCTAGCAATCCTCAAATGGATCTTTATCCTCTGGATTTGCGATCGCAAATTGACGAGTGGAATGAGAAGATTTACCAATCTGTGAATAACGGTGTTTATCGCTGCGGTTTCGCCCAATCTCAAGCTGCTTATGACTCGGCTTGCAGTGAATTGTTTGCTGTTTTAGACGAGATCGATCGATCGCTCTTGAGGAGTCGTTACCTGTGTGGCGATCGGGTGACTTTAGCAGACGTGCGGCTTTTTACTACTCTATTCCGTTTTGATGCCGTTTACTACAGCTTGTTCAAATGCAATGTGCGCCGCATTCAAGATTACGAGCATTTGGGAGCCTATCTGCGCGATTTGTACCAGTTGCCGGGAGTTGCTGGCACTTGCGATTTGGAGGCTGTGAAGCGCGATTATTACGGCAATTTGTTCCCGCTGAATCCCGGCTGCATTATCCCCGCTGGGCCCGATCCGGCGAGTTTGCTCAAACCTCACGATCGCGCAGGGCTCAGAAACCGGGTTTCTTAACAAAATCGGGCGTGAAGATGCCAGAATAATCGCAGAAACCCGGTTTCTAGGATGGTCGGGTGGGGAGTCAAAAACCAGGTTTAGCTCGTTCCCAGGCTCTGCCTGGTAACGCATATCCAGAGGCTCGGCCTCGCCTTAACCCTCTAACAAACCCTCCATTCTCTCCTTTACTCAAACCTCACGAGCGACAAAATATTGATGTTATTTTGAAGTGAGATTAAGCAATATTCAAAATTAAATCATGTCTGGCGATCGCCCGAGTCATCTCAAAAGGCGATCGCACTTATATACAAAAATCCAAACAAGGAATTGGCAATGTTAGGAAATGAGGGCGATCGGAAAGCACAGCAGCGCATTGAACAGGCACGGCGACAGATAGCAATAACACTTGATCTTAGCAACATGCAATTGAGCGGACTGGCAGAGGCGATCGCCTCCCTCACCCATTTGCAAAGGCTTAACCTCAGCAACAACCAACTGAGGGAACTGCCAGAGGCACTCGCATCCCTCACCCAGTTGCAAGTGCTTTACCTCCAAAACAACCAACTGAGGGAACTACCAGAGGCGCTCGCCTCTCTCACCCAGTTGCAAGTGCTTTACCTCCAAAACAACCAACTGACGGAACTGCCAGAGGCGCTCGCATCCTTCACCCAGTTGGTAAGGCTTGACCTCAGCAACAATCAACTGACGGAACTGCCAGAGGCACTCGCATCCCTCACCCAGTTGCGACTACTTAACCTCCACAACAACCAACTGAGGGAACTGCCAGAGGCGCTCGCATCCCTCACCCATTTGCAAGAGCTTAACCTCAGCAACAACCAACTAAGGGAACTGCCAGAGGCGCTCGCATCCCTCACCCAGTGGCAAGAGCTTAACCTCAGCAACAACCAACTGAGGGAACTGCCAGAGGCGCTCGCATCCCTCACCCAGTTGCAAGGGATTTACCTCAGCAACAATCCTCTGAATCCTGACCTCGCTGCTGCCTATGAGCAAGGCACTGAAGCCGTCTTGCAATACCTGCGGGCAAAAGCACAAGCACAAATCACCCTGAATGAAGCCAAACTGATTTTGATCGGTGAAGGCGAGGTGGGCAAGAGTTGTCTGTTGGGAGCATTGCGCGAGGATGAATGGCTAGAAAGTCGTCCCACCACTCACGGCATTGAAATTAAGCCAGTTATTGTCACCCATGCCGACAGTGGCACACAGATATCACTCAATGGTTGGGATTTTGGCGGTCAACCCGTTTATCGACCCACGCACCAGTTGTTTTTCAGTGCACCAGCCGTGTATCTGGTGGTGTGGAAGCCGCGGGAAGGCCCTCAGCAGGGCTTTGTCAAAGAGTGGATTACCCTGATCAAACATCGGGAACCAGATGCCAAAGTGCTAGTAGTCGCCACCCACGGCGGCCCCGGGCAGCGACAACCCGACATTGACAGACAGGAAATTCAGGATCGATTCGGCAGCGATACGGTGCTTGACTTCTTCCATGTAGACAGCAAACCTGACCTTCAGAACTCCTGCACCGGGCTGGCAGAATTAAAACAAAAGATTGCTAGTGTCGCCGCATCTCTTCCCGAAATGGGACGTTCCGTTCCCGCCAAGTGGCAGCGAGTGCGGGAAATCTTGCAGACAAACGACAAGGCCTATCTGCCCTACAATGATGTCCTTGCCATCTGCGCTCAACACGGAATCGATAAGGAACAAGCAGAACATTTCCTTCGCATTTCCCATAGGTTGGGGTATTTGATCCATTACGATTACAATCCAATACTGCGCGATATCGTCATCCTCAAACCCGACTGGCTAGCAAAGGCAATCAGCTTTGTACTCGATGATGAATTGACACGCCGTCGCAACGGTTTAGTAGATTTTGACCATCTGGGCGAATTATGGAGTAATCCCCCGTTTCCAGGCGAGGACGGCTACCCGAAAGAACTACATCCCATCTTTCTCAAGCTGATGGAACGCTTCGATTTGTCCTACCAGGTGGTGCTCGACCCAGCTAAACCCAGCAATACCAGCTTGATTGCTCAACTTGTACGCGATACACGCCCGGAATTGCCCAATTGGGGAGAGCAACCGGAAGCGGGAGACAGACAACAAGTGCAAATCTGCCGGATTGTGGACGATCGAGGACAACTTGCAGTAGCAGAAGGATTGTTTTACCAGTTGATTGTGCGCTTGCACAAATACTCACTGGGGCGCTGCAATTACGAAAAAAGTATCCATTGGCAACGGGGTTTGATGCTTGATAACGACTACAACGGTCGGGCATTGCTGGAATATGTTGACACGGATGTAAAAATCACGGTGCGGGCTGCTTATCCAGAACGGTTCTTGTCTTATCTCACGGAAGAGATTAAATGGCTAGTCAAGGATAAGTGGAAAGGATTGGAATGTAATGTGATGGTTCCCTGCATTGCGCCTTGCGGTAAGAATGCGCCGGGAAACGCGCTATTTGAGGTAAAGCAATTAATTGAGAGTAAAAAGGAAAATCGTCCTGAGTATCCCTGTTCACTCTGTGGCAAATGGCAAAACATCGATTGTCTGCTGAATAACGCGCCAACTACTCCACCCCCATCCCAAGAAATCGGCATTGAGCAGTTCCGAAATAGTGTCGAAGACAAGCTAAAAATTATCCACGAACATTTAGTGATTTCCGATCGTCGAGGTGAAGAACGCTTTCAGTCATTGGTAAGGATTCAGGTCTGAAATTCGGGAATGAGGTCAGGCATAGGAAAGTAGTCACAAGAATGGGCCTCTAGAGCCTCACGGAAAAAAGCCATTACTGAACGAGCTTGAAAACG
>JACJNV010000091.1 GCA_014695175.1 Microcoleus sp. FACHB-DQ6 | reverse complement strand
TTGGCTCAACTGCTCTATCTCGGTTTTTTTCTGCTCTCTGGTGGCTGTGGGCTTTTTCATTCCTTTATTTTACCAGATGCCGCCACTTAAGTTTTTTTGACCTGAATCCTTACAAACCAACTGCACTGACGAGCGAACCATACGAGATAGCCATCGCAACAGAGAACATGGCACAGGTAATGCTGTCGTTGGCAGAATGGCTACTCAAGCAACAACAGCAGCTCAAACAGCAACAACGAAAACTCCAAGAAAAGCAGCAGTTGATAGAACAGCAGCAACAGGAGATCGAACAGTTAAAAGAAGCGCTCGACAAGCTAAAAAACCGCACCTCATCAAACAGTTCCACTCCACCATCAGCAGACCTGCTCCTCAAGCCCAGCGACAAAAGTAAGCGAAAAAAAGGGAAAAAACGCGGCCCAAAATATGACCATCCTGGCAAGACGCGCAATGGATTTGGAGAGCCAGACAAAATCATTGAGCTTGAACTAGAAACATGTCCGGTGTGTCTCTCAGCAGTGGAACCAGTTACAACAGCAAAGAGGAAAGTACAACAAGTAGCCGAACTGATAGAGCAACCCGTAGAAATTAGAGAATATCGTCGCCCCTTATGCCAGTGTAAAGATTGTGGCTGGTCAGGATACTCTCAATTACCACCAGGTGTCAAAGAAGGATTTAGCTACGGTGGTAGATTGTGTAGCGTAGTGGGCTGGCTGGGGTACGGAGGTAACTTGCCTTGGCGAAAACAAGAATATTTTGTGGAACATGTCTTGGGGGTTCCGATCTCTCAAGGGAGTTTAGCCAAAATGCAGCATTACTTCCAAGAAAGCTTGCAGCCAATCTATCAGCAATGGTTGAGCTACGTACAACAACCGGGTGTGCGATGCGTTGATGAAACCACTTACTGTATTGATGGCATCAAGTATTGGTTGTGGGTGGCAACTAGCGATCGAGTTTGTGTGCTCTTGTTAGCTCCTACCCGCAGTAGTGCCGAACTAAAACAGTTATTGGGAGCAGATTTTTCTGGCATTCTCAGTAGCGATTGTTTTAGTGCTTACAATCGGCAGTCGGCAGCGGCGAAACAGAAGTGTTTCACCCATATAGAACGCGACTTGAAAGCACTCAAATTCAGCCATTTTGAGGGAAATCGTCTGTTCGCTCAAGCTGTGAGTGAGATTTTAGCCACAGCTAGAACTTGGTATCGTGACTATCATGCTGGGAAATTGAGCCGCTTTCAAATCGCCGACCGGCGTCCGGCGATCGAAGCTCAATTGCTTGCAGTTTTACACAATCCACCGACTACTGGATGGCCTGCCGATGCCCAAAGATTAGCCAACCGAATTCAACGTCATTGGAAAGAATGGTTCACTTTTTTAGACTATCCAGAAGTAAAACCGGACAACAATGATGCTGAGAGAGCTTTACGCCCGGTTGTCGTGCATCGCAAAGTAACTGGAGGAGCACGCAGTGATTGGGGCGCTCAATTAGTAGCTCAGATGTTTAGTTTTTTAGAAACTGTTCGCTTACAAGGTGGGGAAGTGATCGCTCAATTATCTGAGCTACTGTTTTTAGCTGGTCGGAGTCCTCCAGGCTTACAATTCAACTGAACTTTTCGTTGACAAAAATTGAATCAATCACTTTTCCACCAACTTCTTTCTGACGGGTGGCAAGTTTTTCTGCAAGATCGCCTACAACTTGATTGCGCGGCGATCGCTGACATCATTGGCGATACCGCAACACTGTTGCGGTGAGCAGTTACAAATGCAAAAATAGGGGGAGCGGACTTTCAAAATGCTACACTCACTGGTGCAATTATGCCAGATGGATCTACTCACGAATAAAATTAGTTAAGGGGTTTGCTCAACAAACTCAACTCAACAAGCCTCAATACACTCTTTCACCACACAATAAATATTCCGCAGCCCCTCTACCTGGGATGCTAACAACCCTTGCTTAATCTTACCTACTAATTTGCCCCAGTTGTAGACTTCTTCGACACTACGAGACTGGCGAAATTTCCCCTCATAAAAATCTACCCAAAATATCGGTGCTTGATGTTGGCTGCTTCTCCAGCGTTTGCGCCACCGAATGCAGTCTTGCAGTGTCGGTGGCTTTACTCCTAAAATTGGCGGCATATCTCCGTAGCTGACAAACCGACTAATCCCAACTCCCACAACGTGGATGACGTAAGCCCAGCAGCGAATGTCCCGAATCTGTTCTGGCTTGACTTTCAAGACTTTGGCAACTGCTTCTTTGGTTACAAAGCGAGAGAGTGGATTTATTTGCTTGGCTTCTGAGTTTTGTTTTGGTATCATGGTTGGTGACTCCGACTTTTTTGGGGTGAATGCGACTTGATTTTGGGTGAATCCTACTTTTTGTTGGTGAATCCTACTTTTTGTTGGTGAATGCCAAATTGTCAGTCATTTGAATAAATAGCTGTTCGCTCTTCAGTTTTCGAGGCCGGGGGGCGATAGCTATTTACGATCTAACTATTTCCAGACCAATACTGGCCTAGTGTCAAGAATGGGATGGGTTAAGTTCGGGATTCGAGAGCTAGCTGCCGAAAATGGTTGGAATCTGACAGAGGTTTCTGATGGATCGGGAGTTCACTACAGCACGCTTAAGAATTATCTCGTTCACCCGGGTTAGCAACGGTTGACGTTACTCATTTGCAAAAATTAGCTCGAACTTTTGACCTGTTGATTGAAGAGTTGTCTGATGTTGTGGAAGATTAGGCCCCGTCCTGCGGTTGCGGTGGTCGGCGCTTTTAATCTCATATATAGTATAGGTGAAATTTCACCCTAATGTCAAGATGCGAATTGGTTAAATTGCGGATCAGAGAGTTTGCTGCTAGGGAAGGCTGGACGCTAAAGCAAGTAGCCGATCGCTCCGGGGTATCCTACAATACTGTTAAAAGTTATGCCCGATCGCCCGGTATGGCAATGGCTGACATCGGTGCTCTGGTAAAATTGGCGCGGACGTTTGATGTGTCGATCGAAGAATTGTTGGATTTTGTCGAACAGTAACAAATTACACTTAAAATAAACCAGCGCCCCCAGCGCCAACCAGTTCGACCTCGCAGGGACGATCGACTGTGGGCCCAAGCAACAGATGCGAGAGTTGGCGGATGGGACGGGGCGAAGTCAGAAAGAGATGATATATTCTCAACGCGAATTGTAGCTGTTCGATCGCCCATATCGGTCTACAATTTTTAACGTTGAGCCTTATTGAAGTGCAGGAGTGGAGCTGGCTTGGATAACGCTAGTCTGTCAAGAAAACCCCCGCAAGCCTCGGAGCTTGTCGCCGACGAAATTCCAGAAGCAGTGCGAGACCACCCATACCTAGAAGCAGGTCAGAGCCAGTCCAAGAAAAAAGGGCTGATTTGGAAACTGCTAGGGTTGGCCGCATTAGCCTGTGGGGTCAGCATCTGGCTGCACCTCAACTTTAACTTGTTCCCAGCCACCAGTCAGGCAGAGCAAACTCAACAAAACCCAGCACCGGTGAGTTCGCCGTCTGCATCGGTCGCGAGTCCAGCTACCAACCCCAAAGCCACCGCCCCCGCAACCCCAGACAACCTGCTGGGACACTTGCCGTACCCAGAAGCACCAGCCAACGACTTGGTAAGCGTCACCCCCGACGGTAGCGTCAAACTCCGCACCTCAGCAGCAGCAAAATATCAGGAAATGGCCAACGCAGCAGCGGCATCAGGCATCTATTTCGCTCCCATATCCGGCTTTCGCTCCCTGCAAGACCAACAGCACGTATTTTTTGACGTGAAAGCCGAACGCAGGCAAAACGCCAGCAAGCGAGCCGAAGTCAGCGCCCCTCCAGGTTACAGCGAACACCACACCGGTTACGCGATCGACATTGGCGACGGCAGCGCCCCGGAACACAACCTCAGTCCCAGTTTTGAAAATACCGAAGCATTCAAGTGGCTAGAAGCCAACGCCGTCGCCTTCAGCTTTGAAATGTCGTTCCCCAAAAACAATCGCCAAGGCGTCAGTTACGAGCCTTGGCATTGGCGGTTTGTGGGCGACAAGCAAAGTCTCGAAACTTTCTACAAAGCTCATTCCATGAAAAAGTAGAGGCAAGAAGGAAGAAGGAAGAAGGATGATTTTCCACATCTCAGGCTTTGCCACTCTCCCACTCTCCCACTGCCCCACTCTCCCATTCCCCCACTCCCCCACTCCTCCACTCCCCCACTCCCCCCCACTCCGTTGAGCCAAACTCGTGATTGCAATCTATCCAGGCAGCTTTGACCCCATTACCTTCGGTCACGCAGACATTATCGAGCGGGGATCTAAACTGTTTGACCGGGTAATTGTTACCGTAGTCAGAAACCCCAGCAAAACCCCTCTCTTTACCGTAGAGGAACGGATCGAGCAGATCCTGCGCTCTACCCAACACTTGCCAAATGTAGAAGTAGACAGTTTTGAAGGTTTGACAGTAAACTATGCTAAGATTCGACAAGCCAAAGTGCTGCTGCGGGGGCTCCGGGTATTAACAGATTTTGAAATGGAACTCCAGATGGCCCACACCAATAAAACCCTTCTGGGCGAAATTGAAACAGTTTTTTTGGCAACTTCTAACGAGTACAGCTTTTTAAGTAGTAGTGTAGTTAAAGAAATAGCCAAGTTTGGTGGCTCCGTAGATCATCTTGTTCCGAAACACGTCGCCCTAGATATTTACAAATGTTACGCCAGCAGGAACCAACTCGCATCGAACCCGACAGTACCGGACGCGGCACTGAGAACGAATCACCTCAGAACACAGCCGCCTTCGGAGACCCCACCCGAACCGCAGGAGTAGACATCCAGCGGGAATTGAACCGGCTTGAGGAAATTGTTCTCGACAGCCCGCGAATTCCTATGACCAGACGCACTCTGGTGGATGAAGAACAGTTGCTAGATCAGTTAGACTTGGTGAGGCTAAATTTGCCGATCGCCTTTCAGGAAGCCGAGACGATTATCCGGCACAAAGACGACTTGCTTCAAGAGGCGGAACTTTACGCTCAGGAAGTGATAGAAGCAGCAGAACAGAGAGCAGCAGAAATTTTAAACGATATGGGCCTGCTCCAGCAGGCGAAGATAGAGGCAGATCAGTTGCGCCAGCAAGTTTTGCTCGACTGCGAGGCAATTCAGCAGGCTACGCTGGCGGAAGTCGAACAAATTCGCTACCAGGCTCAAGAGGAATTGGAAGAGATGAGAGTCAGGGCGATGGCTGAATGCGAGGAAATTCAAAACGGAGCCGATGATTATGCCGACCAAGTGCTCGATAATATCGAGCACAAGTTGAGCGATATGCTGCGCGTGATCCGCAACGGGCGCGATCAGTTGGATAGTGTTTCTGCGTCGCACATCAATCACAACAACGGTTAGCCCACAGTGAACTCTTTGCTGGAATATTTCTAAAAGTCTACCTAATTTAGGTAGATTTTTTTTTGCCATAGTCTCTATAGTCTTTATTCCTCAATCCCAGCACTCGGTGACTTATTTTTGCCGACTTAAGTTTTGTGAAGATAGGAGCAAATATAACCTTTTATGCTATTGTACTGCTGATACCAAATCCGGCTTAAAGACCCCCTTTATCTCTTAGTCCCCCTTGGCTCGAACGAAAGTTTGACTCTATGCAGCCGTTTCAACCGCCGAATGATAAAAGGGGTAGCAAATCGGGATTTGGTATCAGACAAAAAATTCCTAACTTGATTCCAATTTTTACAATCTAATTTTTACGATGCAAAAATTGTCTAATCGGTTCGCTGAATTTGATTTGATCCGAGCTTTAGCGATCGTCAGCGTGGTGATTACTCATGCTGGGTTCTTTACATTTCGCGATCGCAGAATTTTATTTGTGGCGATCGATACATTTCAACTATTTTGCGTACCTGCATTTTTACTGTTGAGCGGTTTTTTTCTCACCAACAAACTGGAAAATCAAAATAATCGCGCACAGGTAGTCAAAAAAAGACTGTCAAAAATTCTACCCCCTTATCTGTTTTGGTCAGTAGCTTTGTACATCTTAAATAATTTGGGAGAAATCCAAAAATTTGATTTACTTTCATTACTCAGATATATCTTGACTGGTTCAGTGATGCCTCCCTATTACTTCATTGTTGTGATTGTTCAATGCTACGGCTGGTGGTGGCTTCTCGTGAAAGTAAGATTTTTAGACTCCAGAAAAGTTTTGGCTTTGGGCTTAACAATTCAAACAATTTTTACAATTTTCTTCTACTTAACCGCTTTCAAATATATATCAATACCTCTACCTTTGATGGAGCGCGTGATTTTCAGTTGGATTTTGCCATTTTCAACTGGTCTATTTTTGGGCGGTTCGTATGACAGACTCCAACCCGTTCTCGAACGGAAAAAAAGGCCAATTTTAGGGGCAACGATCCTTTTTTATCTAGCTAGCATTTGGGAATTTTACCTAAAAAGTGGAGTTAATTCCGAGGCATGGTTTCTCCGATCGTTTTTTAAACTATCTGCTCAAGGATACGCAATTTTGTTCGTATTATCGATCCTCGCATTTTCTAAGAGTATCGCACTTCCCAGTAGAGTATCTGGGTTAGTCAAAATATTGTCTGCTTACTCATTCCCTATATATCTCCTGGATTCGACAGTAGTGAAATATGTCTTGTTAGTGTTTTATAAGTTTATTGACCCGGTAAATCCGCTGCTGAAGCTCGGCTTTTTAGTGACGGGGACTTTGTTAGGTTGTTGGGCGATTATTTACCTGTTGGAAAAAGTTTTGCCCAAAAATTACAGGCAGTACATTTTGGGAGTTTAATCAAATTTGGTGTTTCAGCGGATGTCTTCATAAAACTGCTTGAGATACCTTGGAGAAACGCCAAAACCCCACAAAAAACCAATCGAAAGATAGATCGCAATAGCTTTAAATTCGCCCCAATTCGCAACTCTACGATCGCTACTTTCCACTACCCGATTGACTAACTTAAGTCTCCCCCGTCGCACTAACTTCAAACACAAATCCGCTTCTTCCATAATTGGCAGCGCAGCATCGAAACCGGCGCATTCCCAAAAATCGGTACGGCGGCAAAAAATAACTTGGTCGCCAAACAGCAGGCGCAATCCTTGGAAAAATAAATGAGGTCGAAATAACAGCGGCGCGTAATAAGTTTTCAGGTAATTGTGGAGGGAAAAACCCCATCTTGTTTGCTGCGAACCAGCCATCAGGGATATAAACCCGCCGCCCACAATTTCGGCATGGGACAATGTTTTCTGGATGACTGCCACAATGTCGTCGGGAACTAAAGTATCGGCGTGCAGAAAGCACAGAATTTCACCGGTGGCGACTTGAGCACCTAAGTTCATTTGCAGCGATCGTCCGGCTATACTGCTAGAAATAACGCGGATGCCGGCGGAAAGTGCGATCGTCGCTGTGTCGTCTTGACTGCCGCCGTCTACCACCAACACTTCCCAAGCGGGAGGATTGAGAATGCTGAGTTGGCGGAGGGTGCGTTCCAGACAAGTCGCTTCGTTGAGGGCTGGGATGATAATAGAAACGCGATCCATCGGGTTGAAATTTATGCCAGAGATATTATAATAAAAAACTGGGGCGATTCACAACTAACGAGAAAATAGAACTTATGCACGCCGATTTAGAAACCCGGTGTCTGCCTGCGAACTCGTCACGAAACCTCGGATTTGTCACAGAAACCGGGTTTGTTAGAGTCATTCCTATAAAATCAGAAAAAAACTGCAATCGCCCTCTATATTTTCCACTAATCAGGACTGAGAAAATCGTGCAGAAAACTGAAGTAAAAAATGATTTAGAATTTTATGAGGAAAATGCCGATAATTGGTGGGACGAAAATGCTAAAATTTATGCCTTATACCATCTAAACAAACCCAGATTTGAGTTTTTCGACAGACACGCGACTAATTGGCAAGGGCTGAAAACCTTAGATGTCGGGTGTGGCGGCGGCTTTTCTTGCGAGTTTATGGCCGAGAGAGGCGCTATTGTTTTTGGAATAGATCGATCGGAGAAATGTATTGCAGCAGCTCAAAATCACGCAGTTACCAGCGGTTTTGAGATTGACTACAGGCAAGGTTTTGCCGAAAATATGCCCTACGACGACAATACCTTTGATGTTGTAATCTGCGTGGATGTTTTGGAACACGTGGCCGATTACAAAAAAGTTGTGTCTGAGGTGCACAGGATTCTAAAGCCTGGGGGACTGTTTTTTTTTGATACAATTAACCGAACTTTTTCCTCGCAAATTGTGATGATTGGACTGATGGAAAATATTTTGCAGGAGATTAGGCGGGGCGTTCACGATTGGGAAAAGTTTATTACCCCGGATGAACTGTCTGTGGTAATGCAGGATATTGGTTTTGGCAAGATTGAAATTAAAGGTTTTGATATGTTTGGAGAAATGGGCGCTATGTTAGCCGAGATGCACGGTTTTTGGGAAGATTTTACACGCGGAAAGCAGGTGTTTCCTTCGGCGGGTATTTTAAAACAAGTATCTCAAACTCTAACATCTAATCTAGCTAACTATATGGATTACAAAAGGTCTGGGTTGTTTAAAATCACAATCAATGAGGATCGGTCGATTATGTATGTTGGCGTTGGGGCGAAGAATTAGTCAGTTAATTGTTAACTGGTGTCATTAGGGGCGAGTGGGAGACGGATTTTTGCGATCGACAAATCCGGCTAAAACCCGCCTCTATTGCATTTTTTAGGGTACGCAGGCCGCGGTACACCTTATCCTGTGGAGTGCAATACACATATTCCGTGGGGACACGGCACGACGCCGTATCCTTACTGTATTCCGGGCAATTGAGAATTGCTATATTGGCGATCGCACGACACACCTAAGCCTGGGCTGAGGGATACTGAGTATCGATCGAATTTTAATGACTCACCCCAACTCCTAAAATAGCGATCGAGCAAGCATATATACTTAAATGTTAGGGCGGACAAAGTGGCATCGCCCCTACCGATTCACAATTGATCAAGAATTATGCCAGCAAGTTTTCTCCCAAAGTCGATCGCACAACTCACAGAATCTACCTCAATTGCCTTAGCCCAAAGCATTCAACGCGAGGCAATTACAACTCCCCTAAATTCAGACCCAATTGCCACAACCTACGTGCGCCAAGGCAGCGGAAACACGCCGATTTTGCTAATTCACGGCTTCGACAGTTCCTTGTTTGAATTCCGCCGCCTGTTGCCGCTGCTGGCTGCCGAAAATGAAACTTGGGCGGTTGATTTGTTGGGTTTCGGATTTACAGAAAGATCGCCAGGTTTGGCATTCAGCGCGAGAGCAATTGAAAGTCATCTTTACTATTTTTGGAAAACGCTAATTTCGCAGCCTGTAATCTTAGTCGGTGCTTCCATGGGAGGTGCAGCAGCAATTGATTTCACTCTCAATTATCCCGAAGCTGTGAAACAATTAGTGTTAATAGATAGCGCAGGTTTTGCCATCAGTTCTAATAAGGGAAAGTTTTTAATTCCTCCTTTAGGATATCTGGCAACTTCTTTTTTACGCAATCCCAAAATTCGCCAGCGAATTAGCGTCAATGCTTATTTCGATAAAAATTTGGCTTCTCAAGACGCTCAAACTTGTGCTGCTTTGCACTTGGAAATGCCCAACTGGAATCAAGCTTTAATTGCGTTTACCAAAAGCGGCGGTTACGGAGGTTTTGGGGAAAAATTATCGCAAATTCAGCAGCAGACTCTGATTTTGTGGGGAAAACAAGACCGGATTTTGGGGACGGCGGATGCGGAAAAGTTTGCAAGGGCGATCGCAAATTCTCAACTAATTTGGATACCCGACTGCGGGCACGTTCCCCACTTAGAAAAGCCACAGACTACCGCGCAGCATATTTTAGAATTCATCACAAAAAGCGGACTCACGCAAAAAAATTAAACCTAGGGTGCGCTGTGGCGCACCTTACATACTTACATATATGGTTTCCCTGGCACATTTGGTATAGTTTGAGGTCAAATAGACAGGTTTCAAACTTTCGGCAAATACTTTTGTACTATCGTCCATCCTGTGAGCAACACAGTCACAAATCCCCCACACAAGGCCAAATTAGTGCCGATATGGAGGGGGCGCGCCCAAGGATGTTTAGGGCCAATTTGTAGCCCGCTTCCCACAGAAACCAACACCAAAGCCACAACAGCTAACCCGGCCGGTAAATGAGCCGAGTGACCCAAATTGCCGTACTCTCCTAGCGTACCGACTACACCAATTCCTAGCAGTAAAATTACCAAAGTCGCCATCCCCGCACCAGTTGCTAAATGAAACGGACGCAGCCATTTTGGGCGCGGTTGTTTGGTACTCCTAGTGGCAAACATCCACGTTCCAGTAACGGCCAGCAACAGGTAAGCCAACAGGGAAACACCCATTGACCAAGCCGCTATTTTCCACAACCACAAGAAAGAAGGCAGATTCATCGGTTGCATCCCTAATTAGGATTTTCCACAAAAGGTTTCTTTCCGATTTTACCTGGACTTGAAAGCAAAAATGAATTATTTTGAGAGAAAGTGCGATCGGACTATCCACAGATGGCATCAGTCTTACCTGGAAGTCAAACGCACTTTCTCTGATATTCAGCTTAATTTACGCTAGAGATTTGTCGCTGCCCTTTTTAGGAGCCACCTTCCCATTTTAGATTGGTGGTTTTGCTCTCCATGAAAGGCATTTTATAAAACCCTAATTTTTGTTCTAAGATTAATCGGAAAAAAGGCAAACCTTCAATCAAATATCTTTTCCACAACCTTCTCGGTTCACTTAACAGTCGGTACGCCCATTCTATGCCGACTTCGCTCATCCATTTGGGAGCTCTTGCTTTGCAACCAGCTTCAAAATCAATGGTTGCACCTACCGCTAAGAATATTTTGACGTGTGTTAATTTGCTCCTGTATTTAACCAACCACTTCTCTTGCTTGGGCGCTCCCACTCCTATGGCGAGAACTGTAGCTCCTGATTTATTTATCTCGTCAATTATTTTTTCACATTCTTCTTCATTTTTTTCAAAGCCAAAAGAAGGAGAAAGTGCTTCAACTACTATTTCTCTCCCAATTTTTTGGTTAATTTTTTCTTGGGCTTTCTTAGCTATACCTTCAGCAGCTCCTAGCAAAAATATTTTAATCTTCTCGTTATCTTTGTGATACATATAAAATGCCGGAAACAAATCCGAACCAGAAATTTTTTCCTTGAGAGGAGTACCCAAAAACTTGGAGGCATACATCAATATTTGACTGTCGCAGACTCTATAAGTAGATGTATTGTAAGCTTCATAGAAGTCGCGGTCATACTGCAACTTAATCAAGTGGTCTACATTGGGTGTAAATACGACACCACCTTCGGAGTCGAGTTTTTCAAACAACTCTGTGATTGAAAAGTTATCTATCGAGACATTCAATAAATTAACTGTTTTCATTTATGATGCCCTTCCCGCTTTATATTAAACTACAACTCACACTATTATAGCCCACAATAGATTTTCGTGTTTTCACTACTTGGGCGCTTCAGTGAACATACTTTTCTCAGTATATCCTCCTAGACCATACCTGTCTACTCAGGATTTTTAAAGATTATGTAAAGAATCAGCTACTTTTAAAAAAAGTGTATAAAGCCCATTTTTGTTTACAACTCGCAACACAGTTTCAAGAAAAAAGCCATCCAGTGCTAATACTGGAAGCATTGCAAATGAATGTAAAAAAGAGTTTATGAGATTAAAATTTTAACCTAGTGAAAAAGATCTCGGCACTTCCGAACTTGATTTTATGCAAAAATGGTAGATTTTGTAGTTTTTGTCTCCAGGGAAGGCAAGATAGTGTCAAGCTTGAAGTGAAGCAGCGATCGCATTGCCGAAAATCATCCTGATTTTTGGTGAACCAGCGACTGTCTTCTTGGTGGCGAACTCGTTTTCTTGGCCTTAAGACTTTCTGGAGCTTTTAAGACCAGACCTGATATTCCTCCAGCAATCAGGGCAAAAATCGGGTTAGTCATAGCGTTCAAAACACAGTCAAACACGTACATAGTTAAGGCTACTCCCAGGGCGGCAGCGGGCGCTACTTTGGGATTAGACCAGGTTCTGGCGGGATACTTGAACACGCAAAAGACGATAACAGGAAGTAACAATGAAGAAAATAAACTAACTAAACCGACTACACCGTTGACGCCAAATGCAATAATCCATAAGCTGTCGGTGACCGTGATATCTTGACCGTATTCGTTATACACGCGGTTTCCACCGGAATCCCCCCAGCCAAAAAGAAAGCTTTGCCGCGCTTTTTCCCCCAGTATCTCTTCCATGTCAAATCTATACTTCAGAGAGGAGGCTCGTTCTTCGCCAAATATTTGAGTGATGAAGTCAATCACCTCTTTGCTCGAAAATTGACCCGATGCAGCGATGTACAGATAAAACACTATATATCCAATTATGAATAGCAGGGGCAAAGAGGTGCGAAACCACTTTGCAGAGAATAATACGAGTAACGCCATTGCAAATAAACTGTAGGCGCCAGTAGAACGGCATAGGAAAAAAGCGATAGTTAATACAATTGCTAAAGTCTTGATGTTGCGACCCTGAAACTTTTTGAGCGTCCCAGTTTGCCACAACCAAACTGCGATTAAGGCGGCGGTCATCATCCACAGGCCCACCATCAAACCGTGCTGCATAAATACTACCGGTCTCCACCCCCCCATACGTCTTGCTTGACCCCAGTCCTCAAAGGCATTGACGCCGTAAATCATTTGGTGCAGGATTGGGCCCTTAACCCCTTCAATTAAAGTAAAAGGAATGTAGGCCAACCCACCTGCAAAAATCCCGATCGCCAATTGTCGCAGCCCCTCTAAACTACCCACATACAAGCGTCCTAAAAAATAAGGCAGACCCCAACTAACGATTTGGTTGACAGTCGGAGAAATCGGGCTGCCGCCATTACTAACTTGTGAAATAATTGGACACAAACAGTAAATTACCATTGGCACGTCCAGCCAACCGGGCTTAAAAGTGGTGAGGCGCGCAGTATCGTAGATAAGAGTCCCCAGCAAAATGCCGTAGCAAGCTGCGGAGATTTTGGTATACGGTGGCAATGAGGGGATGGGATAAGAAGCTTGCGGTAAAAAAAGCCACGCTGCCACAAAACTTATAATTACCGCCCGTAGAGGCGGAAACCTCACAAACAAATAAAAAACGACTGGAATAAAGCCGAACATAGCAAGTGGGATTAATGCAACCATAGGTCTTTTTTGGCAGTAAAACTATAGAAAGACAACTCAAATTGCCCGATAAAAATTCTCGATTAAACGATCGCCCAACCCCAATCTTGTAACTCAACATCAATTTTACATATTGTTTGTTAATTGTCGCTGACGTTCCAAAGCAGTGTAGAATGCCGCCTCCAAGAGATTAGTTGCATCCTCCCAAGTATAATTTCTCACCGTCTCCAATGCAGTCTCGGACATTGCGCGCCATTCGGCATCTGACAACTGACAAATCTGCTCGATCGCTTTTGCCATATCCTCTGGGTCTTCTGGCTTGACAAGTATGCCACCCCCGCCACCAAGTAGTTCCGGAGTCGCACCAGCAGGAGTGCCGATGACTGGAGTGCCACAAGCCATAGCTTCTAAAATTGGCAAGCCGAAGCCTTCGGATCTGCTGGAAAACAGCCAAGCATCGCATTTGCTGGAAAATTCTTTTAGTTGGTCTTGAGTAGGTTCCTTATTATACTCAGTATCCTCTGGCACGAAATGGGGAAGAGGACTATCGTCGCCGGAACTAAATGCAACTAAACGAAGGTTAGGAATTTTTTTAGCAGCTAGAGAGAAAGCTTTCAGGGCAATATCGCAGTCTTTCCAAGGAGTTGTAGTATAGTACATCCCGGCTGTAGGAACTAATTGCTTGCCTCGCGGCTGCTTTGATCGCGACTGGGGGTCGTAAAACTGTTTGGTGTCAACCGTAGGAGGGACGAGAGATACAGACAAATCGCCGTATTCATTCCGAGCTATGTCGGCCAGCCACTGGGCCACAGCGATTTTGTGCATCCGCAGCCGCCAATTTGCCTCTACTCGACCTTTTGGTACGTAGTCAAAAGCCTTATAATGTTGGATAAAATATACTTTCGTTCCTTTGCTGGGAGAGAGTTTTGCCACCCACTCGGCAGTTTCCCACCAAGTAGCCATGACAATATCGGCCTCAAGTACGTCAAGGTCGGTAATTGGACGGTTGGTTTCGATAACTCGACTTTCGACATCCACTTTATCAAAGTGAGACTTTTGTTTTTTGGGAGCGGACTGCCAACCCCTACCCCTCAGCAGCGATCGCAATTGTTGCATCAAAGTTGGTTGCGGCAGGGGTATAGAGACGATAAATATTTTATGTCCTCGCTTTTGGAGAAGTTCTGTGTAGATAGATAACACCCTCATACCACCTGTAAGACTCAGGGTAGGCAGGACAAAAGTAATTTTCATGAATAGATACCGAAGATGGATACTGGTTAAAACTCCTCCATAACAGCAAGTTCGCACTTACCAGTCTCTGTTTGGCTTTTCTGCAGGGTGCGGATCTCTGCAGGAGGCGTATCGTAACTCGATAGTCGAGCAGATCTTACTTTGTCGTCAGGGACTTTTCCCAATTACAAATCGGGAGATGTTTGATGACAAGACAAGTTTAACCTGTAACGGAGCCAGCCTTAAAACCCCCGTTGCACTCTGCTTCAGATTTTGGCAGATCAATTTATAACCAGTATTCCGTCGTCGGTGGGGCCAGAATTCGTGTCGAGACTGCTGGGTAGAAAACAGGACAGGGGCGATTTTACTTGTGGCAGAACCACCCCACCAAACGATATTGAGTTTCTCCCCAGAATCCGGCGCCGAAAACGCCCGTAGCGCCTAACTTCAAAGGGCGGCGTGGCACTTAGCATCCAACCGGAATTTTTTCGTCCGCATAGTAGGGAGAAAAGGAATCTATGTTAACCTCGCGCTGCTTAGATTTGTCTACAGCAACTTTCAATGCCGCTTCAAAATGATCCGTGGCATCCTCCCAAGTATAATTGTTCACCTTTGCATAGGCGGCTTCCGACATGGCTTGCCACTTGGAATTTGGCATCTGACAGATACGCTCTATGGCTTTTGCCATTTCTTGGGGATCTTCTCGTCTTAAAAGTATGCCCGTACCGCCACTCAAAATTTCAGGAGCAGCGCCTGCTGGGGTACTGATGACGGGAGTGCGGCACGCCATCGCTTCGATAATGGGCAAGCCGAAGCCTTCTGAGCGGCTCGCCAGCAGCCAAGCATCGCATTTGCTGTAATAGTCTTTGATTTTGTCTTGGTCGGGTTGAATTACATACTCGGCATTGGCCGGTAGGGGCAATTCCGAGGATGGGGCCCCTGTACCGAAGGCAACCAGACGCAGGTTGGGGATCTTTTCTGCAGCTAGGGAAAAAGCTTTGAGGGCGATGTCGGTTCCTTTCCAGTAGATTGTAGAGTACATTAGGCCAACTGTAGGAACCGATTGTTTGTTGCGAGGACAGGCGTAAAATTGCTTGGTGTCCACGGTAGGAGGAGCTAAGGAAACTTCGCGATCGCCATATTTAGTCCGAGCTAGGTCAACTAACCACTGAGAGATCGTAATTTTGTGCATGGGCAGCATCCAGGTTGCTTCTACTCTTCCTTGAGGTAGATAGTCAAAAATTTCGTGGTGCTGGATAAAATAAGCTTTTGCTCCTTTGCTAGGAGAGAGTTTGGCTACCCACTCGGCGGTTTCCCACCCGGTGGCAACTACTACGTCAGCGTCAGGTACATCTTTGTCTTCTACCGGGCGGTAGCGATCGATAATTTTGTGTTCTACACCTAAGTTATCGAAAAATGAGGGTTCGTTTTCAGGTGGGGAAATCCAACCCCCTCCCCGCAGCAGCGACTTGACTTGCTGGCGCATACTCGGCTGGGGATGGGGTAAAGAGATGACGAACACGGAGTGTCCTCGCTTTCTCAAAAGTTCTGCGAAAATAGATATTACTCGTATTCCACCAGTCAGAGACAGAGTAGGAAGAACAAAGGTGATTTTCATTTTTAAGTCCCGCTGAAGACTTTGACTCTCATTCGGCACTGTTACCAGCGCTGATGTTAGAGGGCAAATGGAAAGAGGGGCGGGTGAATATTAATTACCGCTTTCCTAGTGTTTACATAGAATCAAACCGACCGACTGTTCGCAACACCCCAGTATCTATCTGTCAAAACTTCACTGTCGTTGCAATGATAGTAACGATTGATGTGAGCGCCAAACAGTTCCCATAGGGATAATTTGCAGGTAAGCTAAATTTCATCCTGAAGATAGATACCTCATAAAATAAAACCTTTTTTCACTACAAACACCAAGCTAGACAACACCATCTGTTCAACATAACATCATTTACTAACCCAGAGAGAGGCATATTCGGTAAACCGAATATCATCCAATTTTTAATGGGGAGATAAAGGTAGCATTAGCAACAATATTCAGTAGATTGACATAGCGTTTTGCAAAAAGTTATACTCATTAAAAAGGGTAATTATTACCTTTAAAATGTAGATTGCCCTCCCTATAACAGAGCTAAACATCGAGCGGTGGCTTGGATTTTTTGATAACTGTCCTGTCGGTATGGCGGGACACAATATCCTATTTTGTCAAGATTATGAGATGGTGGTTTTCTCAGATACCTGCTGGGGCGCGATCGCGCGAATCACTGTCGTGGACGTGCGAATGATCAGAGAAAGCCGATTTTTCAAGCGCTCTCCCTTGCCATCAGTTGTCGTATGTTCCTAAAAAAACCTGGTTGATGCGTCCACTATTTGAAAAAATAAGTTTCCCAATCGTGCTACAAAAGATAGAGTTTCACCGAGATAAATTTAATTAGCTGCGTCAGTTTTAAATTTGTTAATAAAAGGCGCTCGCATGAAAAAGTTCCCAAAAGAGACTGCCACTGCGGGGCAGAGTATATGTAGCGTTCCGCTCCAATTCCTGTCTAAGTAATTACCGTAACACAACTTCAGCAGCAAATTATCAAATGACCCTATAAAGATCAAAGGAATACTCAAGATTGAGCGGTCTATATCGTGCAAACCTTGACTCCTAAGCAGTAGCAGCAACTTCGTGGTATGTATCAAACGATTTCGCGTACAAAAAATTTCATGTTATGAAACCATCATTTTTCCTAAGTTTGCAATTGCGGATGACAATCGGTGTGCTATTGGGGGTTGTGCCGCCGATGCTTGCAGCGATATGTTGGCCACTTTTCATGCAGCTAAAATTATGCGATCGCAAGCAAAACAAAACCTAGAATTAAAGTTAGATGGCTTAACGGAAAGCATCTTCCGGTAGGAAGATATGAACGTTCGATTATTGCACAGCATCAGTCAAGAACCCAGTACAATCAGCAGGAATGCCAGCAAACACTTGTCGCTGCTAGTTGGCCTCAACCGCAACTACAGCAACATATACCTTGCCGAAGCTGACAATTTAGAAAGATACGTTGTCGGCCGCGGCAGCGGCACGTCTGCCGATCGCATCAACCGCAGCGATCGGTATTGCTTTAAAAGTAGAGTTGCTGGCACTGAAATTACCCGCGAAGCTTTGACATATCGCTTAACTGGAAAACCCGCAGTTATTTTCTCAACACCCATTCGGGAATTTGCTATTTTAAGTTTGGGCGATCGAGGAAATTCAGTCAGCCAATTGCAGCCGCAACTCAAACAACTTGGGTACTACAAAAACGAAATTACGGGAACTTACGGAAACCCCAACGCCGACGCCGTTGAGCAATTTCCAAAAAAATATTTAGGCTTGCCAGTTGGTGGCAGCGTCGATTTTACAACCAAGCACCTTCTCGAACTAGCAACTAATTTTAAACAACAATTTTTTCACACACATCAATTAAATTCAACTGATAAATCTGCCGACCAAGTGGGAAAAATTCAAGTAGTAGCTATTATAGGTATATTATTAAGCGACCTCGCTCGCTCGGCAAAGTCCGCCTCTAGAAAATATGCTTCGCTTTTTGGGTAGACAAAAAAGCTCAATTAATCGATCATCGCCACCCAAACTTACTTGAGCGAAAGCAACTAATAAACCTCAGCAAATATCCGCCAGTCAAAACCCTATTAGCAGGCAAAAGCGGACGAGTCTACTACTCGCAGGTACGGCGGTACGGGTTTGGGACTGGCAATCGCCCAGAAATTCTGCCAGATGATGGGGGGAGATATTAGTCAGGAGAGGGAGTTGGGAAAAAGGTCAATTTTTACTGTAGAATGGCCGGCGATAGTCGCTGAAACAGCAGCTAGTTAAAGAGGATTTGCCAACCAATAGTTGCTAGGGCTAAATCTGCGATCGCGTGGCTGATATAACTCGACCAAAGCGAACCGTAAGTCAGATAAGAGTGCGACCAAATTATCCCAGCGGCGAAGACAGCTAAGGAGCCTAAGATCACAGCCTGCCAGTCGCTGTAAGCGGCTATTACAAAAATGTGGTGGAGCGTGAAAAATAGCGAACTCAGAAATATTGCTTTTGTTCCCGGTATGAGAATCTGGCACTTGTTGCAGACAAACCACCGCCAAGTAAATTCTTCGATCAAGGAGTTAACTAGCACAAAATATGCTTCAACAATCAAGTAAATATTAGCGCTGCTAATACCTAATTGGTGCGATTTTTCTTTAGCAACTACAGGATCGATCCAGTGCTGGCCGAAAAGCCGATAGATACCCAGAATTACCGCAAACATGAATATTCCCCAAGTAGCTCCAGCCAGCAATTCTTGGCGCTTGGGCAGGGATAAACGCAGCTTTTTGCGATCGACAAAAACAGACTATGCGATCGGAAAAACCAGCAACCAAAGTTGGCAAAAGACTGAAAGTGTTTGTCCCCAGCGTCCCGGGGCAATATACAAGGCTGCTATGATACCAATACTAGCCGCAGGGACAAGCAGTGTTAGAGCCAATAGTGCTGATTTGCGATCGCCCATATCCAGCATTTTTCACGCTTCCTTTGAAAATAGGATTGATATCAAAGGTAAAAGCTTGGCGGCGGCGGACAGGTGATACCACTTTAAAAAAAAATGCAACTGTAGACCCGTACTCCAAACCCTTATGCAGTCACTTATTCCAAAGCTTTTAAGGTAAAATCTAAAATGGTATGAGTTTTGTAACTATTATAAAAGTGGCGCTTATTTGTTGCAACGAAAAATATGCAGTTGCACAAAATGGAAGACTCCGCCACTAAAGCAGTTTTGGTTGCAACAAAGTATTTATCCAAGCAGAATTTGATCGTCTATTTGCATTTGGGGCTCCAAATACCATAATATGATTTAATCCCTCGTAGCTGTGTATTTTGGCTGAATGGCGATCGCAATTGATTTTGGAACTAGCAACACCGTCGTCGCTCGCTGGAATCAAGTCCTCCAGCAGCCCGAAACTTTGAAATTACCGGGATTGTCGGCAATCTCGGCTCAAAACCCGCCCGTAATTCCCAGTTTACTCTACGTTGAGGACGCTGTGGCAAATAAAGTAATACTCGGTCAGCAAGTCCGCGACAGAGGCCTTGATTTGAGTGGAGATTCTCGGTTTTTTCGCAATTTTAAGCGGGGAATTGGCACTTCCGTTCAGGGTTTTGTGCCGGAACTTGACGGGCAACTTATTACTTTTGAACAAGTAGGTGAGTGGTATTTGAGTCAAATTGTGAGTTCAATTCGCCAAGTTCCCTTGCCGATCGATTCTTTGATTTTTACTGTGCCGGTAGATAGTTTTGAAGCTTACCGCCATTGGTTGGGCAAAGTGTCACAATCTCTGCAAGTAGAACAGGTGCGGATGTTGGACGAACCTACGGCGGCTGCTTTGGGTTACGGTTTGGCCGATCGTGAAAATCTGTTAGTCATTGATTTCGGCGGCGGAACTCTCGACCTTTCTTTGGTGCGTTTGGACGCTTCCTCCGACAAAAAGCCCCTCGGTTTTATTCTGAAGTGGGGCGAAAAGCTATTAGCTGAATCTTCAGCGCAAAAAACAAAAGTTGCCCGGGTTTTGGCTAAAGCCGGACAAAATTTAGGCGGTTCTGATATTGATAATTGGCTAGTTGACTATTTTGTTCAAACAAAAGGGCTGGCAAAATCTCCGATTACAACGAGATTGGCAGAACGGTTAAAGATTCAGTTGTCTTTAGTGAATCAGGCAGTTGAGGTTTATTTTGATGACGAAAATTTTGAGAGTTACGAATTAGAATTAGGCCGAACTCATTTTGAATCTATCCTCGCTGAACATAAGTTTTTTGACAAACTCGACGAGTGCATGAATCAAGTATTGCAGCAAGCGCGGCGTCAAGGCTTAGAAATTGGGGATATCGATGCAGTTTTGCTAGTTGGCGGTACTGTACAAATTCCCGCTGTCGGGCGTTGGGTGCAGCAATATTTCGATCCTGCAAAAATTCGCTGCGACAAACCCTTTGAGGCGATCGCCCAAGGTGCTCTGCAACTGAGTCAAGGGCTAGAAATCAAAGATTTTCTCTATCACAGTTACGGAATTCGCTACTGGAACCGCCGCGACAATTGCCACAGTTGGCACAGTTTAATTAAATCCGGCCAGTCTTATCCGATGAGCGAACCGGTAGAATTAGTCTTGGGGGCTTCTTTAGAAAATCAGCCGAGTATAGAATTAATTATCGGCGAATTGGGAGCGGAAACTGGCGGCACAGAGATATATTTTGACGGCGACAGGCTAATTACTCGCCAACTCGCAGGCCGAACATCGGTACAGCCCTTAAATGATAAAGAAGGAGCACGCAGCATCGCTCAATTGACGCCGCCTGGGTATCCGGGGAGCGATCGCATCAAAATCTTCTTCCGCGTTGACGAACAGCGCTTTTTGCGAATTACCGTGGAAGATTTGCTAACAAATCAAACATTGTTAGAGGATAAACCTGTGGTGCAGTTAAGTTAAGGATAGACTTTAGATAATTTGGTAGATAATTCGGCTCTTGAAATCCCTGCATAGAGTCAAACTTTAGTCCTAGCAGAGGGGGACTAAGAAATTACTGGTTTACTGGTTCCCAGGCTCTTCCTAGGAATGCAGATCCGGAGGAAGAGCCTCGAATTTTCCGGCTCAGAAAGCGAGGCTCTTCCTCTGGACATCGCTTCCCAGGCTCTTCCTAGGAACCAGTTAGTTTTTGGAGATGTCTATTGGAGACGACAACCTATGCAGATAGTTAAGTTTATGTCTGCGGAGGCTTGACATGGCGACAATTTTCGTGTATATTTTTATTTGAAATCCACCCGCCTCAAAACCGCCAGTCTTTCATTGTAGTATCAAGATTTTTATTAACCCAAATCCTAGGAGATTAACAGGTATGAGTACAACTCCCGGCTTACCCCTCTGGGTGCAAGATAGAGAAGAAGTTCTGAAACAGGATGAGGGAGTAGAATGGCGGGACGGGAATCGTCCCAACTATTCTCGCACTAATGCTTTCTTGGAAAAGGAAAAGAAACACAATCATGCCGAAGGGTCTTTGAATGCGATCGCCTATAATTTGGTGAGAACATTTGAAATGGAAGCATCCTTCAAAACCAATCCCCAACAATGGCTCTCTGTAGTTACGGATAAATTCCGTATGAGCACTAATGGAGGAAAAGAATACACAGCCCAAGAAGTTGTAGATCAGGGAACCTATAATCTCTTTCTAGAAAACTCAGAGCACTACCGCGCCTCTGATGAAACCTTTCAATCCTCCTACAACCTCTTTCACACAGCTTTTCCCGATGGCTTTCTCTGGGAATTAGTCGAAGTCGTTGCAGGGCCTCCTAACGTTGTGTTTAAGTGGAGACACTGGGGTACTTTTAGGGGATCTTACAAAGATCATCAAGGGACAGGAGAAACTATTGAAATTATTGGTCTTAGCATTGCTAAAGTCACAGAGGATTTAAAGATTGAGTCTGTAGAACATTTCTTTGACACCAATAATTTCTTAACAGGGTTAACGACCGGAGGATGTCCCGTAAGTCATTAATCAAAGGAAGAGGTCATATCGTTGCCGCTGGCATCGAATCATACATAATTGTTCGAGTTGCAGTGCAAGCGTCTCCGTCGCTATAAGTAGCGAAAGCGAGGGAGACGCTCGCTTTCGCTTTAGGCCGCCTGGGTATCCGGGGAGCGATCGCATAAAAGTTTTGTTCCGCGTTGACCAACAGCGCTTTTTGCGAATTACCGTGGAAGATTTGCTGACAAATCAAACATTGTTAGAGGATAAACCCGTGGTGCAGTTAAGTTAAGGATAGACTTTACAGGTAAGGTGCACGGCCCGGCGCACCCTACGGATTGCCTTCATAACAAATTGTTAATAGCAGATGAACTACAAACTAGAATGTCCACTCTCTCCAGAACTAGAAAAGTATCGCGACAGAATCGAAGCTACCATTAAACCTTACATCGAAATCCAAACCCAGAATAATGATGACGTTAATTGGTGGCAGAGTAAATTTGGGGGATTACCTTATTTACCTAAAGGCTTTGAATATCCCAAAACTTGGGACGGTAAATATTTATTTTTGCTAGCGCAACTCAACTTTGATGAAATACCGCCTTTAGATGGTTTTCCCGATCGGGGAATTTTGCAGTTTTATATAGCCGACGATGACCTATATGGTTTAGATTTGGACACTTCCGCCGATGTAGATAATCCCACAGCCGAAGACAGATTCAAAATAATCTATTTTCCTCAGCCCGACTTCCAAGTTGAAAACATCATTACCAATTATGATTTTGTTCCGCAACCAGCATATTTTCCTGTTCATGGCTGTTGCGGCTTGCAATTTACTAAAAAATATGCGCCGATTAGTACCAGTGACCGCCAATTTACCCAACTTTTAGGAGAAATTGATGAGTTTTTTACCACCGCTCGTAAAATTTACCTTGAGTACCAAGAAATATCATCTTTTCGAGGTCATAAAATAGGTGGTTATCCTGATTTTACACAAGACCATCCTCGATGTCACAAAGCAGATATTCTTCTCTTCCAAATGGATACCGATCGAGATGAGACAGTGTATATTATGTGGGGAGACACTGGTATAGGTAACTTTTTTATTGATGAATCTGCACTCAGACAATTAGATTTTAGTGAGGTTTTATATAATTGGGATTGTGCTTGAAGGCAGTAATGAAGTAAGCAAGCTAAAAAAAACCAGAACTGATGAACTCCAATCGAAGAAACGGGTTTTTTGACAGAATCTACGGCTGTAACGCAGTATTTCGCAAAAAAACCCGGTTTCTGACCACCGGTTCATAAGTTCTAATAAGGTTCGACTACGCCCAATGCCCGATGCCCAATTCCCAATTCCCTAAACCTGAGATTTATGCACCACCACCGGCGTCCCCACCGAGGCCCATTCAAATAGCCATTTAGCGTGATTGACAGCTACATTTGTGCAGCCGTGAGTAACGGGATTGCCAAACAAATTGTGCCAGTAAGCGCCGTGAATTGCCATGCCTCCGTCGTAATACATTGTATAGGGAACATCCGGCACGTCGTAGTCCGGCCCAGTCATTCTAGTAACGCGGTGTTTGGTTTCAACGGCAAAGGTTCCCGTGCGGGTGGGAGTCGATGATTTGCCGCTGGAAATAATCACCGCGTAAACGGGTGTATTTCCTTCCCAAGCTATTAACCTTTGTCTTGACAAATCTATTTCAATCCAGCGTTCGCTGGATTGCTGCAACAGCATAATTTTATTGGCAATTATGTTGTGCTGTTCGCTGGCAACTGCTGGGATTGAACCGCCGTAGAATGTAGCAAAAGTGAGGGCGCAGCCGGCACAGAAAGTTCCAGCGCGGCGGAAGTAAGTTGAGTTGATAATGCTGTTCATTTCTCACACCTCGTACTATTTTAGATTTTAGATTTTAGATTTTAGATTGGCTTGTCCTATTTTAGATTGTAGATTTGAAATGTTGAATTGGGAAACAGGGCTTAACAAGTTGTTAAGTTTTGGGTAAGATCTCGGGCAATTTGGACGATCGCGCGCCAATCGCGATTTTCCACTAAGTGTTTAGGAAATAAGTCTCCGGCTAAACCAACGGCGATCGCCCCGGCGTCAATAAATACTTTCGCATTTTCCAGCGTCACCCCGCCAGTGGGAATTAAAGGAATGTTTCCCAGGGGGCCTTGCAGGCTTTTCAGGTAGGCGGCGCCTCCCAAAGCCGATATCGGAAACACTTTAACGCAGGTAGCGCCTGCTTGCCACGCGCTCACAATTTCCGTAGGAGAAAAAGCACCGGGGACGATCGGCACTCCGGCGTCAACTGCTGTTTTAATCATAGTTAAATCGGTATGCGGAGTAAACATAAACTGAGCACCGCAGTCGATTGCTTGTTGCAACTGTTCTAAGTTTAATAAAGTGCCAGTACCAATACTAAAAGTAGGGAATTCCGAGCGGAGTTCGGCAATTAATTCAGCGGCTTTGTGGGTATTCCAAGTAATTTCAATAAACTGGATTCCTCCTGCTGCTACCGCTGATGCCATCTGCCAAGCAAGTTCCTTTTCTGATGAACGGATGACTGCGATCGCCCGGTGTTTTTTTAGTAGTGTCAACCAAGATTGATGATTCATGCTAACTGATTTTGCCCCCAGATAATTCAATACAGTTTATATCGGAAGACCGAGCGGTTGAAACCGCGTATATACAAGCAAAACCCACCTCCGTGGGTTTCCGAGGGGGGGGTTAAAATTGCGTTATTTTCTTTACACAACAGGCGAGTGGACTGCGTTTGACTCGCTAGCTAGAGTAAGTAAAGCCTCAGCATAGCTCGGTTGTGCCATCCATATTACCGCCATTTGTATAACCTCGCTCTACCCGTTGTAATGAGCAACAACTTTAGTCACTTTTCCGGTTGAACTGACTTCCATAAACTCACCTGCCTTCGTGCCTTTTTGGTTGATGTAGTAAAGGACAACACTGGAAACTCCCCACATCACATCAAGCAACTCAAACTTGAGGTCAGGATAAACTTCCAGCCCCTTTTTGAAGTAGTTTCGTAGCGCTTCTTTGCCTGTCACTGTCCCAGATGGTTCGTTTAGCAGTTGCGCTGCGACAGGCGATATCAGAATTACATCTTCTGCGTAATGGGACATGATTCGATCGAGGTTATGAGTATTCCAAGCTTCTACCCAATCAAGTGCAAGTTCACGCGCTCTATCTTCAGTGACGATCATGGTTTGCTACTCCAATGCTTTTTTTGGCTGCTTCCTGTGTGCCCACAAAAAAATCGGGGCGATTCCAGACAATCCCAGAATCACCCCAATTATCGATTTCAAATTTTAGATTAAATCTAAAATCCCCAATCTAAATTGTAAAATCGATTAGGCGATCGTCGCCATTTTCACATCGCTATTAGCTAACAAATTTTGCAATTCATCAGCATCCACAGTTTCCTTTTCAACTAGCATATCTGCCAAAGCATTAAGGACGTGGCGGTTGCCGACGAGTACATCTTTAGCGCGGCGGTAAGCTTGCTCTACCAACAAACGCACTTCATCGTCGATCGTCGCTGCAGTTTCTTCCGAGAAATCGCGTTCGGCCATGATATCGCGACCCATGAACATATTGCCTTGTTGGCGACCGAGAGCTACAGGGCCTAGCCGATCGCTCATTCCGAAGCGAGTCACCATTTGGCGCGCTACTCTTGCCACTTGCTGCAAGTCGTTCGAGGCACCGGTTGTTACTTCTTCTTCGCCGAAGACAATCTCTTCAGCAATGCGGCCGCCCAAAGCTACGGCCATTTGATTTTGCAAGTAAGACCGAGAATACAAGCCAGAATCCATCCGATCTTCGCTGGGTGTGAACCAAGTCAAACCGCCAGCGCGGCCGCGGGGGATAATGCTAATTTTTTGCACCGGGTCATAATCGGGCATCAGCGCGCCGACTAAAGCGTGACCGGCTTCGTGGTAAGCTACCAAAGTTTTGCGCTTTTCGCTCATCACGCGGTCTTTCTTTTCCGGGCCTGCGAGCACGCGGTCGATCGCATCGTTGACTTCATCCATCGAGACTTCCGTCAAGTTGCGACGGGCGGCTAAAATGGCTGCTTCGTTGAGTAGGTTGGACAAATCCGCACCGGTGAAACCGGGTGTCCGGCGGGCGATTTTTTCCAAGTCCACGTCTTTCGACAAAGTTTTGCCGCGGGCGTGAACGTTGAGAATTTCTAGGCGGCCTCCGAAGTCGGGGCGATCCACTACAACTTGGCGATCGAAGCGACCCGGACGCAGCAGCGCTGCATCAAGTACGTCGGGGCGGTTCGTAGCAGCAATCAAAATGATGCCAGTATTACCCTCAAAGCCGTCCATTTCGGTCAGCAACTGGTTCAGGGTTTGTTCCCGTTCGTCGTTACCACCGCCCAAACCAGCGCCCCGCTGGCGGCCTACGGCGTCAATTTCATCGATAAATACGATACAAGGAGCGTTCGATTTAGCTTGTTCAAACAAGTCGCGGACGCGGGAAGCACCGACACCCACGAACATTTCCACAAATTCTGAACCGGAAATCGAGAAGAAGGGAACGCCTGCTTCTCCCGCCACTGCTTTTGCCAGCAGGGTTTTGCCTGTTCCGGGAGGGCCGACCAGCAGCACGCCTTTGGGGATTTTTGCTCCGACTGCGGTGAAGCGGTCTGCATTTTTCAGGAAGTCCACGACTTCTGCGAGCTCTAGCTTGGCTTGTTCGATGCCGGCCACGTCGCCGAAAGTCACCTGAGTTTGCGGCTCCATTTGGACTCTAGCTTTGGATTTGCCAAAGTTCATGGCTTGGTTGCCGGGCCCGTTTTGGGCGCGCCGCACCAGGAAAAACAGTCCGACCAAAAGCAGAATCGGGAAGAACAGGCTGCTGAGGGCTTTTACCCAGAAGCCTTCGTCGCTTTGGGGCAGAACTGAAATATCTACCTTATTTTTGGTCAGGATGTTCATCAGTTCGGGGTCGTTCGGCAGGTTGACAATCACCTTGTTGCCGTCTTGGGCTGTGACGAGGGCTTTGCTGCGATCGGAACTGATATTTATTTTGTCTACTCTCTTGCCTTCGACTTCCTGAATGAATTGACTGTACTTCCAAACTTCGCGGCTTGGGGGCTGTTTGTCAAAAAAAGCCGTTGCTAAGGCAATGACTACAATAGCCAGCAGTGCGTACAGGCCAGCGTTTCTCCAGCGTTTATTCACCGAGGTCGATCCTCCTAATTTTTAGTCCCTGTGATTTGGGAATTTTTATTTATGTTCATCAATCTTAACGTAATTGTAACTTGTTTTTGTGTGGTGAGGAATCCCGGCCATGCTGTGGCGGTCTGAGGTCGCGGGAACGGAACAGCCCTAGGCTGCGTCAGGAGAGTTGGGTGTTGTCCTAATTTTTTGGTTTCTTCATACACTATAAGACATAATTTGTCAATATTATCAAAAGTGATGGCGAGCGCAGCCAGTTAAGTTTTGGGATCTGATTTGACGTATAACTACTGTGGAGAAGCCTCAGAGCAACAAAAGTCCGATCGCCTCCTACCCGACAGGGAACAACTCAAAAAGTTTCAGCCTCAGCGCTTGGGCGATCTATAAAATGATGCTGTAAAAGGTAGAAATTTAAGATTGACCGTGGACAAAGGTCTTTATTTTGGCTTTCACTTGTGACCAATAACAATCATTAAGCAAGAAAAATGGACATTAAATTATCAATAGCAACTAATTTTATTCGCAATTTTGTTGAGGCAGGAGATACTGTTTTTGATGTGGGGGCTAACATTGGGCAGAAAGCTGATTTGTATTTAGCTGCTGGGGCGAAAGTAATATGCTTTGAACCGCAACCGGATTGTTTAACTATCTTAACTCAAAAATACCACCAAAATCCCAACGCTGTCATCGTTAATAAAGGATTGGGCGAGCAAGCCGGGACTATGGAGCTTTCAGTATGTACTGATGCTAATTACATATCAACTTTTTCCAAAAAATGGAAAACCGGGCGTTTTTCCCAATACGATTGGAATCAAACTGTTACAGTCGAAGTTACTACGTTAGATGAGATGATAAAAGTGTGGGGGCATCCGCAGTTTTGTAAAATAGATGTTGAAGGATTTGAGTATGAGGTATTAAAAGGACTATCTGTACCAATTCGTTATATATCATTTAAATTTGCTATTGAATTTATTCAAACAACTAAAAATTGCATCGCTCATCTTAAAAGTTTGGGATATAAGCTTTTCAACATTGCTAAGGGCGAAGCCAGCAATTTAGTATTTTCTGACTGGGTTTCTGATAGCCATCTTTTTAATTATCTAGAGTCTGCTAATGAGGCATTGCTGTGGGGAGATATCTACGCAAAATTTGAGGAATCTCAACATCATATATCAGAGATAAAAACTGTACCTCAAATCAGTAATGAAGTAGCAGTAACGGTAGGTTATCTAGACTTACAGAAGCTTTGCCAGCAATACTCAATTCCCCCGCGAGGTGTACTCCACATAGGCGCTCACGAAGGGCAAGAAATGCAGGAATATCAAGTGATGGGTGTGGAAAAAGTGTTGTTTGTGGAAGCTAACCCATCTGTTTTTGAAAGGTTGAAAGCAAATATAGCAGGAATACCTAATGTGTGGCTGGCCAACTGTGCTGTCAGCAACCAAAACGGCACTGTTAATTTGCGGGTGAATTCCCACGATATGAGCAGCAGTATTCTGCCACTAAAGCTGCACAAGGAAATTTACCCCGGTATGCTGGAGGTTAATCAAGTAACAGTACCGTCGAGAACTCTTGACTCTCTGCTGCAAGAAAGTGGGCTGAACTCATCTGAGTTTAATCTCTTGGTTATTGATATTCAAGGCGCAGAACTTTTGGCTTTGCAAGGCGCAAGGGAAACTCTCAAATATATTGATGCAATCAGTACAGAAGTTAATTGCGAAGAACTGTATGAAGGGTGTGCGTTAATCGACCAAGTGGACGATTATCTCAAGGAATATGGCTTTCAACGAGTAGCAGTGGCAACTCCATCTCATCCATCTTGGGGGGATGCTTTTTATGTCAAAACCACAGTCAGCGTTCCAGATACTGACAATTTGAATTTGAGTAGTTCGCCCGCCAACAACAGGAACAGCGTCGCAATTACCACGAGTATTGCACCTGGAAATATCGAAAATCAGCGAACCGCTTTAGAAAGCTGGCGATTGCTTGGATTTGACGTTGTTTCGCTCAATATCCGCGAAGAAATTAGTCAATTGCAGCCCATCTATGAAAATGTTACTTTTCATGAGGTAAAACGGGACGCGCGGGCCGAGGCTGGAAGACCGTTAGTTTATCTTGAGGATCTGTTTATTTATTTGCGCGATCGCGGTACAAAAATCTGTGGTATTGTCAATTCAGATATCCGCCTGAAAGCGGACGGCGATTTAATTGCATTTATCTGCCAACAGGCTGAAAATGCCGTAGTTTTTGGTTCGCGAACTGATGTTGATTCTCTCGAAAAAGCAGGGGGAGAAATTTATGCTAAGGGGTTTGATTTCTTCTTCTTTGACAAGGAATTATTAAAACAGTTTCCTGATTCCCAATTCTGTTTAGGTCTTCCTTGGTGGGATTTGTGGATACCGCTGATGGCTCAGAAAAAAGGGTTGACTGTCAAATATTTAGAAACGGCGATCGCGTATCATATCAAACACCGGGTGAATTACATCAACGATTGTTGGCAAAAAATGGGAATTCACTTCATGGGATTTTTCCAGCCGGATTTGTCCCGGAAATTTCAGGAAATGCTGTCAAATAATCCCAATCAGTTACAAGCAGAACTAACAAGTGTCGCTGTACAAGCTGGGCAAATGATTGAGCAAAATCAGCAGATAATTAGATATGAAACTAGCGACAAAATCAATTTAGAGCGCTCAGTATTTGAGAAGTCGCAGCCTGTCCCGTCAGCTTTCAAAGTATCTGCGATCGTTTCTACTTACAATTCCGAAAAATTTATCCGCGGCTGCTTGCAGGACTTGGTAGAGCAAACGCTGTACAAACAAGGCCAACTCGAAATCATAGTAATTGACAGCGGTTCCCAAGAAAATGAAGAGTCTGTTGTGCGGGAATTTCAAGCGAAATATCAGAATATTGTGTACGATCGCACTTCTGACCGCGAGACATTATATGCAGCCTGGAATCGAGGCATTAAGATGTCGCGCGGAGCTTACATGACTAATGCTAATACCGATGACAGACATCGCCCCGATGCCCTAGAAATCATGGCGAAATACTTGGACGAAAACGCCGAAGTAAGTCTGGTTTATGCAGATCAATTAATCACCAGCACAGCCAACGATATCTTTGCCAAAACCCAAGCCGAACAGGGCTGGAATTGGCCAGCCTTTGACTACAGCGAACTCGAACGGCGCTGCATTATTGGCCCCCAGCCGATGTGGAAAAGATCCCTGCACGAAAAATACGGCTATTTCCGAAGCGAATTTACGGCGGCTGGCGATTACGAATTTTGGCTGCGGATTGGCAAAAGCGAAAACATTGTGCACTTGCCAGAAATTCTCGGCTTGTACTACGAAAATCAACAAGGTTTGCAACATTCATCGCCCATATCGTACCAAGAAACTCGGCAAATATGGGATGAATATGGGATCACTCGCCGAGGTGTAAAACCAGCCACTACAGTACCTGTTTCACTCTCTCCATCACAGCTAAATGCCATGCCCTACCGCACCTCCGCAGAAACACTCGTCAGCGTCATCATTCCCTGCTACAATCACGCAACTTTACTCAGAGAAGCTGTTGAAAGTGTTGTCAGTCAAACTTATCCAAACTGGGAGTGCATAATTGTCAATGATGGCAGCACTGATGATACCAGCAACTTGGGAAAATATTTAATTAAACTGTATCCTCAAAAATCGCTTCGCCTCATAGATAAACCCAACACGGGGCCCGCTGATTCGAGAAATGTTGGCGTTCAGCACTCGTCAGGAAAGTTTATTTTATTCCTAGATGCTGATGATAAACTTCATCCCAAATTTATCGAGGAGTGCGTGGAAATTTTATTAGCAAAACCGAATGTTGGTTTTGTCTATACAGATGTGCAGCACTTCGGAGCAAATTGCGATTTAGTAGTTCACGGTGACTTTGATGCCAATCGGTTTTTGAGAGACAATCAAGCCCCGGCTACTTCCCTATTTAGAAGGGAGATTTACGAGCAAGTAGGCGGCTTGAAAAAAGTGATGAAGCTGGGATGCGAAGATTGGGAATTTTGGGTGTCTGCCTATGAAAAAGGCTGGTTAGGCGATCGATTACCTAAGCCTTACCTCTATTACAGACAGCACGGCGACGGATCTAGCAGAACCCAAAAAATGGCTGGCGATCGCCCAAAACTAGACTTAATGAGAGCCACAATTATTCACCTCCACTCTCAACTTTACAAACCAGAAGAAGTGCGTTGGTCCCAGCAGATTTTGCAGCAACACGGCAATTTAATAGCTAATGAATTAGTTGAATTTAACAAACCCGAACAATTTTTAACTTTGCTGTCCCAATATGTGGGAGAGTATCAAAAAGACCAAGCTAATGAAGTAAACCTCGCTAACCTCCGCCAATCCCGGCAGCAACTTGCCAATTATTGGCTGAATCTGCCCGCAGAACAACTGGCAAATGCCTATGGCGGTGATGCAGGTAAGGCGCATCAGCTACTGCTAAACAGCAATATCAAAGATGAAGCGCTGACCGATGCCGAAAAGACTGTTATCGATCGACTAGCAGCACATCTCTCCCAGGGAGTTAAAAATCCCAAAGATATTAACTACCTACTAGCCGCCGCCCTCTACCGTCGTGCAGATCAGTTACTGCTGAACTATGAAAATGCAGTTATACCTAATTGGTTTGTCACCGACTATCTCAAATTTATGTTTGCTGCGCCTACTCTCTTTCAAGAAATAGGAGAGGCTGACAATTATTGTCGGTATGTGCAGGGATGGGTCAGTTATTTGCATAGCAATATCTTCAAGAACCAAAACTCACAAGTGTGGCAGGAAATCGCCTCGTTCTTCACGCAAAGCGCTAACTTTATTCCTCTCTACTTCAATAGTGAAAATCTCAAGGATATCTACACGAAGCGGGCCGATATTATTGAATATACCTTGAAAACTCGTGGCGCTGCGATTGATTGCATTTTTCCGGCTAGACCTGCAAACAGGCCGAAAATTCGCCTCGGTGTCCTGACTAAACATTTCGGGGCGATGACGGAAACTTTTGCTACCTTGCCAGCTTTTGAATATCTGAATCGAGAGCAATTTGAAATTATTTTGTACGCTCTCAATCTCGACGGGAATAAACTAGAACAGTATTGTCAGAGTCGCGCTGACAGACTGGTTAAACTGTCTAATGACTTGCCAAGTCAAGTTCAGACAATCCGCGCTGATGACTTAGATATTCTGCTGATTGCTACCAATATTACTGCGGTTACTCATCCGATTAGTTTACTAGCCTTGCATCGATTGGCGCGGGTACAAACTACCTGTTTTAATTCTCCCATTACCACAGGAATGCGACACATTGACTATTATATTGCTGGCAAGTTGATGGAACCGGCACCTGAAGGACAGGAGCATTATCGCGAGCAATTAGCAACTATTGACGGGCCGGGCTGCTGTTTTAGCTATACCCTCGAACCTTACACTCCTAACATTAATTTCACTAGAAATAGTATCGGCATTTCCGAGGAATCGGTTGTCTTTATTTCGAGTGCGAATTTGTATAAGCTAGTGCCGGAGTTAAGGGAAACATGGGCAAAGATTATGGCGGCTGTTCCTAATTCGGTGCTGTTTTTAATGCCCTTCGGCCCTAGCTGGACTAATCATTATCCTGGGGGGGCTTTTGTGAATAATATGAAAGCCGTTTTTGCTAAGTATGGCATTGAGAGTAATCGTTTGCGGGTGTTGAAGAGTTTTCCTAACCGTGCGGATGTTAAAGAAGTTTTGAAGTTGGGTGATGTTTATTTGGATTCTTATCCCTATGCGGGGACTACTTCGCTTGTAGATCCGTTAGAGGTGGGACTTCCAACTGTTGTCAGGGATGGTGATACTTTGCGATCGAGAATGGGGGCGGCGGTGGTACGATCGCTCTCTATGCCCGATTTAATTGCCAATAGCGAAGCATCTTACATTCAGCTAGCCGTTACCCTCGGCACTAACCCGCAATTGCGGCAGCAAAAACGGCAGGAAATTCAGCAGAAAATGCAAGCTAATCCGGCTTGTTTTGATAGTGTTGCATACTCTGGGGCGATCGGCAAATTATTCCAAGAACTCTTTGGCAACTGGCAAACCAGCCACCTGGAAGCATCGCGCAACTTACAGGATAGCATTCCCAAGCAGCCAGATTTGGACGAGATTCTCTCGAATGCCGTCAACCTTTATCAGAGAAACTCATCAAACATCTCAGCAATATCCGAACTGCGTCAAATCCGCAAACAAATCGCTGATTTTTGGCTGAACGTTCCCGCCGAAAACCTCGAAACCGCCTACAAAAGTGCTTCAGGTAACAGCTATCAAATCCTGCTCAAGAGCGGCTTCCAACGTCAACCGATGATGGAAAGCGAACAAATATTTTTGCAGGAATTAACCCAGATTAGCAAAGGATTAGTGCATCCCAAAGCTGTCAACGCCTTGCTCGCGGCGATGCTGTATTTCCCGCCGGGAACCATGCGAATTCCCGACGCTCGCAACCGTTTGCCGCATTGGTTAATTGGGGATTACGAACAAGTTTTTGAGACGGAAGCCGCCGTCAAGTCTGATTCAACTTCTGACTTGCTAGCTCAATACATTCAATCCCCGCAATTTGCGAATCAACTGTTAGGATGCGTCAATCTTTACCGCATCGATCCGTCTGACGAATCGGTAGTTTTGGAACTCCGCCAAATCAGAAAACAAATGGCTGATTTTTGGCTGACTGTTCCTTCAGAAAAACTCGAAAATTTTTACCGAGGAGAAGTTCGCAAGGGATATCAAGCAATACTTAACTGCGGCTTGCAAGCAGAATCGATGACTGAAGCCGAACAGCAGTTTTTGCAGAAATTGACTGAAATTAGCAAAGGGTTGGTGCAGCCTCAAGCTATCAATGCTCTGCTGGGTGCGATGCTGTATTTTGTTCCGGGAAAAATGCGGGTTCCCGATGCTCGCACCCGCTTGCCGCAGTGGTTGCTTGAAGATTACGAAAAGGTGTTTGAAAGCGCATTTGCGACAACAGAACAACCACTTGTCAAACAAGATTATTTGCCGCAGTTTCTCAATCAATTAACTGCTGCCGTCAATGTCTATGAAATCGACCAGACGGCTGAATTGGTAATAGCAGATTTGCGGCATATTCGCAAGCAAATTGCAGATTTATGGCTGAGCGTTTCCGGCGAACAAGTAGAAGTTTTGTACCGGAGCGATTTTGGTAAGGGTTACAAAGCAATGCTGGGCAGCGGGTTTATTAACGAGCCGCTCAATGAGAGCGATCGCGAGTTTTTTAACTCGTTGGTTGTTGAGTTGAGTAAAGGGTTTGGAACGCCTAAAGCTGTAAATAATTTGTTGGCGGCGATGCTGTATTGTCGCCTAGGACAGTTGCGGGTTCAGGATGCGAATACTTGTTTGCCTCCGTGGTTGTTGGCGGATTACGAGCAGTTTGTTGGGGGTGCGATCGAGCTTGCTGTGAAGTAAACGGATCGCGCTGGGCGGGCTGCGGCTCGCCCAGCGCGATCGATTAGTTAGGGAATTGAATCTTGATTTGGATTAGAAAAGGCATTAGCAAGAGCTACGTATTCTTTAACAAGCTCTGCTAACTCTGTAAACGACATTGTGACTCCGCTTGCACAAATACCATTGTTGGAAATCCAAACATGGTGTAAATTTCCTTCAGGTATAGTTGACGGTTCAAGATGCTTGCTAATATTGTAAAGTCTATTAAGCTTTTCATGAGAGCTACCGTCTCCTGTTTTAAACAAATTCGTTTCCTTTGACTCTATTTTTTTTCCTAGTTTTCTCCAAAATTCGTAAGCCTGATATAATTGTGTAACTGCTATTTCAAAATGAGAAAGCGCTTGAAAATATAAAGATATGTTCTTTTTGCTCTCATTTAAATATAAAAGCAGTAGAGTACGACCATTTTGATACTCAACTAAAGCCATTTGTACGCGACGGATGATTCCAAAAATATAAGGTTTGTACTCGGTTTTAAGAGGAAATGTGAATATAGAATTAAAAATAAAGTTATCCATCAAAGGTTCTACCTCAGCGAAATGCTCTGCTAGATCGGGAGCATTACACTCAGACAATGCTGAAATTTCCTGAGCGAAGTAGTTATCTAAGGCATAGTGTGTAAAAGGCATAATTTGTTACTTAATGACCACTTCTCAAGTCTAACGTCTCCTAAAAAGCTCTGCTTACGGACAACCGAACCCATCGGGTAGTATTTACTCCACGACTCTTACCTTAGAACTAGACAAGTTTGAAAAGGGATATCTAACTAAAATTATGTCATTTTTAGGGTAGCTGGGCATAGACATCATCCTCAGTATTATCCCAAACTGTATCTAGTGATGTTTGACTGGCTTGAAGCCAAAACTCAGCTTCTTCATGAGGTAAAACTGTTACTAATACTTTTGCCCCTTCGGGTAATTCTGACAACTCCAGCAGTTCAATTTTCCCTTGTCGAACAGTAGCCCAAAGTGTTTTTAGCATATCCACCTCATAAACTGTGCTTTATGCAATTTGCAGATTTCTGGTAGGTTGTCGCACTGAGCGATTAATTACAACCTCACACATAGATCGAGGAAGTATTTAAGCCGGATTTAGGATCAATTTAACACAAGTTCTGGATGTTGTGGCTCAAATAAAGGGCGAGTTACCTGACGCAGTAGCACTGTTTCTAAACTGCCTTCTACCACATTTTCTGCTTCTATTTCTAACTCGCCCCACAATAGCCGATCGCCTTGATTGGGCATTTTACCTAATTTGTGGATCGCGAATCCGGCGATTGTTTGGTAAGCTTGGTCAGTCGGCAGGTTTAACCCGAGTTTTTCGTTAACTGCTGTCACTTCCCAATTGCCAGAAATTAGTGCCGAATGAGCATCTTTTTGAACGAAAGTTGCCTGGGAAGGTGACACCAGCGGTTGAGACTCTTTACTGGTAATCCAACCAGTCAGCAGCCGCACGGTACCGTTGAGAATTGCTAGCAGCGGCCACAGTAATTTTGAGCAGAGTTCCAGGGCCGGCATCAGCAGCAAAGCGGTGCGTTCTGGGGCGTGGGTTGCTAATACTTTGGGGATGAGTTCTCCTAAGACTATTTCTACGTAAGTTACTAAGATAAAAGCTGCGGGAACTGCGATCGAATGAGCAGTCAGCACGGCAGACAAATGACCGATCGGCAATTTGTCGATCCACGGTTCGATCCAGTGTACAGTCGCTCCCTCACCCAACCAACCCAACAGCAAACTCCCTGCTGTTGTGCCAGTTTGAGTCACAGACAGGTAATGCGGTATGTTGTTCTGAGCTCGGTGGACGAGTTCGGCGGTTTTAGCCGTTGGGCGAGCGTCCAACTGAGCAAGTTGGCGGATTTGATGGCGATCTGCTGATACTAATGCTAGTTCGGAGGCCACAAAAAAGGCGATTAAAAGTGTTAAGCCCAGCAACATTACTAATCTCAGCAGTGTTTGGGCTACTTCTATTTCTAGGCAAGTAAGGTTGTTCAAGATAGATATCTAATATGATAGATGTTTTAGGTTAATTCTTTTATTTTAGCTTGGGACTTAGATAGGTTTATTCCCCGAGATTTCGGATATCCCCACTACCCTTATTCGTAGGTGTGCCGAGGCGCACCTTACCCGTAGAGGTTGTGAACTCTTTCTCTTCTCTTCCTTCGCGCCCTTGGCGTCTTCGCAGTTCGTTTTAACTGAGATATTGCACCATTCTCAATTACTTGTTTAGGAACAGGGAAGATGCCTGTTCCACGTAAGGATTCAGGTCTGAAATTCGGGAATGAGGTCAGGCATAGGAAAGTAGTCACAAGAATGGGCCTCTAGAGCCTCACGGAAAAAAGCCATTACTGAACGAGCTTGAAAACG
>JACJNV010000090.1 GCA_014695175.1 Microcoleus sp. FACHB-DQ6 | reverse complement strand
TGGCTCAACTGCTCTATCTCGGTTTTTTTCTGCTCTCTGGTGGCTGTGGGCTTTTTCATTCCTTTATTTTACCAGATGCCGCCACTTAAGTTTTTTTGACCTGAATCCTTACGTACATTCGGGGTTGGGAATGATAGCCAACAGTGGATTAATTATCTCGAAAAATATGCTGAGCCTGTAGAAGAGTTAATGAAGTTAACTCGTAATAAACGTCACTTTTATCGACATGGGTTCAAGGCTGTAACCTTAATCAGGCAAGGTTCCTAGCTATGTTTGTCACCCCCCCAGATCGCCCCTGGGCCTCTATTCCAAAAACCGAATAACAAAATCCCCGACTTCTTTAAGAAATCGGGGATTTAACCGCGATCGCATTTTAGGTTAGGCGTTTCTCCTGTTTTTATGCCAAAACTGGCACGGGTTGCGGCCAACGACCCATGACTTTACCAATCACCGCCAATTCTTCCATCAACTTGTCGAACTGATCCGGTGTTAAAGATTGTGGCCCGTCAGACAAAGCTTTTTTCGGATTCGGGTGCACTTCAATCATCAGCGAATCAGTACCAGAGGCGATCGAAGCAAAGGCCATTGAAGGTACAAACTGCGCCCAACCGGTGCCGTGACTGGGGTCAACCATAATCGGTAAGTGAGTCAGGGTTCGCAATACTGGTACTGCCGACAAATCTAGCGTATTCCGCGTATATTGCCTGTCATACCCGCGAATTCCGCGCTCGCACAAAATCACGTTCGGATTGCCAGAAGCCATGATATACTCAGCAGCCATCAACCATTCTTCAATGGTGGCGGAGATGCCGCGCTTCAGCAAAACGGGTTTATCTTGAGCTCCGACTTTCTTCAACAGTGAGAAATTCTGCATATTTCTCGCCCCGACTTGGATCACGTCGGCTACTTCCACGATCGCACTTAAATCGGCCGCATCCATAACTTCGGTGATAATTCCCAAACCGCTAGCTTCCCGCGCCGCAGCTAGCAATCCCAAAGCACTCTCGCCGTGGCCTTGGAAAGCGTAGGGGGAAGTTCTCGGTTTGTATGCGCCACCACGGAGGAAATGAGCACCAGCAGCTTTGACGCGCATTGCCGTTTCGACAATCATTTCTTCGTTTTCGACCGAGCAAGGACCTGCTACGATCGCGATCGGGTGATGCAAGCCGATCGTCACAGTTCCTAAAGGAGTAGCAACCGCTACTTCGCTGGCTTCTCCTTGGCGGTACTCCAGGGAAGCGCGTTTGTAGGGTTTTTCCACGCGCAGCACTTCTTCAATCCAGGTGCTCATTTCGCGCAGTTGCAGAGGTTCCAGCTCAGCGGTTTCGCCTACCAAACCCATAACAACTTTGTAACGGCCGACGATTTTTTCTGGTATCAAACCCCAGTTAGTGCGGAGTTCTTCGTCTAGTCGATCGATCTCGGCTTCTGGAGTGCCGGCTTTCATTACAATAATCATATTTTTTTTGCCTTTTTAGTTGGGCTAGAAACGGATGATGACTCTGATGCACTGAGAAAAATAGATGCAATGGCGATCGAGAATCTATTTATATCAGTATTTTTAGCATTGTTGTGGGGCGGGTTCTTGTTCCCTCCCCAAATACAAACTCGCTAATGGTTAACAGCTTAGTTTTTAACTAATGACTCATGACTAATGACTAACTTTTTGGCTTCGCGGCGCGCCACGCTTCTCGCATCCGTCCAAAATTGGTATTAAATTCTTCCCACCCCAGAGTGCTTCCTGAAATTTCTTCATCCCAGGAAGCCGAGAGGACTCCGTAGCTCAATCCCAGAACGCCTAGACCAAAACAGCCCATGCTTACCAGCAATACTGCTGTGTTGGGCAAATCAAACAAGCCCTTACTGACTACGAAATAACTCACAAAAAATGTGGAAATTCCCAATAGGGTAGGTACGCCACAGAATACCGCTATGCGGGATATCATGCGTTGGCTGACTACTTCGGGGATGGATTGCGACTGTTTTCGAGTTTTGTTAGCTTTGGGCTGCTTGTCGGCAGAATCCAACTCTAAGGCTACGCTTGGTTGGGGTTCTGGGGGCTTTTTAGGCGTTTTTTTACGATTTGTTGCCGGTTCAAAGGGCAAGCGCTTGCGGGGTGGTTCGGAGGACATATTTTATCTCTAACCTGAAATCTCGAACATTTTTCAATAACTCTTGGTGTTTGTCCAAGATTAAAGAATATTGTCGCAAATTTTGGCTGTGGTGTTTAGCCGCGAATGCCTAGACGGGCAATCAATGCTTTGTAGCGATCGGCATTTTGCTTTTGGATGTATGCCAGCAGGCGCTTGCGGCGGCTGATCATCATCATCAAACCGCGCCGGGAGGCGAAGTCTTTTTGGTTAATTTTCAGGTGGGCGCTGAGTTTTGTGATGCGATCGGTCAGCATGGCGACTTGGACATCTGCTGAGCCGGTATCGGTTTCATGGGTTTGGAAGTCGCCCATGATTTCTTGTTTGCGCTGTTGTGTAAGAGCCATGAATTGATTTTAGTTTTTTTTGTACGATTGTCACAATCTCCTATGTTATCACAGGGGAAGCATAACCACGATAAAATTTTTGCCAGGGATGGGTTTGTTGGCCCGGCGGAATTTTGGTTTTTATTCCCAGTTTCGGGATCGGGTAGGGGATTATCGGCTCAAATAGGCGATCGCCTCACGTATCCAATCATCGGCATTCGCTTTGGCGGACAAAGTGCTGTCTTGACTGAGGGTTTGCAGCGCTTGCAAGACTTCAGCCGCAGTGTATCCCATCGCCAGCAGGATCATCTCGACTTCTTCTTGAATAGCTGGGGGGACTCCGGCGGCGACTGAAGTTGTCAAACCTGCTTGCTGTCGCCATTCCGAGAGTTTACTTTTGAGTTCCAAGGCGAGACGTTCTGCGGTTTTTGTACCCACGCCCGGGGTTTTGGCGAGGATGCGGGTGTTACCGCCGACGATCGCCTGGACTAAATCTTGCAATCCTAAAGTATCGAGAAGTGCGATCGCCAGTTGAGCTCCAACACCGCTGACACTCGTCAACTGCCGAAACAAATCGCGTTCTGCCGCGCTGCCAAAACCGTACAATACGATTTGGTCTTCCTTAACTTGCTGGTGGGTAAAAATTTGGGCGACTTCGCCCGAGACCGGCAATTGACCCGTCACGCGGGGCAAAATTTGGATTTCATAGCCGATTTGATTGACTTCGAGAGTCAATATGACGCGGTTGCTGCCTTTGGCGATATCGGCGACTGTGCCTTTGAGATAGCTAATCATAAAATTAATAGTACACCGCTATTGGCGCTCCTCAAAGTCGGCGATGATGCGGAGGATGGAGTTGAGGCTGATATCTGCGCCAGCGGATTTTGAGTATATGGTTAACAAAAGTACGATCGACGGCTATTCAAGTTGATCGATAGTGCGAGCGTCTAAAATCTCAAATCTCAAATGGATCAATTCTCTCCCACACTTCCGAGATTCATCTGGTTTGTCCGGCTTTGGCTTGCGGCAACGATCTTCTGAGACTGGCTTTTACCGAAAATAATGGGTTTAAAGCCTCCCCCTTTTAAGGGGACTTTTAATCAAAAAGAAGCCTTAAAAATAGCAGGGCTGTTTTTAAGATACACTTGAGAAATGCTAAACCTGACTTATACCTATGCTTTAAAGCTAACGCAACAGCAGCTCCAGACGGCTCTCCTGAACTTGCGGTGATATTTTTATCTAATTAGAAAAGCAAGCTAATACGCGTTCTCGAAAATTATCAAAGTTTGAGAAGCCATATCCTTGTCGCATAATTAATTTAATTCGATTATTTATCCCTTCCATCACTCCACTTGTTGTGCGATTAAGAAAGTAATTACAAATTCCTTCAAAATGATTAACAATTGTCGAAGCTGATTCTTGGAAAAATATTTTCGCATAATTCAGCCAATCCTTGAACTCTGTCTGAGCTACTGTGACGGTCATATTGGTTTCATATATTTCTCGAAACTCTTCTTTCATCTCGTAGGCAATTCTTAAGCATTCTGATTTCTTCAAATTTATTTCCAGCTTTTCTGTTTGAGCCTGTTCAAGATTGATTCGATTACTCAATAATAAATATTTACTACCTCTGTCTGTGATTCCTATTCCTCGACGCAACTTATTCAAGTCTTTATTAACTGCTTTCATCACGTGAAAACGGTCACTAACAAGTTTAGCATTGGGAAATACTTGTTCTCTAACTTTTGGAAATCCTCCCCACATATCAACACTCACTTCCTCAACTTGTTCTCGAACCTTAAGTGGTTGTCTCATAAGGACTTCAACTATATCTTGCTGACGGTGAGAGTCAATCATTTCTATCAAATTTCCCCCCTCAATGTCACTAACAACAGTTACGAAACTTCCTTTTCCTTGGCGCATACTTATCTCATCTAAACTTACTCGTTTGACTGACTCCCAACATTTTTTTTTTGAGAGGAACTGACCTGACTAAAAATACCTTTAACTTCGTCATAACTCAATCCTTCTTCTCGCCCAATTTGTTCCATACTCGACTGTTGAACACGCACATAAATATTTTGTTCGTATCGTTGAGTATGCCGTCTTTTTTTGTCGATAAATTCTAATTTTTCTGTAATATAACGTTGACAACTAGCGCAGTAAAACTGCCGACGAGGCACTTGTAAATATACAACACGACCGAAAACTGACAAATCCCTGACTAATGTAGGTCGATTTTGATGCAGTTCTTCTGTATAATTATTACAGTGAGGACACACTATTTCTGAGGCTAAAGCCCCCAATCGAAAATAAATTTGTCCTTCAATTTGAGTGCAAGTTTCAACCTTGACTCCAGGCAAGTCTAATAAATAGTCTAAATGAAAGCTCATTACTCTAACTGTATTGGTTGATCTATTTTACACCATAAACCCCGGAGAGCCCTCCAGACCTACGAGATGTGGCTAGCAACGGCTCGCAAGGTGTGGAATTTTGCGCTAGCCGAACGCAAGGATTGGTATAACTCAAGGTCTTGCCGGATAGACGCTTGCAGTCTCAAGGCTGAATACATCATTCCAGCAGATGCCCGCCGACCCACATTTGCTTCCCAGTGCAAAGCTTTAACTCAAGCCAGAAAAAACAACCCTAACCTCAATGCCGCGCATTCTCAAATGCTGCAACAGGTATTGAGAAGGTTGGAGAAAGCTTTCATTGGGATGTGGGAGTCAGGAAGAGGTTTTCCTCGGTTCAAAAAACAGGGGAGAATGCGCTCGCTGCTATTCCCTCAGTTGGGTGTCAATCCCGTCAAAAAAAATCAAGTTAAACTTCCTGGCGCCGACTGGGTCAAAATGCGAATGTCTCGTCCTATTCCGGACGGTTTTGTTGCTAAGCAAGCGCAAGTAGTAAAACGGGCATCCGGTTGGTACGTGATGCTAACGTTGCAAGCCGATGTTGATGTTCCCCATGTCATGCCACACGGGCAAGCTGTAGGTATAGATCTAGGGTTAAAAAGTTTTTTGGCCACTTCAACGGGAGAGCAAATCGCTAGACCTCGATTTTTTGTAGACATCCAACGGAAGCTGAAATTGCTCCAACAGCGAGCTAGTCGCAAAAAATTAGGGTCAAACAATTGGCAAAAAGCGCAAGCCAAAGTTGCTAGGTTGCACGAACATATTCGCGACACTCGCAAAGATTTTCATTTCAAGTTGGCGCATAAACTCTGCGACGAAGCTGGAATGATATTTGCTGAAGACTTAAACTTTAAGGCTTGGGCGAAAGGGATGTTTTCCAAACACACCCTAGACTCCGGGTTTGGAGAGTTTCTCTCAATCCTAGAGTGGATATGCTGGAAGCGGGGAGTCTATTTTGCCAAGGTGAATCCGGATGGAACCAGTCAAATTTGCCCGAATTGCAACCATCATACGGGCAAGAAAGAGTTAAGCCAACGGATTCATAGGTGCGGCGAATGTGGATATGAAATTGATAGGGACGTTGCCGCAGATCAAGTAGTGAGGCAACGTGGACTTGCAGCCGTAGGGCATACGGTCAAGATGCTTGGCGAGGGGTTAAGCACTGGCTCCCTCATGACCCAAGAATCTTCGCCCTTATAGGGCGGAGAGTGTCAATTCTGCAACTAAAGTATCGTCGGGGTCTTCTTCAGCTTCATCTGTAGGTTCCTGAAAAAAGACTATGATTCGCACGCGGCCGGGAGTTTCTGCGGTTAAAGGTCGATCGAGAATTAATTGACCTTTTTCGTAGATCGTTGCTGTGACTTGCCAGGCTTTTATTTGTTTTCCCGTGAGGTTTTTTAAATTAATACTAAGCTATCACGCTGAGCGAGCGCTTTTGTAATTTTTTAATTCAAAATAAGATGCTGTTTAACCAAAGACAAATCCGTCTTACCAAAATTCACAACCAAAGCTACATTGAAATTTTCCAACGATTTGACAAACCACATAATTTCATTAGAAGCTTTACCTTCATAGTGATTAAACAAAATAGAAAATCGCTTTTCCAACTCGGGTTTGACCTTGCCCGAAAGCAGTACAAGTTTCAGCAGTAAACCCATTGTCCTGCTGGCGCCGAGGTTGTACACCAAGTCGTAAAAAACGTAGTGGCTGGGATGTTGGGAATTTTCCACTACTAAGAAGTTGAACAACTGGTGGCAAGTCCGAACTAACAATGAATTATTGAATTTCACCGAGTCATGTTCTCGCAATGTATTTTTGATTTGTTTGTACAAACGGTCATTAAATTGACGCCCCCCGTATTCTGGTTCGATAGACGCTATTAAATATTCATATAAATCGACTTTAAATGAGCCGTAAGATGGAGTTTTTCTGGAATCTCTCAGGAAAAATTGAGCCGCTTCTTTGTAGCTGCGATCGCCTGCTACTTTTCCGGCAAATTCCCTGACCGCTAAGTGCAGTTCTGCATCGTTCAAAAGTGTGGGATTAGGCGCTCGCTGCACAATTCCTATTTCTGTATTTCTCGGCTCAACCAAATAATTTAAATATTGAGACAAGTGTGTTTCAAATTGTTGCTGTCTTTGAAATGCCAGTTTTTGAATGGTTTGTTGATCTTCCTCAATGCTGCCCTTGCTCAGTAGAGAATAGCCGTACAAATAAGGATACCGACATATCAATTCGCCCAAAGGAGAATCAGTATCTTGTTGCTGCGGTTCCGCCTCTCTATCTAGGGCTTTTACTAAGCGCTCTAGGGTCTGAAACTCTTCACTTTTAGTAAAGAAAGCTATTTGTTCTTGCAAGCGCTTGACTATGTAAAATTCCGTCCCGAATCTGGGAGAACTCTGCTTAAATAAAGCTACTAAATTTGCGATGGCGAACTGGTTGTGTGATTGCAATTGCCAGCGGTTGATCGGGATGTAGCAGCAGCGGTGTAGGATATATTTAAAGTGCTGATCCAATCGCTTGACGGAGACTATACTGTACAAAGTTGCTTCAATCTCTCGATCAGGATAGCCCATGCCGTCGATAAATAGCTTTCGGAACCGCTCGATCACCTGTGCGGGGGATTCTGTTTCCACGCAGGAGACGATGTGATCGTACAATATCTGTTCGTTGCTGCCAGTTGGAACACTATCTGAGGGCGGGGTGAGGATGCGGCTGTCTGCATCTGTGTCTACGCTGATGTCTGCAACTTGTGCGACAACCACTGTCGGTTGTTCCCCAAAAGTTCGATCGGGATTCAAGAACCAGTAGTGTTCTTGGCTTAATTCTTTGTTCGCAGCCCAATCCAAAGCTGACTGCAAACTTTCCCCTGTCAATAACAGCGATTCATCTTCGCGGTCTGAAGCCAGCCATGCTGCTAGCGCCGAGTGGTAGGGAGCCAATTTTCCCAGCTCTTTTTCTACCCAGAATTGATTAAAAACTGACTGATAAATTAGGTTGGAAACTATTAATTTACCGTGAGATTTAACAACCAGTCCTGACAGTTGCAATTCTAGTTTTTCGGGAGAGTATTCTGCTGGTAGTCCCTGCGATTCCCCCGGTTTTGTTGCCTTGACAGGTTGCAAAGCTTGCTGGTACAGCGTTAACAGCCGCGTCAGGTCGCAGTGGCTATGGAAAATGCGATCGCGTATGGGTATCAAATGTTGGGGTTCGTCTTCTTCTTCCCAATTTTTAATAATTCTGTGTTTGATTAGTTTTTCAACCTGCTGAGCTTCGGAATTTCTGCCAATAAAAGGCCCGTATTCAAGTACCAAGTGGCAAAGTTTGTGAGTGAGAAACGGTTGACCGCCCGTCCACGCTAATATTTCTTGGAGCACTTTTTGGGGGCGAAAAGCTTTGAGAGCCAATCCTTTTGCTAGGGGCAAACTTTCGTGCAGTTGGAATCGACTTAAATGAATCTGCCGTCCAATATTAAAAGGGTTGCATCTGGGATCTCGAATCAATTCTGAGGGGGCTGCTACTCCCATAACAGCAAAAGTCAGGCGATCGTATTCCGGTTGCTCTGCCCGTTTCGAGTAACAAGCCCGGATCAAAGCAAAAAAATCGCTGGTACTGAAACTTAGGCTGCTGATGCTGTCAATGTCATCTATGAAAATTACCAGATTTTGCTGAAGTGACTTGAGCAAAACTTTTTCGATAAATATCTCCAATCGCTGCACCGGTGATAGCAGTTCGCGATCGTTCCACCACTTGATGGCATCAAACCTGTTTGTGATGTGTAAACTGCTTGCCATGCGGTACATGATTCCTGCGTACCACTTTTGGGGAGAGATATCTGGGCTGCTGATGCTTCTCAAGTTGATGGCGGCAAAAACTGTACCTTCGGCTTGCAACCTTTTGGCCGTTTGCACTAGCAGGCTGGACTTGCCCATTTGTGGCGAACTCAACACGTAGCAGAAGTCTCCGGCTTTGAGTCCTTCGTAGAGCTCGCTGTCTGCCGATCGCCTGACATAGGTGGGCGCACCGGCAGGCAAATATCCTCCGACTTGATAGTGGTACGTTGAGTTGACTTCTGCTGTCATCTGGGAATTCATCAAGATTTTACACCCCTATGCTGTGCGGTCGAAAGGTTACAAAGTGGAATTATTGCCAGCTTGCTATCGTGGAAAATTTTTGTTCCTCTTTCTCTATTGTCTACTAGCTCAGCTTTCTCCTTGTCAATCTTTACCGTATCTTTGCAAGCGTTCGCCCCAAATCCTACGATCGGCCCAATTGTAGCCCGCAACTTAATTTTTTACACTCGTTCACATAATTGATGAATTTTCACTCGATCGGATTAAGAACGCTAAAACGCCCTTTTTTTTCACATTTTTTTACAATAATACTTTAAATATCACCCGGTGGTATGATGTTGGGAGGGAAACTCATAACCACAGCGCCGTCTACCTTCTGCCCTCAGCTACGCCTGCCGGATGCCAGAGATAAACGCTGAAGAATGGCTGCCAATAAAAAACCCCAGCGTTTTGCTGAGGACTGCTTGAGTGGGAGATATCGTTAATCTGCGTTTTTTTAGTTGACTTAGATTGCATGGAATTCCATGCTGCTGACTTTCCCCGGGCTTTCGCGTTCGGGGATTCCTAAAGAACAAACTTTTCAGGATGCATCCACAAAAAGTTTAATTCTTAAAGGCTTTGTCAGTACCAGGCTAACCACTTACTCAACTATAAAAGTTAAGTCGGTGGCTAATTGTAGAAGATGCGCCCTGATGGCTTAACTACCCGATGGATTAGCACCCTGATGGCATAACTCCCTGATGGATCGACGCCCTGATGGCTTTCGCTCCACTACCCAAAAAATTCGGGTTGATGGATGATCGTGGACGTTAGTAACACGTCACTTCCGGCGTTTCCGATCGCAAGCGGGTGTGCCTGTCTGAATTGATTATGGCAGGCAGATTTATCAGAAGACAAGTGGGCTATTGCATCAACCCATTTCTGACAGATCGGGTTAGCCAAAAAGTGTCAATCTACGGAAATCAGGGTCATCGAACATGAAAAACAGCATCTTAGTATTAGGGGTAATTGCCTCGGCTGGCTTCGGCTTTTTCCAGGCAGGCAGCGCCAGCGCTTCCCCGATCGCCCCACAACATTCATCAGCCAGCAGTTTGACGGCTTGGGAGAGTCGTCCCGACTTTAACTACACTGGAACGAATGAGGATGGGGACCAAGAAGAGGTAAAAACGGGTAAAGGCAGGACATAATTGGCGCTCTTGTGTGGTTTGCTCTTGTGCGGTTGTGGTTGTGGTTGTGGTGGCATTTGTTGTCGCAACCGCCTCTGATGGAGGCGGTTAAAACTCGATCCCAAGATCGGTCTACCTAATCCCGGGGGTGGGGATCAGTTTCAGAGAACGGTGGATGGGAAAATAAACAGGTAAGGCGAGTCTGTCGGTGGAGTTTCCCCGCCTATCAACTTCCTTACCTTCTGATGTTCGGGATTCGGATCTGGCACAATCGTATTTGATATCGTAAAAACCCAATGGAAAATACTCTCGAAACTACCCGCAGACAGCGCGTATTGACACGAACCCAGGAACGGCGTCAGGCGACACCCAAAGAAAAACAGTTGATTCACCTGCTAGCCAATATGGCTTGCAGTTTGATTAAATACGACTACAAACACGCAGCCGGGAAGGGCACCCTCCCGCCTTCGGAACGCAAGCGTTTAGCGGAATGGCACTACCTGCGAGTTCAGCAAATTCGCCGGATCGAACGCTCATTGGAGCCCGTAGCGACCCTCAAGCGGGTGTATTACAAGAGCATCCTCAGTCCGAGGGATCTGAAGTCTTTGAAACTTCTGTGGCTGGAGGAGGACAAAAACCGTGTCAAACGGGTCGATCCTGAGTTGGACGACATCCTCAGCGAAGCTTTGGATCGGGGAGATACTTTAAAACAGCTATTTCACTCGATCGAAGTCAAAGAACGCACCTTTTCTGCAACTCCTAGCCCCGGCGCCGTGCCGCTTTGGGTCAAAGAGTGGGAAGACTCGGAATATGACATAAACTTTTTTCCGCCTTCCTTCCCTGCATGGGTTTCGATCGTGGACGACTAGGTTCAAGAAAAACTCTTTGACATGGCATCGATCGTAAAATTCAGATGGTAGACTTTTTTGCTGTTGCTGCCATTGGCCAAGAGGGTGAGGGCGATCGGCTAAACCAGGCGGCGTTGCGCGCAGGCATCCGAGTACAGAGAAGTGAATCGGAGTCAGTACCATTGTACAATGGGGGAAAACCAGGGCTTCAGCTAATCGCTGATAGCTGATAGCTGATAGCTGATAGTTTCTCATGACTGACTCGATTTCTACTTCTCCTCTAGACTCGGCGGCCGATACAGCCGAACTCCGCTCTCAGTTGAGGTCAGGTTCGGAAAAAACTCAATTGCAACTGCTACAACAACAAATAGCAGATTCCGGTTGGGATGTATTGATGGAATTTTTATTAGAGCGCAAGTCAGAAGCACCGACTGCGGTAATGGGTAAGGCTTACCAAATTCTTTACAGTGCTAATTCTCCGAGAGCGAGGGAGTTTTTGCAAGCGAATTTTCCGACTGGGCTTGTGCCGCTGCGATCGGACTCTAACATTGATTACACTCCGCTGCAACAATTATTGGCGTTACAGGAATTTCAAGAAGCCGATCGCTTGACTTTAGACAAGCTTTGTGAATTGGCGGGGGGAACTACCCCGCAGAGAAAGTGGCTGTATTTTACGCAAGTTGAAAGTTTGCCGGTGGCGGATTTGCAAACAATTAATACGCTGTGGAAAGTTCATTCTGAAGGCAAATTCGGCTTTTCGGTGCAGCGGGAAATTTGGCTGAGTTCGGGCAAGAATTGGGATAAGTTGTGGCCGCTAATTGGCTGGAAAAAGGGGAATAATTGGACGCGATACCCGCAAGAGTTTATCTGGGATTTGAGCGCGCCGAGAGGGCATTTGCCGCTGTCAAATCAGTTGCGAGGAGTGCAGCCGTTTGCGGCTTTGATGGCTCATCCTGCCTGGGTGAAGTGAATGGTTTTGGGGCTTTTGGAGAAGGTGGGGCGGGCTGGATGGCCTGCCCCGCTATTGTTTTTGGGGAATTGGGATTTTGATTTTTGAGGCGCAGAAATTCACAGAAATTCACAGTCGGGAGGCCTGTTCCACTTTTGGCATAGAGAGAGAAGGGCGATCGCACTTCTAAGAAATTTGGAAAATTTTATACAATACTTATATCAACTAATTAGCGAGAGGGCTGGGAGTCATGGTAGGCATCGGAACCAAACTCACTTTAGCAGAATTTCTAGCTTTGCCCGACGGAGATGTATATTGTGAGTTTGTAGATGGTGAAGCAGTCCCTAAAGTGTCTCCAAAAATTTTTCATTCCAGTTTACAGGGAGCTTTAAATTTCCTATTGCGTCTATGGAGTCGGGGAAAAGGTAGAGTCTTTCCAGAATTAGCGGTTCTATTAAAGCGTCAGGATCGAAACTGGGCTCCTGTACCAGATTTACTGTATATTTCTTATGAACGTTTACCGCAAAGTTATCGGCGGAATCAAGCTTGTCCCGCAATTCCTGAACTGGTGATTGAGATTATATCACCGGATCAAAGTATGAAGGAATTTGAAGAGAAGGCGAAAGATTATTTGGCGGCGGGAGTTCCGCGAGTTTGGGTGATAGATCCAGAAGCTATTTTAATAAAAAGCTTTTTCGCCGATGGTTCGAGTCAAGTTTATACGGATAATACACCGATTGTGGATGAGTTGCTGCCTGGTTTGGAGTTGACGACTAGACAGATTTTTGAAGAAGCGGAATTGATTGATGGAGGGCGATCGTACTCTGTGCAAGATATCAGTCGTAGGGTGCGTGGCCACGGGAAGACTTTAACTCGCGGCGGTGGGACTATTGATTGTCACGCACCGCACGCGGGCAAAGCATTGAATAATACGCTGTCACCGGAAACGATATCACTTACACTTCGAGACGGATTTTGACTGTAGTGCCAAAAGCTTTTCTGAAGGCTGATTCAACATCAGGAAGTTTGTGAATTGCCATTAGCAAAAGTGGTGTTGAGGAAACTTTAATCCGGGCTTCGCCATCATGGATAGCAATCAGTTTTCCGTGCTGTCGCATCAGTTCTTTAGTAGTACGTGCTGATATGTGAAGTAGCACAGTTTTCCATGTTAGGTCTAGCATACTTTGAATTGCTTCTTCCATTTGTTTGAGTGGATCTATTTTCTGAGGCATTACAGGTAGTTCTAGTTGAATGGGGAAGTTGGGTGATTGTCGATTATTGAGGCTTGTCATAATCAAAGTTTCCTCTGTGGCTTGACTTTTTAAGCATGACAGCTAGGAATCTCATATATTGGTAGTGAGACAAATCTCATTTTTATGAGAAACGCCTAATATGGATGCCAAAACAGTCAGAAAGATTTTCGAGACACTACCTTCCAACTGCAAGCCCAAGCAGGTACTCCTGAGAGTGTTAGCGGGTGAGAGTAAGGCAAAAATTGCCCTTGACATTTGTCAAGGAAGCGAACAAGCAGTACAGCAGCATTTGAAAACGCTTTATAAGAAGTTTCAGATTCGAGATGAAAGAGAACGCAAACTACCAGGGTTAATTGCTCTGTTTGCCAAGTCAATGCCTGAGTTGATAGGTGTGGGTAATTCTCAAGGGATTAACGAATCGCAGCCATCAGTCTATGATGATGAGACTTGGGTAGGTGGTGAGGAACCGAAGATCGCAAACCCAAGCACCAGTGTCGATCAATCGACCGTGCAGACGTTGGAAGGCGGGCGGGCTATTCGGCAAGATAACTTTGTTGCACTTTATAAGGGTGTGGGGATAGATGACGGGGAAGTGCAGGTTGACAATAACCTATTGCCACAAACAAAGGCGATTCCAGAGTTTTCACAATATGACTCTTTCTGGGTGGGTGGGGAGGAAGGTCGTGAGAAGCTGGTGAAACAACTGAGCGATCGGCTTCGCGGGTCGTGTCGCTTATTACTCATCCTCGGTTTAACAGGCATAGGTAAAACTGCCCTGGCTGAAAAATTGGCAGTGGAGTTGCAAGACTGGTTACAGGAAGATTGGAAGAACAGGTGGCGTATAGCAAATTTTGATAAGGGGAAAGCCACAGACTTTGTGAGTGTCGCCAAGGATTGGCTATACAAGTGGTATGGGGAAGCTTCACCAGAGGATAACAAGCCAGAACGATTGTTTGACAAGTTAGTGAAACACCTGCGCGAGAATCAGGTGCTTGTGCTGATTGATTCTCTGGAGAACCTGCTAAAGGAAAATCAAGAAGGAGGCTGGGGTGATTTTGTCGATGAGTGGTGGGAAAAATTCTTTTTGGCCGTATTATCAGCAGAATCTTGCCAAAGCCGGTTGATCATCACATCACAGGATCGCCCCGTTAAGTTGGTAGATTTCCGTTACAAACCTTTCTGGCATCAACAAATCTTGTACGGACTGGACGAATCGGAGCAGGTGGCATTATTCAAGACCACAGGGTTAGATATTGGTCTAGAGTTAGCGGATAGACTTCTCTTGTTGAGAATTGGCAAAGCTTACAAGGGTCATCCTCTAGTTTTGCGGGTAATTAGCGGGGAAATTGAAAATGAGCCTTTTAATGGGAATGTGCAAGCCTACTGGAATGATATCTGCGACAAGATAAAAGACGTGGAAAAGGCTCTAGCAGAGGCAGAGCAAGGAAAAGTTTTGGGAGAAAAAGACGAGTGGGAGTTACATAAACTCACAAGGGAAGTGCGAGATCAAGTGAACAAAAAACGTTTGCAAATTGTATTTGACCGATTGGAAAAGCAGGTCAAGGACGCTTATATATTGGTTTGCGCTGCTTCTGTGTATCGCGCTCCGGTACAAGAGGAGGGGTGGCTGATGCAGTTAGTAAACTTGGTGAAGCGTTTAGAAGCTCAAGACTGTAGCGAAGTGCGGAAAGACAAAGCTCTAGAGGAATTGTGCAATCGCTATCTAGTTGAGGAATCAGTTAACCACAATAATAAGCGGGTTTTAGGGCAACACAATTTAGTTCGCAGTGTGGCGCTAGAACACTATAAAAAGTTAGTGCAAACTTTGAAACATGAGGTGAAGTCAGTATGACGATTAATGAATTAAGTTCAGGGCTATTGCTTTTTGCCAAGCTAGGAATCAATTTAGATGAAGTTCCGATTGAGCAAATGGCCGAATACACCGCAGTACAATACTACCTCACGGTTGAGGACGATCCACCGCCTGATGCTACCAATTTAGACAAAGTGCGGCGCTATCTGGAAGCGTTCTACCATCTCTGCGAAGTGGAAGACTGGGAAAGAGCTAGTGAAATTTTTTTTACTTCTTTAGATACACAAACAAATCAAACTTTACACAATCAACTGGGTAATTGGGGATACTATTTAGAACAAATCGAAGTTTATAACCTGATTTTACATAAGTTGACATCGCCAATAGTTAATTCTGGTTTTTTAAATGGTCTGGGCAATGCGTATCAAGCTTTAGGAAACTATGAAATAGCGATTGAATACAATCAGCAAGCCTTGAGTATTGCACTGGAAACTCAAGACCGCCATCTAGAAGGGATAGTTTTGGTAAGTCTCGGAAATACTTATTTATCTCAAAGAAAGTTTTCCAAAACAATAAATTGCTATCAGGATAGTTTAGCTATTGCACGGCAAATCCCAGACCGTCGTATGGAAGGCGTGGCACTAACAAATTTGGGCGGTTTTTACCATACCCAGGGTAACTCTACTCAAGCAATAGAGTATTTAAAGCAAGGTTTGCTCATTGCACAAGAAATTTCTGATCGCCAACTTGAAGGAGCCGCATTAGGAGGTTTAGGAGTCGTTTACCGCTCTCGTAAAGAATATGCTACAGCTATGCAATGCCTACTGGAAAGCTTGAATATAATGCAAGACATTCAATACAGTAAAGGTGTGGAAAAGTCTTTTATGAATGTGGGTGCAGTTTACCGCCGTCTCAAAGATTATACTAATGCGGTTGAGTGTCACAATCAGCATTTATCAATAGCAAAAGAAATACAAGACCCATTGGGTCAGAAACAGGCACTAGCAGATTTGGCATGGATTTATTACCGACAAGAAGATTACAATCGAGCTATTAACTTTTACCAGCAAAGTTTGAGCATAGCGCGACAAATAAAAAGTGACATTGAAGGAGAGTTTTTGGCATTGTTTGGTTTGGGAATAACTTACACAGCTTTAAAAGATTATATCAAAGCCATTGAGTGCTATCAGAAGGCTTTACCAATTGTGCGACAGATGGGCAACCAGATAGAAATAGCTGTCTTATTGGGTATTGCAGAAGCTTATAAGGAACTAAAAAGCTATCCTAAAGCTATAGAGTATTATCAGCTCATATTAATTCTTCTAAGTGAAATCAATAACAGTGAAGCCGAAATCTTGGCTCTGGTTAGTGTGGGAGGTATTTACTCTGAGCAAGAAGATTACATAAAAGCAAAAAGTTGTTACGAGCAAATTATATTATTGGCACAAACAACAGGGACTCGTGACATGGAAATGGTAGCATTGGCTCGTTTAGGATCTACCACTTTAAAACTAGGATACAAACCACAAGCTATTGAGTTATACGAGCAGACATTACCAATTGCCAAGGAACTTGGGGAATATGAACGAGAGATAGCAATACTGATTAAATTGGTTTTTTTGTATTTAGAACAGCAAAGATATTCCAAGTTATTTAAATCTTTAATTCGACTGGCATTTAAACATTGGTTGGTTATACCAATATTTATTGGATTATTATTTGCCTTAGCCTTAATAGGAATATTTTGTGTTATTATATCAGTGATAATTTGGGGATTGGCTGCACTTTTCCTCAGCCTAATTGCTACATTTATCTTGTGGCAAGTTTTCAATACTCTTAAAAAGAGTCAGGATAAAGGTGCATGATACTCAACTTTTCAGTACACCAACTGACCTAATTTGTAATTTGCTTTAATTTTACCTGTTTTGATTATCCATCAATTACTATCGACAACTCAAAGACATTCATTAAGTTGTTTCATATCCCCTTCCGGCTGCACTTGCTTGTGCAAACTAATTTTGTCGCCCACTTCATACCCCGAATAAAAACCCGCCGCGCTGCTGACTTGAGAACCACTTCTGGTTTTAACTTTAGCCCCTCGGCCCTCTAGGTAATCCGCGATCGCCTGTTGATTTTTCTCAAACATCGATCGCACTACAATCCCTGGAGTCGCCGCCGTATCCCCCGAACCCGGAATCCCCGACTTTTCCATCTCCTGTTTTTGTTCCAACAATCTTTGTCTCAACCTCGTCGCGCATCCAACCCGAAAAGCATTCAGATACGCCAACCCCCTGCCGTTTCCTTTGCGGTATTTAGCCCTTTTTTCAATCGCCGAACTCAAATACTCGTAGAGATGTTTGCAAACAATCAGGTTTGTAGAAGTTCCCACCAAAAACATACTGCCATTATAAGTGTTTCGCATGGCAGTGCAACCGTTAGCGTCGGCAATTCCCGAAAGCAGCATCATTTTCCAAGTGACAAATTTGGATGTTGTTTCAACTGAGTCTTCGTCAATCTCTTCTTGGTGATTTGGCCCTAAATCCGCGAGGCTGAGATTGTACTGTGCCAGTAAAAGGGAAGCTTTTTCGGCCGCTGCAGTCGATTCGTTTTCATTGGATGAGGTGGCGAGGGCTAAAAGCTTTTTGATTCTTTCGACAATACTTGTGTCTGCCATTTTTCAATCGGTTCTAGGGTGAGAGTAAGCGGTGGCAAGGATTTGGGGATATTCTCATTTTAGTATAGCTGGGAATGGGCGATATTTTTGAGGAGGATTTTTTTGAACCGCAGAGGGCGCAGAGGGCGCAGAGAGAGAGAAAGAAAGAAAGAAGTTTGCAACTGATGCGCGGATTGGTTACTCTTCGAGGACTTCGAGGACTGATTTGGGCAGCAATTTATCTTTAAACCAGACTACTTTTGCTGGTACGTCTTTTATATTCACTCCGGCTTTTTCTAAATTCAGCCGTTCGGAAATAGCTAAAATCAAGTTATCGCATTCAGACTTCTGTACTTGTGCAAATTTCTTTTGCAAATACTCCGGCCGCCAATAGCCAACTATTTCTAATAAAAATACTCGCCCGTCGGGATGCACTAACCGAAAGTCGGGAATCATCACGCTACCTGGAATCGGAATTAAATCAACTTCTCGCTCTAGTTGCCACTCGGTTTTTGTGGAATTCCATCTTTCAGCAAATGCTGCTTCTAACATACTATCATAAGGCTTGCCAGGGGGATAGTGGCTGACTAAACCGCAGTCGGAATTTAGGGTAAATTTACCTGTTTTCAAAACGCCACTAAAAGGATCTTTTGTGTGCAGTGTCGAGTGCATACTCCATTTAGTGACGTGCAGCAGGGCGGGCAGCATTTTCGCCAGGGCTAAGCCGTAGCGGGTGCTGGGTTTGAATAAGCTTGTAGGGCCGTCTATTGTCAGTGTAAAACCGTGGTCTGCATCGCCTTCGATGTAAGTCATTAATTGAAATAGTTTCAGATAGCGAAATAAGAGTTTGTATTCTCCTGGATCGTTGCGGTGGGCGGTTAATTGGACTTGACTTGCTCGGTAAAATATGCCTTGAACTTGAGAAAGATTGTATTTGTGAAGCAAGTTTTCGGGTGTTGGTGCATTAAACTCAGTGAGGATTTTGTTTTCGTTTAAATCGGCGTATAAACCTGTAGTGATTTCGTGAGGCAAAACTTCTCTGTTTAACTCTTGGCTGAGTTCACTTGCTACTTTTTCCAGGGTTAATTGAGTAGATTGAGGGCTGGGAGTCGATCGCGCAGACAAGGCAAAAACCCGCTGTCTCAACTCTGAGGGTTCTAGGGGACTGATGACTTCCAAGGTGCAGAAACCGCCTTTCAGCAGGTGCGCTAATCCCCGTTTCAGCCGATAGTCCGGGCTGTCGCCTTCTAATTCTAGCAAGCGTCCGTCGAGCTCGCCTTGGGTTTTGCCGATCGACTCTTGGAAGCAGTTGATCATTTCTGTAGCTGCTTCTAAGTTTTTAGCATCTATCTTGAGGCGGAGAGGAATAATTGATTCCCCGTTTTGGCGGTGACTTAATAAATCAGTTGGTAGCATAAGCAGTGAAAAGTTCTACTCAATTTTTTGTTCGACAATCACCATAACTCCCCTAAGTTTTCCCTCTTCTGTCAAGCTTTGGGTAGTCCGAATTCGGCGATCGGAACTGACAAGATTGATTGTTTCCACAGCCCTGAGACTACCCGTTGCTTTGTCCCATATTTGAAATATTATCAAATTGTCTCCAACTTCTGTCGCTAGTGTCTTGTAGTTGGAAAAAACCGAGTCTGGACTTTCAATTTGCACTTGCCCTTCACCGACAACATGACCCACAAAATTTTGGGTTTCACTCTTGCCATTGGCATAAGTTTGAACGTTAGTTTGCCTCCACTCGTTATCAACTATTTTCTGGGTTAACACTGCTGTAAAACGCACGGTTTCCTTGCAGTCGGCATCGAGTATTGTCCAGTCTCCCTCCCAAACTCCTGTATGTTTGGGGAAACTTTTAAAGTTACTTAGTTGTGCAGTTTCGCTCATTTTTAGGTAATGTAAATTAGTTGATATTGAGATTATACTCTACTTTGGCAATCTTCAATTTTCCTTGGACACATCATTTTTTCCTCCCCATTTTGCTGGCGATTCGGCTGCTTTTTAGTCGCCTCTCGGTTGACTGCGTAAATCGATTGTAGATTGTAGTTTTTAAATAGACCTAGGAGTGATTTAAATCTAGCCATCTTTTCGCTAAGACTACCCATCCCACAACTAACTTATTTAGGCTTACTACCAGGGAATTTCATCATTGTCTTCTCCCCATTTGGCGGGTGATTCTGCTGCTTTTTTGCTTGTCTCTCGGTTGACTCCGTAAATGGGTGTCGGTTTGACAATTTCTAATTTCTGATATTCTGGCTTTGGCGGTTCTATTTGTATTTGTGGTTGGGGTTTGTGAGGCTGCATTCCTCCTCGGCGGCGTTGAGAAGTTCTTTCTTCGCTGGTGTCTTCGGTGACGACTTCGTAGAGAATAGCTAACTTATTTACATCGCTGCTTTTGCGGAGAACTCGACCCAATCGCTGAATGTATTCGCGTTCGCTGCCGGTTCCTGACAATATGATAGCAATTCTGGCGTCGGGAACGTCCACTCCTTCGTTGAGGACGTGGGAAGCGACGAGGGTTTTGTATTCGCCGCTGCGAAAGCGATCGAGGATTTCGTGGCGTTCTTTGACTGGGGTTTGGTGGGTAATTGTAGGGATGAGAAATTCTTGGGAAATTCGGTAAACTGTGGCGTTGTCTCCGGTGAAAATTAGGGTGCGCTGGGGAGAGTGTTCTGCTAGTATTTTGGCTAAGATTCGCAGTTTGCCTTCGGTACAAAGGGCGATTTCTTTGGCTTGGCGGTGGGCTAGCATGGCGCGCCGTCCCAGGGGCGATCGCGCGCTTGCCATGATAAACTGTTTCCAACCATCCAGGCTGGATATTCTGATGTTAGACTGTTTTAAGAAGTCGTTGCGAATGTTGATTAATTCGGCGTAGCGGTCGGTTTCTTCTGTTGACAGTTTTACCATAATTTGAACTATTTTATGGTCGGCTAAAGCATCGCCTGCCAAATCTTCGGGCCTTTTGCTAAATACTGTCGGGCCGATCAGGAAATGCAAATCACTGTGGCGGTTATCTGTGCGATCGGGTGTAGCTGTCAGTCCGAGTCGAAAAGGCGCGATCGCATATTCGGAAATTACTCGATAAAAGTCTGTTGGCAAATGGTGGCATTCGTCAAAAACCAGCAAGCCGTATTTATTGCCCAAGGTTTCTGCATGAATACTTGCACTGTCGTAGGTTGCCACTAAAATTGGCGTTTTGTCCCGCGAACCTCCGCCCAACAATCCGATTTCGATGTCGGGAAAAGCTGCTTTTAAATTAGCGTACCACTGGTGCATTAAATCGAGAGTTGGTACTACAATTAATGTACTGCGACCAGTGACTTGCATGGCTAATTGTGCCAGATAAGTTTTGCCGGAAGCGGTAGGGAGGACGACTACTCCTTGGCTTCCTGCTTCCTGCCAAGCTGCGAGGGCCTGTTCTTGATGGGGGTAAGGCTGTATTTCCACGCTGGGTACGAGTTCGAGTAGTTCGTATCCCCTAGCTTCGTCGGTGAAGTGAATGCACTCGGCTTGGAGGCATTCTACCAGCGGGCGGTAGTGAATGGCTCGAATGCGGAATTTTTCCACGCGATCGTCCCATGTCGCAAAGTCCACCCAGTCTCTGCCTTTGGGCGGCGGGTGTAGGAGGAGCGTTCCGCGATCGAATGTTAAGGTAGGTATCCGTGGCATTTGTTTTGAGACCCCCTGAGTGTAAGCCTGTTAAATTATAAGTGACCCATAAAATATATTGACAGTAGACTGTCTATCAGCTATTATTTAATCACATCTATTAAACCCTAATGTATTTTAATCTAAAATAGGGTTAACTTAAAATTAAATAGTAATCCTTTCAGGATTTATCAAAGTCAATATTTCTTTGTTTTCTCCTTCTATACAGAATCAGAGGTTCCTCTACAAAAAATCTCGTTCACAAATCAAATACGATTACCCTAGCATTTTTTGTAGCCGACAAAATTGCCCAAAGGTCAAAAATGTCAAAAAAATGTACTAGGGACTTTACTCACTGTTTCTGAATGGGCAAAAAAACGTAGGCACTGACTACAAAATGCTTGGTATTGATTAGATATTCCCCCAGGGCTTCGAGTTCAATTATCATCGGAATAATATGTTTGATTTTATCGAATACAAAAAAAGATTTTTACAAGCAACTAAGGACTGGAGTAACGAGAAATGGAATAATTTGGATGACAACCCATTGGTGCTTTCGGCCCCAAAGCTTCAAGATTGTAACGTTAAGAATTGTCGCTTTGTTGAAAGTCGATTAAAGATATTGGAATATCTGCCGAAAGATAGTGTGGTGGCTGAGGTGGGAACTCAGTACGGGCGCTTTGCGGAAAAGATTCTTGCTATTGCCAAGCCCAAAAAGCTGCATTTGATCGATTATAATTTTGATTTATTCAAAGCAGAAATCAGCAAAAAACAAAAAAGTCTAGTTCAAGAAGGGATAGAAAATGGAACGGTAGAGCTTCACGAAGGGGATTCTTCGACAATTTTAAGGAGCTTTCCTGACGAGTATTTTGACTGGATATATATCGATGCCGACCACGAATATCAAGGTGTATGCAAAGATATTCAGCAAGGTTATACAAAAGTGAAAGCCGAAGGGATGATGGTTTTTAACGATTACACGAATTGGTCGGTATGCGAGTTGATGCCTTACGGTGTGGCGAAAGCAGTCAATGAGTTTTGTATTGCGAATAACTGGGAAATCGTATTTTTTGCCTTTCAGTCTCTAGGCTATCACGATGTTGCAATCAGGAAAAATACTGGGGAAACGGCACTGCGAATTCCGTTGGAGGAAGCCAATTCCGAATTGCAGAATTACCAATATCAAATTCAACAGCTACAGTTACAGTTGGAACAAGCTAAAAAGACGATCGACTTGATGGAAAACAATCAATCTGGGAAATTGCGATCGATCTGGCGGAAAATCCAACAAAAATTCTCCTAGCCCAGCCGGATTGCCAAATCTAAAATCTACAATGGTATTGTCCCGCTGGGGATGGTTTTTAGGTTAGATTCGATCTACGTATGCCTGAGATTAGAGGTTATAGATGGAAATAGGCGTCCCCAAGGAAATCAAGGATTTAGAGTTTCGAGTCGGGCTCAGTCCCACAAGTGTCCGGGCTTGTTCGGACAAAGGCCACACAGTTTTTGTGGAAACGAATGCTGGTGCTGGGGCCGGTTTCGCGGACGAGGACTACGTTGAAGCAGGGGCTAAGATTGTTTTAAAGGCTTCAGATGTCTGGAATCGCGAACTAATTGTTAAAGTTAAAGAACCGCTGCCTGCTGAGTATCCGCTGATGCAAAAAGAGCAGTTGCTGTTTACATATTTGCACTTGGCGGCCGATCGCACATTAACCGAGCATTTAATCAGCAGCGGAATCCAGGCCATCGCCTACGAAACCGTCGAACTCCCGGACAGAAAATTGCCGCTGCTGACGCCGATGAGTATTATTGCAGGGCGTTTGGCCGTGCAGTTCGGAGCTCGGTTTCTGGAACGACAGCAAGGCGGCCGGGGCGTACTTTTGGGCGGTGTACCGGGGGTAAGACCGGGTAAAGTTGTGATTTTGGGCGGCGGAATTGTCGGCACAGAAGCAGCCAGAATTGCTGTAGGAATGGGCGCGAGAGTGCAGATTTTAGACGTAAATGTCGATCGCTTAGCCTACTTGGAAACTCTGTTCGGTTCCAGAGTAGAATACCTCTACAGCAGTCCTTTGCAAATTGAAGCAGTTGTACCGGATGCTGATTTGTTAATCGGTGCGGTTTTGGTCTTAGGTAAAAAAGCTCCGGTGCTGGTTTCTCGCGAATTTGTTGCGAAGATGCACCCCGGTTCTGTGATTGTTGACGTAGCCGTTGACCAAGGCGGCTGCGTGGAAACTTTGCGGGTAACTTCTCACACAAATCCTACTTATGTTGAGGAAGGAGTCGTGCATTACGGCGTGCCGAATATGCCCGGTGCTGTGCCTTGGACTGCGACTCAAGCTTTGAATAACAGCACTTTGCCTTATGTTTTGCAGTTGGCAAATAACGGGATTAAAGCTTTGGAAATGAATCCGAGTCTGGCGAAGGGATTGAACGTGCAGAATCACCGATTGGTGCATCCGGCCGTGCGCGAGGTTTTCCCCGATTTGGCCGATTAGATTCCCATTTTGTGAGCAAATCCCGTAGGGTGCGTCAGATCAAAGCTTGTGGATTATTAATAACCGGACGCGATCTGACGCACCCTACTCAACTGCACAGCGTTTTGCGATGTTTGGCTAACAGTAAATCCTCGAAACTAAAGCATTTCTCAACCCGAACAGTAATTTGTGCAAAATATTACTTGCAGCCCATAAAAAAATAAATTCCCCAAAACACTTGACAGATTCGCGAACTTATGGCAGAGTAGTAAATCGTGACCGATGCGGAACTGGCGGAATTGGTAGACGCGCATGATTCAGGTTCATGTGGTGCAAGCCTTCCGGGTTCAAGTCCCGGGTTCCGCATTCCAAAGGCAGAAGGAAGTTTGGGGTTAACCCGGTAAAGGCAATAACCCCATTCGCTCTGCTGAATTAAACAATGCTGACAAGTATTCAAAACCCCCTAGTTAAAGAAATTCGCAAGCTGCACAGCTCGAAGGGACGCAGGGAACAACAATTATTTTTACTCGAAGGGACGCACTTGCTGGAGGAAGCTTGCGCTGCCAAATACCCGCTAGCAACGGTTTGCTGCACTCCTGAATGGCTGGATCAGCACGGGGAACTTTGGGAGCAAGTTGGTAATTTAGCCGATCGCACAGAATTAGTAAGTGCAAAAGTGTTAGAGTCGATCGCCACTACAGTCCAACCCGACGGCATTGTCGCCACCGCACCCCGCACCGCAACAGAGCCTGCAGAATTGTCAACTTTAGGAATAGCCCTAGAAACAATCCAAGATCCCGGCAACTTGGGGGCGATCGTCCGCACGGCTGCGGCTGCTAATGCTGACGGTTTGCTGCTGAGCGCAGACAGCGCCGATTTAGACCATCCCAAAGTGCTGCGCGCCTCCGCAGGAGCTTGGTTTAAACTGCCAATGGCAGTCAGTCCAGATTTAACCGCCGAAGTCTCGGCCTATAAAAATCGAGGAATGCAAATTTTAGCAACCGTCGCCGGGGCCAGTTTAAGTTATTGGGAAGTAGATTTGCGAGTGCCGACTCTGATAGTTTTGGGCAACGAAGGCTCTGGTTTGTCGGAAGAATTGAGGAGTTTGGCCGATCGACAAATCCAAATTCCCCTGAGTCGTGGCGTAGAATCTTTAAATGTGTCGATCGCCGCAGCCCTCATGTTGTACGAAGCTCAACGGCAAAGAACTGATTAGACTTATTGCATAAATTTTTGATTGATAGGGAAACCGCAGATAAACGCAGATAAACGCAGATTTATTTCCAGATAGGAGAGCGAATGCCTGCAATTCAAATCTCTTATTTAATTGTTAATTAATCCTTATCTGTAGGGCGGGTTCATAAATATGTGTAACTTCAGATTTATACCCTTGGACAGACGGGTGGCCTGAAATCGGGTTTTTTAACCAAAATACCTCCTTACAGCCCGCAGATTCGGTAAAAAGGCCGGTTTCTTGGGTCCGAGTGCGATCGCCAACTGAAGCTGCCGGACAATTAAATTTTATTTTTCACTTGGTATTTTTCACTTGCGCTGTGCCAAAAGTGTTCCCTCCCCATATCCCCCTCTGCCCCTGTGCCCCTCTCCCCCTCTGAGATTTGGCCGATTTTGTTTATATTGATGCAACTGTGAAGCTAGGAAAGCGGGTATTCTCGTACCAACAGTCCAAGCTTACATGAAATAAATATGAAGAAGTGTAGGCAAGTGCTCTCACAAATGTTAAGATTCTTAACATAACGTAGTATTGTGCACACCCCAACCAAAACCTAACCTGAGATGGTGCTGACTGGGAGTAGTAGCTCGCTACCATAAAATTAAGCCTCTTTAAATGGAAGGAAAGCGCAAGTCCCCGCCCGCTTTCCTTCCCAGCTAAAGCTAGGGGTTTGCGACTACCGCAAACCTTTAGAGGCACAGATCCTCAGCGGGAAAAGCTCATGAAAACTCTTAAGTCCTCAGATACAGATTCTGTTCGCGCTTACTTGCGGGAAATCGGCCGCGTTCCCTTGTTGACCCATGAGCAAGAAATACTCTACGGGAAACAGGTACAGCGCTCAACCGCACTGCATCAGGAGAAAGATATTTTAGCCGAAGAGTTAGGCCGCGACCCGACGGCGGCTGAATGGGCACAGGCAGTTGGGCTGTCTGAGGCACAGTTGCAGCGGACGATCGAGCAGGGGGAAAGGGCAAAGCGCCAAATGGTGGAAGCGAATCTCCGTCTGGTAGTGTCTGTTGCCAAAAAATATATCAAGCGCAACGTAGATTTACTGGATCTAATTCAGGAAGGCACGATCGGGATGCAGCGGGGAGTAGAAAAATTTGACCCGACTAAGGGCTACAGATTTTCTACTTATGCTTATTGGTGGATTCGTCAGGCAATTACCCGGGCGATCGCCGAAAAAGGCCGCACCATCCGCTTGCCGATCCACATCACCGAAAAGCTCAACAAAATTAAAAAGGCTCAGCGGCAACTTGCTCAACAGCTCGGCCGCGCGGCCACGGCTGCTGAATTGGCATCAGAGCTAGAATTGACTCCCAAACAGATTCGCGAATATCTCGATCGCGCGCGCCTGCCACTTTCCCTGGACTTGCGCGTGGGAGACAATCAAGATACAGAGTTGGGCGATTTGTTGGAAGATACGGGTACTACGCCAGAAGATTTTGCCCTGCAATCTTCCCTGCGGACTGACTTAGACCACCTGATGGCGGAACTGACTCAACAACAGCGAGAAGTGCTCGCCTTGCGGTTCGGTTTAGAAGACGGGCAAACCTTAACTTTGGCAAAAATAGGGGATCGTCTCAACATCAGTCGGGAACGAGTGCGGCAAATAGAACGGGAAGCTTTGACCAAACTCCGCAAGCGCAAGCAAGATATCAACGATTATCTAGCCAGCTAGCTAGATTGGGGATTGGCGATCGGGTCCCCCCCACTTGCAATCCCCAATCTAAAATCGTAAAAACCGCCGCTTTTAATTCGGTTGTGCCCACTTGGTTGCTAGGACTGTCCTGCTACATTAGTAATTACTTAGTAATAAAGATCAGCAGCGATCAGATAAGGGTTATTTAATTTAACCGCCCGCGTCTAACATAACAAGCTGTATCTGAAACGGAGGTACTCGTGAGCAACTCATCTAATAAATCCCCAGAATTCTTTGAAGAAGACGGAGAAAATACCAACTTATTATGGCAGTACGTGCAGTCAATGGCTCCCGACACAGTTTCTCAGTTGTCTAAGCCGACTTCTCACGAAGTGTTTCAAGTAATGGAGCGAAATATTGTTGGACTTTTGGGGAATTTGCCTTCGGAACACTTCGGGGTGACAGTGACTACCAGTCGCGAACATTTGGGTAGATTGCTCGCCTCGGCTATGATTAGCGGTTATTTTCTGAAAAATGCCGAACAGCGAATGACTTTTGAAAAGTCCCTACAAGCCAGTGAGAGACACGGCTCGGACGATTAGTAGATTTTGAACATTTAAGTGATCCAAGTGTCAAGCCCCCCCTCGCAAGATGGGGGCTTAATATTTTAGATTTTAGATTTTAGATTTTAGATTAAATAATTGAATAATTATTGATATTATTCTTAAATTCCCAATACCCAATTCCCAATACCCAATTCCCAATTAATATGTCTCTTCCTCCTTTGGCCCACAAAGTTATCGGCGTTGCTGCAATCTGGAACGATCGCCAACAAATTTTGATTGACAAGCGCCGACAACATGGACTGCACGGGGGTTTCTGGGAGTTTCCGGGCGGAAAAATAGAGCCTGGGGAAACAATCGAAGCTTGCATAAAACGGGAAATTATGGAGGAGTTGGGGATTGTCGTAGAAGTTGGCGATCGCTTGATTACAATTGACCACGACTACACTAAATTTACAGTTAGACTATACGTCCACCACTGCCGCCACGTCAGCGGTGAACCGCAAACGATTGAATGCGATGAAATTCGCTGGGTGACACTGGACGAAATTGACCAATTTACTTTTCCCAAGGCAAACGCACAGATTATTACTGCACTGCGGAAAAGTTGAGCTGTAATATAAAGTTCGGTTGCTACTTTTCAACTGACAAATGACAGCTAACTTTTATTTTTGGACGGGCAGGGTAAAGTGAAAACAACTGCCTCTATCGGGTATAGAATCTACCCAAATTTGACCGTAGTGGGCGCGGATGATGCCTTGACACAGAGACAGTCCAATGCCGTAACCGTCTGTTGATTTATCTCGCTGCAAGCGAAAGCTGTCTTCAAAAATGCTCGCGCAATCTTCTTGAGGAATTCCCGGGCCGCTGTTGCAAATGCTGACTTGAACTTTGTAAGCGGTGCGGTGGAGAATGGAAAGATTAACAGTTCCTCGGTCTGGGGTGTACTTGCTGGCGTTGTCAAGCAGGTTGACCATGACTTGTTTGATGCGATCGGGATCGGCATAAACCAAGGGCAAATCTGCGGGAATGTCTGTTTCTAAGTTCAGACTTTTCGCCTGAAATTTGTCTTGAAACTGCAAGATTACATCTTGACAAATCTCCCCCAGTTCGATTCTTTTTGGTTCAATGTGGAGTTGAGCGTTTGTACCCCGGGCTGCTTGCAGGATATCTGTAATCATACGATCGACAATTTGGATTTGGCGGCGGGCTTGTTTCATCAAATGAGCCGCCAGACTCGGTGTCAAACGCGACTTTTCCCCCTCTTCCACCTTCTGACTTGACTCCAAAGTCTCCAAAGCCAAAGATGCTGCCGTCAAGGGATTACGCAAGTCGTGAGCTAGCATCGCAATAATCCGGTCTTTCAACTGCAACTGCTCTTGCAGGTGTTCTTTTTCCTGTTTGAGGCGAAAAACTTCATCAGAAAGCTGCACAAGTTCAGCGGCGCAAGCAACGGAATAGATGGGTTTTGGGTTAGTCAGGCTTTCAGCAAGTGCTGGGGTTGACTGCTGCTGAGCTGCGTATTCTTCTACAGAACGCTTCCAGCGGGGCCACCAGTGTTCGAGTTGGGCGATCAAATTGCTGCCGGCGAGAGTTTGTCGCGGCTCGGGATGAATTTTGAGCAGCGAGGGAGTGGCTACAAGTTTAAAGTGTTCGGCTAAATCGGGCTGTTCTCCTACGTCGATGATTTGAAGCTCAAAGTCGCACTCTGCCTTCAAATCCTTTAGGGACTTGCGGATGTGTCTGGTCTGTTCCCGGGAAGAGGAACGCTTGTCTACAAACAGCAAAAGCTGTAAAAGCGGTGCGGAATTGAGCGGCTGTTCGGGAGAACAGTCAGTGTCGCTGGTGCCGGATGTTGGATGGACGCTGTTGAGCTTTTCGATCGGGTGAAAATAATTGAGCATTGCCGAGCCGAGTTATTTCACTTCTACTTTAATTTAATACTTACTTTAGATTTATGCTATTGTCCGATAATTTCATTACAGGCGGGCAGATGATATTTTTGAGATGGAAGAAAAATGAGTCGCTGCGGGTGGTGGTTCAAGTGGCGGCCGCCTTTTTTGTGCTGTGCCTGTTGCTGACGCTGCACCGCTACTACAGCTTTTACGCTACTTACGACCAAGGCATTTTCAATCAACTTTTTTGGAACGGCACTCGGGGTCACTTGTTTGAGAGTTCCCTCTCTTCGGCTTTGTCCACTAATGTGGTTCACCAAAATCAGCTCCCGGAAGTATCTTACTACCGGTTGGGGCAGCATTTCACCCCGGCGCTAATGCTGTGGTTGCCAATTTACTCGCTGTTTCCCTCGCCCGTCACTTTGACTGTGTTGCAGGTGACTTTAATTACGGCGGCGGGAGGAGTGCTCTATGCTCTGGCCAGACACTATCTGGAACCGAGGCTGTCGGCGACAATTGTTGTGAGCTATTACTGCGCTAACGCGGTTATCGGCCCGACTTTGGGCAATTTTCACGATATTTGTCAAATGCCACTTTATGTCTTTAGCTTGCTGCTGGCGATGGAGAAGCGCTGGTGGCCGCTGTTTGGGATTCTGGCAACTTTAATTTTGGCCGTGCGAGAAGATGGGGGAGTTGTTTTATTTGGCGTCGGAGTTTACCTGATTTTGAGCCGGCGCTACCCGAGGACTGGTTTAGCCGTCTGCATACTCAGTTTTGGTTATATGATCGTCCTGACCAATCTGATTATGCCTCGGTTTTCTGCTGACATATCCCAGCGGTTTATGATGGAGCGCTTCGGTCAATATGCCGATGGAAATGAAGCTTCAACTCTTGAAATTATTTGGGGAATGGTTAGCAATCCCGGGCGGTTGGTGGCTGCATTATTTACTCCGTTTTTTGGTAAGATTAGATACCTCCTTGGCCAGTGGTTGCCATTAGCTTTGGTTCCTGCTTTCGCGCCTGCGTCTTGGATGATAGCTGGATTTCCGCTGCTGAAGCTATTTTTAGCGAAAGGAGAGTCTGTGCTGGCGATTAATATTCGCTATGCGATGACCGTGGTTCCAGGGCTTTTTTATGGGGCGATTCTGTGGTGGGCCCAGCGTCAAAAGGAAGAAGATAGAATGGTGAGAGAGGAAAGAATGTTTTTGCGTTTTCCTTCTGCTTTATTTCCTCTGCCTTCTTCTTCAAAGTTTCGCCGCTTTTGGGCGTTTTGTATCTGCTTGTCGCTATTTTTTACCTTCACTTCTAACCCAAATCGGACTTTTTCTTTGATTTTGCCCGATGCGATCGATCCTTGGGTGCAGGTTCCTCTCGTCAGACAATGGCAGCACGTTTGGCAAGTGCGGCCGCTGTTGGCTCAAATTCCTGCTGATGCTAGCGTGGCAGCAACGAATACTATTGTGCCGCTTTTGTCAAGTCGCCGGGAAATACTCAGGTTTCCGATGTTTGAACTCCGCAATGATGCGGGGAAGGCAGTGAAGATGGAATATGTAATTGCCGATCTCTGGCAGTTGCAGCAGTATCAGGCTGCGTTTCGCGCGGAACGGGGA
>JACJNV010000009.1 GCA_014695175.1 Microcoleus sp. FACHB-DQ6 | reverse complement strand
CTGACTACAGGCGCTTTTACACCAGACAGGTTAGAAATATTAAAACTGCTGTCTTCTCAAATTTCTATATCCATCGAAAATGCCCAACTTTACGCCAACTTGCACCAATTCAATCACAATCTCGAAAATTTAGTACAGCAGCGTACCTCCGAGCTCTCCCAAACTTTAGAAGACTTAAAATCGGCTCAAAATAAACTGGTAGAATCGGAAAAAATGGCTGCCCTCGGAGGGTTGGTTGCAGGTGTTGCCCACGAAATCAATACTCCCATCGGCATCGGCATCACCGCCGCCTCCCTGCTTGCTGAAAAAGCCACAAAGTTTTTTGAGATTTACAGTAACGGCCAAATAAAACGTTCCGAGTTAGAAAAGTTTCTGGATACCGCCGTGCAAAGCAGTAATATGATCTTATCTAACCTCACGCGGGCAGCCGACTTGATTCACAGTTTTAAAGAAGTAGCCGTAGATCAGTCGAGCGAGTTAAAACGCACGTTTAATGTTAAAAACTATCTAGAGGAAATTTTGACCTCCTTAACAGCCAAACTAAGAAGAACTAAGCACAAAATAGAGATTAAGTGTGATGAAAATATTGTAGTGGACAGTTACCCTGGCGTAGTGTGTCAAATTGTGACAAATCTGGTGTTGAATTCCCTAATTCACGCCTACGATGGAGAAGAGGAAGGAGTTCTGGCTTTTGATTTCAAACTAGAGGGCGATCGGCTAATATTTGAATATGCCGATAACGGCAAAGGAATTGACCCAGAAAATCTCAGTAAAATTTTTGAACCATTTTTTACCACCAAAAGAGGTCAGGGAGGCACGGGATTGGGACTGCACATTATTTATAACCTTGTTACTCAAAAACTAAAAGGCACAATTAACTGCACAAGTCAAGTAAATAAAGGCACAAAATTTATGATTGAATTTCCCGCTAAAATGAGCAATTAGTTATTAGACCGCCAACATGGATATAAGTTTTATATAGGAGAACGAGATATGTCAGAAGCTAGTAAAAACCTGTTGGCTGCAGGCGATGACGAATTAATCGCGGCGGGCGACGATGAATTAATATTTGCAGAGGAAGACGAGGCGGAACAAAAACCGCTAGAAGACAGTTGGAAAATATTAATTGTAGATGATGAAATAGAAATTCACAATATTACTAAACTAGCGTTAAGCGATTTTAAATTTGAAGGGAAAAGTATAACCTTTATCAGCGCTTACTCAGGAAAAGAAGCTAAAGAAATAATCCAAAATAACTACGACATAGCATTGATTTTACTCGATGTAGTTATGGAAACAGAAGAAGCAGGCTTGGAAGTAGTTAAATACATCCGCGATATTTTAAATAATCAAATTGTGCGGATTATTTTACGCACTGGACAGCCCGGGCAAGTACCAGAAGATGTAGTAATTGTCAGCTACGATATCAATGATTACAAAACCAAAACAGAACTTACTAACAAAAAATTATTTACCACAGTAGTCACCGCACTGAGAGCATTTAGATCGCTCAATCAAATCGAATCCAGCAAAAGCGAACTAGAAAAAATTGCAGCCGCATCAGCCCGTTTTGTACCCCGTGAATTTTTGAAGTTTCTCAAAAGAGAAAGCATAGTTGATGCCAGACTAGGAGACTCTGTACAAGCAGAAATGACGATTATGTTTGCCGACATTCGCTCATTTACAAGTCTGTCAGAAAGTATGTCTCCCCGAGAAAACTTTGAATTTATTAACTCTTACTTAAGCCGAGTTGGCCCAGTTATCCGCGAGTACAACGGTTTTATAGATAAATATATTGGTGACGGGATTATGGCTTTGTTTCCTAACAGGGCTGAAGATGCTGTGCAAGCAGCAATTGAGATGCAGCAGCAAGTGAAGATTTATAACAAACACAGGCAAAACAGTGGCTATCAACCTATTTCGATAGGGATTGGTTTGCATACGGGGACTTTAATGTTAGGTACGATTGGCGAAGCGGAACGAATGGAAAGTACGGTGATTTCTGATGCCGTTAATTTAGCTTCCCGCGTGGAAGGATTGACAAAGCTTTATGGGGTGGCTATTGTAGCTAGCGTCCAAACCCTTTGCCGGATAGACGATCCTCAACATTACAAGTGCCGATTTCTCGATCGCGTTCAAGTCAAAGGAAAACAAACACCTGTTGCTGTCTTTGAAATTTACGATGGCGACTCGGCGGCAATGATCGAACTAAAAGCACAAACTCAAACTTATTTTGAACAGGGAATTTTTTTTCACTACCAGCAGCAATTCGCGCAAGCAAGGCAAATGTTTCTGCGCGTTTTGCAAATCAATAAGTATGATAAGGCAGCAGCTTTTTATGCAGAACGCTGCGATATGTTGATGAAAAATGCAGTAATTATGACTCTGGAAGGGATTGAAATTTAGTTGAGGGGGAATGGGGAATTGGGCATGGGGCATGGGGCATGGGGCATGGGGCCGAAAAGAATTAGGAAATGGGCATCCGCTAAGATAGTCAACAGTGAACAGTGAACAGTGAACCGTGAACAGTGAACAGTGAACCGTGAACAGTGAACAGTGAACAAATAACTTAATTTATGCGCTTCAAATCCCTTGATGTTTTTCGCGGAATTGCGATCGCCTCGATGATTCTCGTCAACAACCCCGGTAGTTGGGAACAGGTGTATCCGCCGCTAGAACACGCAGAATGGCACGGCTGCACCCCGACCGACTTAATATTTCCGTTTTTCTTGTTCATCGTTGGCTGCGCGATGTCTTTCTCGCTGTCTAAATATATTCAAAATTATCCAAAAACCGGAATAGAAACCTCAAAAATTACACAAACAAAGCAAAAATCAGAACCCGCC
>JACJNV010000089.1 GCA_014695175.1 Microcoleus sp. FACHB-DQ6 | reverse complement strand
GCATTTGTCAAAATATTCATAAATACCTGATTCAATTGAGACGCATAACAAGTAATTAGTGGTAGCGTGCTGTAATTTTTAATCACCTCAATTCCCAAACGCCCGCCCTCTTTTCTCAGGCGCGGTTGCAGCAACATCACCGTACTGTCGATGCCTTGATGGATATCTACCGACTTCATTTGCGCTTCGTCTAGGCGCGAGAAATTCCGCAAGCTTAGCACAATATCCCGGATTCTTTCCGCTCCTACTTTCATGGAATCCAGCAGCTTTTGCAAATCCTCGCTCAAAAATTCCAGCTCAATTGTTTCTATTTCTTCTAGGATTTCATCAGCAGGTTCTGGATAGTGCTGCTGGTAAAGATCAATCAATTTTAGCAAGTCTTTAACGTATTCGCTAGCCGGATTAAGATTGCCGTAAATAAAACTTACAGGATTATTAATTTCGTGAGCTACACCAGCGACCATTTGCCCCAAACTAGACATCTTTTCCGTTTGAATTAATTGAGCTTGAGTTAGTTTAAGTTCGCGCAAAGTTTGTTCTAAACGCTCGTTCTTTTCATTTAACTCCTGCGTCCGCTCTTGCACTTTCTGTTCCACCGAATTGTAAAGTAGAGCATTTTCCAAAGAAATAGCAACTTGGGAAGAAAGCAACCTTAAAACTTCCAATCTGTGGGGAGTAAATGCTCCGACAGTCAAATTGTTTTCTAAATAAAGAATGCCGATCAGTTTGCCTTGATTGATGATTGGAGTACACAAAATAGATTGCAGTTTGTGTTTAGCGATGTAAGGATCGGCTGTGAATAGTCCCTCAGCCGCCGCATTGCTCAACACCAAATCCGAGCGAGTCCTTTCCACATAATTAATCACCGTCACAGGTAAATCGTGATAGTCTCCAACAGGCGTAAATTGCAGCACAGCTACATCTTCAGCAAATACTGACGCTTTAGCTGAAATCAACAGTTGACCATCTCTAACTAAAATCAGAAAACCTAATTGAGCACCTGCATTTTCTAAGGAGATTCTCATCAAAGAAGCCAGCAACTTATCGAGGACAATTTCGCTAGAAATCGCCAGAGATGCTTTCATTACCGTTGCCAAATCCAGCACTCTCGCATCGCTGCCAGTAGAAGTATGAATAGTTGTGGTAGTTTGATTGTTGTTAAAACTTCCGTTGAGCGGCGTCATTTCCCGCAACTGCGGATACTTCTGTTCTAAATCTTCTACTTTGCGAACTGCACCCCAGCGCAAGTAGCACGAGTGAGCTTCGCGCAAGTGGATTTTGGCATATTGATACTTGCCTTTACTCAACCAAAACTTAGCTGCTAGTTCATTAGCTAGCGCTTCATTTTGGACAAACTCATTGTCTTGGGCTAAATTTATAGAGAAATCGTACAGTTCTACAGCTTCTGAATCTTTCTTAGAAATTCTGGCTATTTCTGCTTGTACTAAAAGGTACTTGTGCAGAAAATTTTCGGCACAGTTGTCTGCCCAAATTTTCATCTGTTTTTGGTTTTCCTCTAACTTTTCCAAGTATTCCTTTTGCTTGTCTTCTGAAACATTTGGGAAAACGGCGGCTAAAGTTAGAGAAAAGAAAAAATTCCATTCGGTAGCGGGTATCGCTCCGGTAATAAAAGAGAGCTGTTTTTCTACTTCAAAAGCTAGTTGTAGCGCTTCGTTGAAGTTGCCGTACCAGTACATTACCTGGCATTTGCGAATCTGATAAAGGCAGAGCGAGTACAAATTTTGATGAGCTTGGCAGTTGTGTACGTATTCAGCTTCGCTGATATCTTCGCTTTCAAATACAAACTTTTCAGGAGTTAGTTTGCTCAAGTTACGCAGGATTAACTCTACCCCTAATAATATATCGGTTACGAGCTGATTTTTGGTTTTTTGGCTGAACTGCAAATATCTGCTCGTGTCTGCCAGAATTTGCGAGATTTCTTTACCTTGAAAAAATGAGTTAGCTATGCGGTTGGACAGGATATAACCCGCATACTCTAAATCTCCAGATTCTAAAGCTGCTTGATATCCTTCATTGCTGATTGCGTGGGAATCTTTGATGTGATTGAACCAGTAATAAAAAATACTGACCAGGGATGAACAAGCTCTGCATTTCAAGCCGATATTGCCAGATTTTTCGCTGAGATTCAGCGAGAGCAAGCCAAATTGATACGCAGCTTTGTAATCTCCCGAAACTGCGTTTAAGAACATACCGTAGCCAGCATAGCAAAGAGAGGCTTCGGGTACTAAACCGTATTGTAGAGAAAGATTGACTCCTTTTAAAACGCTGACTTTCCACAAGTCGGGATTTTTGAGGTACGCGGATGTCAGCAAGTTTGTAATTAATTTGACTGCCACTTTTTTGTCTGGTACAGTCATTTCGGGGGCGTCAATTAGGGAAGCTATTTCTCTACCTGCTAAAATATTTGTAGCGGCTGCAAATTCTTCGGATATGACTTTTTGTAGCCCGTCTAGCGGCAAGTCAATGCCTAGCAAGTCCAAAGCTTGGATTCCGGCTTTAACGGCTTCTTCGTACTTCGCCCGCAGGGTGTACTGCACGATCAGCAGGTTGTAAATTTCTACCTTTTCTAAGGGCGATCGCGCTTTTTCCAACGTTATATTAATAAATTCTTCGGAGTTCTCGAAATAACCGTTTAAATACTCAACATTTGCCCGCTCCATGTGCAAGGCAAAGGCTAAATCGTAGTGGGCATCCCAAATATCGGCGCTCAAACCGTCCATGCCTGCGGTCAAATACTGCAAGGCAGCAACATAAGCAGTGGCATCTTTGGCTCTGCGGGCGGCGTCTAAATTCAGCGTTGCCAGTTCAATTAATTCTCGATCGTCTTTAATTAGCGATCGAGCCACATTCAAGTGATCGACTAATTCAAAGATTCTGTCAGCGCGATATTCAGCCGGGGTGTTTTCTAGGATTTGCCTGCCTATTTTCAGGTGAACTGCCTTTTTTTGCGAGTCGTCGATCAGAGCGTAAGCTGCTTGCTGTACGCGATCGTGCAAAAATTTATAATTCAGAATTAATAGCGGAAATAGCACGTAATCTAATGACTTGCTTTCCAATTCCGAAGTTGGCAGAATCAATCCCGACTTAATGGCGGGCAACAGGTGAGAAAAAGTTTCCGAGGCTTCTTTTTCATGAATTAAAGAAAGAGTATTCAAGTCAAATTCGTTGCCCAAACAAGCCACTAAGCGCAAAACTTGCTGCGTTGAACTTGGCAGTTTTCTCAATTTTTGTACCATCAAATCTACTACATTGTCAGTGATAGCGCACTGCTCAATTTGAGTCATATCCCAATGCCAGCCGCCCTTGCTCCCCGACTGTGGCGGGTGAAAAACTAGCAGGTTTTCTTGATACAATGTTTGCAGAAATTGATTGACAAAAAAAGGATTGCCGTCGGTTTTGCTGATTACCAATTCAGCTAATGGTTTGACAGATTCTCGATCGCTGTGCAAAGTCTCGGCAATCAAATGAGTTATGTTTTCCACCCCCAGCGGCGACAAAGCAATCTGATTAATGATAGCTTCCTGATTTCGCAGCGTCTCCACTGTCATCATTAAAGGATGAGTGGGACTAACTTCATTATCCCGATAAGCGCCAATTAAAAACAGATATTGCGTAGCTTCATCTGTCATCATCAATTCGATCAGCTTGAGAGTAGCCGAATCAGCCCACTGCAAATCGTCGAGAAAAATGACCAGCGGATGTTCTGGCTGGCAAAATACGCGAATGAAATTTTGAAATACTAAATTAAAGCGGTTCAGAGATTCCGTCGGCCCCAATTCAGCTACAGGAGACTGAGCTCCGACAATTAGTTCAACTTCGGGAATGACATCAATAATAATTTGCCCGTTTTGACCGAAGGAACTGCGGAGTTTTTCGCGCCAAACTGCTAATTGAGCCTCACTTTCAGTTAACAGTTGCCGCACCAATTCCGAAAAAGCGCTGACAACGGCCGAGTAAGGAATAGTTCGCTTGTACTGGTCAAACTTTCCCCAAATAAAATATCCACGTCTGCGGGTAATAGGTTTGTCTAAAATCTTCACCATTGCAGATTTGCCAATGCCGGAATAACCGGCAATCAGCATCATCTCGCTACGGGATTTATGCTGTCCTCTCCCCAGGACTGACAAGGGAATTTCTTTTTTCGATTTGCTCTCTTTCTTGATGACTGAAATTTGAGAATCGTCGGTGCGGTAGCCTCGATTATTTGTTGCTGCTACCCGTTCAAATGCCGCTAAAAGAGTTTCAACTTCTCGCTGTCTGCCGTAAAGTTTTTGAGGTATTTGAAATTTGTCGGAAATATCTTGGCTGCCGAGAGCAAACTCAGAAACAACCCCAGAGGTTTGCCACTGAAACAGGCAGGATTCCAAATCTGCTTTTAGTCCCCAAGCACTTTGATAGCGCTCCTCAGCGGTTTTTGCTAACAATTTCATCACAATATCTGAAACAGCTTTAGGAATTTCTGGGGCTATTTCAGCGAGAGGTACTGGCTGTTTGGCTATGTGACAGTGAACTAACTCCATGGGATCTGTAGTGGGAAAAGGGAGTTGTCCTGCCAGGATTTCATAGAAGGTCACGCCGAGGGAATAAAAGTCGGTGCGGTAATCGACTACCCGGTTCATTCTGCCGGTTTGTTCGGGCGACATATAGGCTAAAGTGCCTTCTAAAAAATTGGGATTTTTACTGGGAAGATTTTCCAGCTTGGATGCTGTTGAAATGCTGAAATCTATTAGTTTGACTTGTCCTGTAGCCGGATTAAAAACTATATTAGAGGGATTTATATCTTTATGAATTACATTTTTTCCGTGAATTTCTCCCAAAGTTTCAGCAACTTTTATGGCAGTAGTTAGAAATCCTAAAAGGGTAAATTTTTGGGAACCCATAAAAATTTTTAAAGATTCCCCGCCAAAATCTTCTAAGATCATTGCCAGACTATTTCTAACCTGTTGCAACTTATACACTTTCACAACTCCGTCCAACTGGCTTAAGTTGGCAGTGATCTCATATTCGCGCTTGTATCTATTCAGTTCTTCAGGAGTCGGATAGTCTTCTTTGATAAGTTTGATAATAACAGGTTGGTTGTTCTGCTCGTTGTGGCCGCGGTAAACCAGGGAAGTGCTGCTTTCATAAATGAGAGCGAGAACTGCAACGCCGGGAATTGCCATCATAGTTGGGTTCTCTCAAATTAGGTGTGCTTGGTCAATGTTACAGGACTGACGCGCGGCGGGCTAGAAACCCGGTTTCTTTGTTGCTAGTCGTTGACAAACCCAAGATTTTTTCCTGTAAATCGGGTTTCTTTTCGTAAATCCTATGTTATTCTTCATTATCGCTCAAGAGCTATCTTTTGGGATGTGTGGGAAAGCAGGCCTTGACAGGAAAGAGCTACTGCTGACAAAAGCACGCTGGGGCTTTCGTTACCTCAGCAGTTAGGTTAACAAGAGCGCAAATACAGGAGTTGTGCAAGGATTTACTCTAATACTCGATCGCCATGCTGACAACTAAATCATCTCAGATTCCAAGCAATCGCTTGACTTTAGTGGAGCGTCACCACATCTCGTGAAAATACGCAAGTGCTGAAAGATTTATTTTTTCCGGTGATCGGGCACGAATTTGGGGTGCTTAAAAAAAACCGGGCGGTGCAAATCTTAACTATAATTCGCTACCGAGGCGCTGAGGGGAGTAATACCATTTTAGATTTTAGATTTTAGATTAAAGAATTGAAGAATGGGGAATGACTGATGACTATCAGGCTTTGGAGCACGAGCCTGCTGTTGGATTCTTTTTTTAACTGGTGTAATGGCGTTTTGCCGATCGTGCACTGTTGCTTCGGCAGCCGTAATTTCCTTCAATTCTATCTGTTCGGGCCGATCGATTAACAAGTCTAACTGACCGTTATAGCATAATAAATTTGACAAAAAATGCAGAATTATTGCACCTTGTCTGGTGCGGGTTAGCGAACCCTAGGGCGATAGAATTTGCCTAGCTCTGAAGAAAATTTTAGGAAAGATTAAGAATTATTGCCATAAAAGCAAGGTCAATTTGTTGGAATTACGGGCCAAATCCTAAGCAGCAAAGGCTTTTGAGCATTTACCACATCTGGAAATCATCAGAAAGTTACTATTTCTAAAGGATTCATCCGGTGAGAAAATCAGAAACAACCTTAAAATTTAGCAGTAATCGCCCGATCGGGCAATTCTCAACCAGCACCAGGAAAAATACCTATGAAATTGGCTTATTGGATGTACGCAGGCCCAGCCCACATCGGCACTTTGCGCGTGGCCAGTTCCTTCAAAAACGTCCATGCGATCATGCACGCACCGATTGGAGACGACTATTTTAACGTCATGCGTTCCATGCTGGAGAGGGAACGGGATTTCACCCCGGTAACAACCAGCGTCGTTGACAGACACGTACTGGCGCGGGGTTCGCAAGAACGGGTGGTGGACAACATCACCCGCAAAGACAGAGAAGAACGCCCAGATTTAATCGTGCTCACCCCGACTTGCACCTCCAGCATTCTGCAAGAAGACTTGGAAAACTTCGTGGAGCGAGCTCAATTGGATGCCAAAGGCGATGTATTGCTGGCGGATGTTAACCATTACCGCGTCAACGAACTGCAAGCGGCCGATCGCACTTTGGATCAAATCGTCCAATTTTACATTAACAAAGCCCGCAAAAAAGGCGATTTAGTAGAAGCCAAAAGCGAAAAACCATCTGTCAACATTATCGGTATGTCTACCCTGGGTTTCCACAACCAGCACGACTGCACCGAGTTGAAGCGTTTGATGGCAGATTTGGGCATTGAAGTCAACGAAGTTATTCCCGAAGGTGCTTCGGTTCACAACTTAAAAAGACTGCCGCGCGCTTGGTTTAACTTGGTTCCTTATCGGGAATTGGGGATGATGGCCGGGGAGTATTTACAAAAAGAATTCGGCACGCCGATGGTGGATATTACGCCGATGGGTGTGGTGGAAACTGCGCGCTGTATCCGCAAGATTCAGCAAGTGTTGAATGCTCAAGGTGCGGATGTTGATTACGAAAATTTTATTGACCAACAAACTCGATTTGTGTCGCAGGCTGCTTGGTTTTCGCGATCGATCGACTGCCAAAACTTAACCGGCAAAAAAGCCGTCGTATTTGGCGATAATACCCACGCTGCGGCGATGACGAAGATTTTGGCTCGCGAGATGGGAATCCACGTTGTGTGGGCTGGAACATACTGCAAACACGATGCTGACTGGTTCCGGGAACAGGTAAGCGAGTATTGCGATGAAGTGCTCGTCACAGACGATCACGGGGCGATCGGAGATGCGATCGCCAAAGCGGAACCTTCGGCAATTTTCGGCACCCAAATGGAACGCCACGTAGGTAAGCGCTTGGATATTCCCTGCGGAGTAATTGCTGCACCGATTCACGTCCAAAATTTCCCGATCGGCTACAAGCCATTTTTGGGTTATGAAGGTACAAATCAGTGCGTAGATTTGGTCTACAATTCCTTCACTTTGGGAATGGAAGACCACTTGCTGGAAATCTTCGGCGGCCACGATACCAAGGAAGTGATTACGAAGGGAATTTCGGCTGATTCTGATATGGGTTGGACGAAGGATGGACAAGCTGAGTTGAATAAAATCCCTGGTTTTGTGCGGGGTAAGGTGAAGCGGAATACTGAGAAGTTTGCGCGCGATCGGGGGATTGATAAGATTACCGTTGAGGTGCTGTACGCAGCGAAGGAATCTGTCGGCGCGTAGTTAGTTGGGTAAGGGCATCTCTTGTGGATGCCCTTGCCGATCTATAAAATCTTGGACAGATCTCTTTCAACCCTTAATTTTGGAATTACTTCAGTGATTTTGATAAGGAAGATTATTTCACTATTAATTGCAACTGTTCTTATTAGCGGAACCGTTTATCTTGGCATTCAGTCGGGAAAAGATAATCGTTTTGTAATTTGGTTCGGTATTGCCTCTGCTATTGCCGCCCCCGTTGGTATAGGCTTATTTACTTACGCATTTAGGGGTTCTGATAGGGAAATTATACAGCAGCTTGCTAAAGTTCCAGAGATCGAAAGGTTAATAGAGCAGGCTAAAACTCAGGAGGAAAAAATCCAAGTTCTCGAAGCAGAACGTTCACGACTTGCAGAAATTGTAAAAATTGAGTCGCGGCGACAAGCAGCCTTGGATAGGATAAATAGCTTGCATGGTGATGCTGTCAGGATTTTAGCTGAACTCTAAAATCTCGATAGAGAACTAATTTTAATAGAAGAGCAGGTTGGCGAAAGTGCTATAAGTGAGGAAATTAGACATTTAAGGGAACGTATAAAAGCTCGTGAAGATGGAGATGTCATTCTCCGACTTGGTTCTAGAGTTTATCGCATTGACCGAGATATTATCGAAGCCTTACCTTTCGGATTTGGAAACCTATTAATTGCATCTTTCTGGATCGCAGAAATGTTGGCAAAGGCAGTGCTACCTAAACAGCGTCGGTAAAAAGGTTTAGGTGTACGGATGTATCCAATAAAAAGTTTATTTTTGAATAAATTTATCCATTATTTCTGCCCGCATTTAGTCAGATTCATCTTCCGATATTGCTTGATATTCCAAAAGCTGTTCCCCTCGGATAATCCACAATTTACCCGCAACTTCTGCGGCCTCCAATCCGCGAATTAATATTTCTACTGCCGCTTGCAAATCTTGCGGTTTGGATTGAGAAGGCAGACGCAGTAACACAATCCCAGAATAATCAGAAGGATTGTAGCGGAGGCGATTGCCAAACCCCCTATCCAAAGTCACCAAACATCTATCTTCCCTGCGACATATATCAATTAATAATTCATCCGGTGTGGAACTCAAATTTTGTTCCCGTACAGTCGCAACATCATGGCCAGCCAAACGTAACATCGAAACAACGCGGATGCTGCCCAAATTTTCATCAAGTTTTAACTTCACTTTAAAACTACCTTTTTTTCACCCAAAGGAATTTCGACATAATAATCTCTTGCCAACTCAGCCCCATAAGCAATACAAGCCAAAACGTCTTCTCGTTCAATTCCCGGATATTCCTCAAGCAATTCTTCCAAAGTCATGCCGCTAGCTAGAAAGTCAAGAATGAGAGAAACCCAGATGCGA
>JACJNV010000088.1 GCA_014695175.1 Microcoleus sp. FACHB-DQ6 | reverse complement strand
CTGTTCTAAATGGGCTGCTACTATTTTGGAGCGCAAATCTACTGAGTATGCTTTCATTGCTATATTATTTTTAGTCGATTCTATCGTACCTCATAACATCCGGAAGTGCTGTAAGTACCCTAATAAGGCTGTTCTCTTAAGTAGGCATAAAGCAATTGTGACTTGTCTAATAACCGACGGTCTTGTACAAGTGATTTAGAAAAGGTATATATAGCGGTTCTCCATTAAGGGAGGTACAAGTTTAGATTGAATAATTGAATAATTGAATAATTGGGGAATTTACGAATCAATTAAAAAGTTCTCAAGCCCCCAATTTAAAATCTAAATCTGTACATCATCTACCTGAGAAAAGCTATACTAGACTTACCGCTTTTATTAACCTGAGAGTTTGAGGCGATCGCCTGCCTGCGATATTGCTCGATCCAGGATTGAATTGCCAATTTCAATTCAGCTTTTTGGGCGTCTTTAATTCCTTTGGGATCGAAGCGATCGCAATAATGAATCTCAATCAACAATGCTAACTCTTCGAGACAATATAATTCCGGTTTTTCTTTTTTCAACCTCTCGATCCAATTTTTTAAAGACTCGGAAGGAGGGCGAATCAATCCCGACTCATTTAACGCCTGTTCGATTAAATAAAATTCCGATTTCGGACTCAACGAATCTTTGTTATAAATAGCTTTTAGCCATTTTGGTTTCTTAGATAAAAGGCGTACAGTTTTCTTAAAATTAGGATTACACCTCCAAAAAAATATTAATGCCAGCAGGATGACTCCCCCATACTTCAATCCATTGTTACCTGATAAATATCGCGACCCCAGCAAAATTTTGTAACTCAATAGCGACCATAAATCAGAGATAAATGCCCCTGGGGGAGCAGCAGCATCCTCCATGCTTTCCCAATCAGAAGGCGTAGCATCAAAAGCTTGCCATTTTCCCGCGATATAAGCCAAAGTCCAAGCATGAGCATGGCGACTTCTTACAATATATTGGTTCTCCAAAGGACTAAATTCGTGAACCGAATATCCAACAGCATAACGGGCTGGAATACCGAGTTTTCTCAGGAGAAGTGTCGCAGCAGTAGCAAAATATTCACAATGTCCAGAGCGAGTGTTCAGTAAAAATGTTGATAGAGGCGTAGCATCATTATCTTTGCCCCTAAGCTTCAGTGAATACACGAAATTTTTCATGAAAAACCACTCTATTTTATCTAAAATTTCTGGTTGCGACTTTCCTTGAGTATCCATTTGACCGAGGATTTTATTCAGTGCCGCCATTTCTGATTTTGGTATTTGCAGGTCGTCTTCTGTAGGCGGGCTATCTACAGAAAAATTATTATTAAAGTAGCTTCGATAAGCCAGCATATCAACTTTTCCCACCACTTTAGTTGTGCCATATTTATTCTTTTCCATCTGACTGACAGGCAATGCGTCAATTTTAAAAGTTCCATCTGGCAGCTTTAATAAACCTTGCTTGCCTTGGAGTGTAGCCGAAATAGTAATCGTTGATGGATTGGGTAGTTGGTCGCCTAAATCCCAAGTTGTGCCATTAATTTTTGGTTGGACGGGAACAAAGTTAGGATTTAAGGCGAGCCAAAGTGAAGAGTTGTAGCGATTATAAGTGGCTTCTCTTAGCAGTCGGGGAGGAGTTTGTTTAGGTTCAGGAGCCACTCTAAAAATAATTTCATTTGACTGTTTTAATAATCCCACTGATCCCATGTTCGTTTGTTTTTTCAAAAAATCAGTTTCTTGAGAATTACCATTACTAAGCCATGAGATTGCTTGCTGTTCTACTGCCACGTGAAGTTGGTGCAAGCCCATCTGTCCTATAAATCCTATACTGCCAGCAAGTAACATCAGACTCAGCCAGAGAATAGATGAAAAATTTTTCGTTCTCACAGACCACAAAGCAATAGCGGTTAAGGCAAATATCCCAGCATAAAAAGAGAGATCTCTACTGTTCGCCGTACTAGCGGATAGCAGACAACAGATAAAATATGGATAATTAAGGTTCACCATCAAGGGGTTAAGTGGTGCTTTTTTTGTGGCTTTGTTTAGCCACAAAAACATTAGGCGTATATCCAGACTTTCCTTGACAGAATATACCTGAGCAGCTACCAGTGGAAAAAATACACCAGGAAGCCACTGCAACAAATTATATATCAAGTAAATAGAGCGGTTGGCGACCAGGAGATAAACCAGCAAACAGCACAAAAAAATCAGGCAGAAATTAGCAATGCGCCTAAAATCACTAGCTGAAAAATCCCACCGATAAGGCAACCAGTTAGCTGCCTCTAAAATCAGAGCAATTGGTAAAGCAAAAAACCATAGTCCCGTCTGCCAGCCCCAAAAAATTACACTAACACCCAAAAGAAACACTGGCATTTTCATAATTTCATTAACTCCTCTTGTATTTGACCTAGCTTTAAAATATGGCAGCTTGTTAAGTCATCTTTAATGAGTTCTAAATTTAAGCTATCTAATTGAGCATCTCGCTCTGTTAAAATTAAAACTAATGTATGGATGCCGCGACTTCTCAGATAATTTACTAATTTTTTTCGAGGTTCGTCCCAACACAAAAATATACAAATACAACCGCTTAGGAGAGAGATTTTTTCCATCAAAACTGAGGTGAGGGAGTCAAAATTTTTATCCTGACAGGCACCGACAGAGGCGAGAATTTCTAGCACTTTTTCAGTAGAGTTTAGACCTCTCCCAAAGGTAAAACAATAAGCTTCTTGAACGACGAACATCAAATCCAATAATGATTCTTGAGTCTGAACTTCATAGGATAATGAAGCAGCTATTGAAATTGCCTCTTCTAAAATTTCACTATATTTTACACTTTGAAATGTATCCAAAATTAGGGCGTGCCTCACAAAAAATTCATCCTGTTCTTCTTTGACCATTGGCTTACCTGCTTTTGCCCAACTTTTCCAGTGAATTTTGCGTAGCGAATCTCCGGGTCGATAATCCCGCAGAGACCTAAATTCCTCGGAATCTCCTACTGATGAAGCTAAGGTTACGCCACCTGATTGATATCTTCTTGAGCCAGGAAGCTGAATTGGTGGTAAATGATATAGTTTGGGTAAAATTAACATAGATTGGGGCAAGGAAATTGTTTTACAAGCATTCCAAATCCCAAAAGGATCTGACCTACTAACTGTTAGACCAATCAGGCGGATAACACCTCTGTAGGACGGCGTAATTTCACATACCACTTCTGTTTTGCTATTGGGTGGAAGAGGAGGCAATTCTATGGCTTTAGCTGTGGCGCATTGTTTCCTATAAAGCAGCCACAGCCAACGATAATAGCCGAAATATTTATCCAATGAAGTGCGCTGTTCTTCAACGGGTTCAGGTGTTTCTATAAATTCTTGAAAACTTGGGTATGTGTCGGCAAAATTTTCCCCCAATTTCAGGTTATTTTGACTCTGGCTAGTTTTGTTATGAATGAGAATACGGTATTTTAAAGTGACTCCAACAGTGGCAAACTTTGGCAAGAACCGTACTGCATTGAAGCGGAAGCGAAAAAATCTACTGAAAATTATGGCTATTCCTATAATTGACAACAGGAAAGTAAAGATTTGATAGGTCAGAGTTTGATTAGTATCTAATCCTAAAATTCCCGCTAAAAGCGTGCAGCTAAGCACTGCTAAACCATTGTTGGTCAATCGCTTCTTTCGCGAGCGATTTACACGCGCACAGAAGCGAAAAATAGCGTAGAAAAAACGTTTCATTTTTTAGGCTGGTACAGGAATAGATTTGATAATTTCTTCAACAACACCTGGGGCCATTCTGCCAGAAAAACGCGCTTGAGGTTCCATTACTAGGCGATGAGCGATGACTGATACCGCCTGTTCTTGAATATGTTCTGGCGTAACAAACTCATAGCCATCGAACAAAGCTAATGCTTGAGCAACTTTCATTAAAGCTATGGAAGCTCTGGGACTCGCTCCTAGTTGTACACCTTCGGCTGAGCGAGTTGCATTCACGATATCTACGAGGTAACGTTTCAATTCTTCACTAATTCTAACTTGCTTTACCTGCTGTTTTAAGCTAATTAAATCCTCTAAATTAACGCAGGTTTGAAGTGTATCAATAGGATGTTGATTGATTTGGTCTCCGAGCAGGTTAACTTCGTCTTCTGGCGAGATGTATCCTAGACTAAATTGAACTGCAAAGCGATCCATTTGGGCTTCAGGAAGTGGATAAGTGCCACGAGATTCTACTGGATTTTGAGTAGCAATGACAAAAAATGGGTCTTTAAGTTTGCGTAAATTTCCGTCAATGCTGACTTGAAATTCTGCCATTGCTTCTAGGAGGGCGGATTGGGTTCGCGGTGATGACCGGTTGATTTCGTCAGCCAAGACAATATTAGCAAAAATAGGCCCTTCGTGGAAATGGAACGTGCGTTGATTGGGGTCGAGCATGGATATGCCCAAGATATCGGATGGCAAAAGGTCAGGTGTAAATTGAATGCGTTTAAAGGTGACATCGACAGATAAGGCTAAGGCTTTAGCTAGGGTAGTTTTACCTGTACCCGGATAATCTTCTAGGAGGACGTGCCCGCCACTCACAAAGGCTGACAGCAATTTCCTGATTGCTGCTGATTGCCCTTTCACCACTTTTTGAATGTTGTTGGAAATCCTTTGATAAATTTCTCTGCCCGACTGAGCGTGATTTTCTGTAATTGCTTTATCCATTATTTATTGTGTTCGTAGCGTTCGGTTACTGTCCCGCTGATTGGCTTCGCTCGATTTAACTATTTACAGCATTTTGCCAATATGTATAAGTTTTTAAACCAATACTTTTTTGATTTTCATTATATATCTCATCCAAACACCTGAAAAGAGCCAAAGCATAATTCTTCAATCCCAACTCGGTCAAACTTGTGAGAATCCTAGTCAGCCGCAGGTAGTTATGATTAAATGGTTCAATCCACTCTCTTTTTCTTGACAAATATTCCTCAGATTTTGCAATTACAATTTCTGCGTTTTCCCCTTCGCGGCATTCCAACCCGTAAAACGCCAGCATGACTTTTAGAGATTTGACTAAGCGATTTCTCAACTGTTCACTTGTTCTAAAAGCTTGAATCACCTCATCATTTAAAGTAGGAGCACTGGAATTAAAGCGGCTCTTTTCTCTTAGCGGGAACAGCCATTGAATGTAATTGTGCACGGATTCCAGCTTCTGGTAATCCCACGACCAAATATCCTCGATCGCCCGACCTTGTGAATCAGGCTGCTGACCGAGATAGAATGCTAAAATTTTGTTTTGTTTGGTTGAGTTACTCATTAATCTGCTATACAAAACATCAAAAAGATTCTCTTGAGTCGGTTTTAACCGACTTTAGCTATTAGCCAGGGGTTTAAACCCCTGGCTGCTTCCCCGGCTTTACCGCAGAGTCACAAACTCTTCAGCAGTCGATGGGTGAATGCCAATAGTCGCGTCGAAGTCTTTCTTCGTAGCTCCCATATTAACCGCGATCGCCATTCCTTGAATAATCTCGCCCGCGTCTTTCCCAACCATGTGCACGCCCAAAACTCTGTCAGTATTAGTTTCAACGATTAACTTGACAAAAGTTTTCTCATCTGCACCTGTCAAGGCGTGAAACATCGGTCGAAACTTGGCTGTGTAGCACTTAATTGAATCGCCAAATTTAGCCCTGGCTTGGCTTTCTGTTAAGCCGACTGTACCCGCTTCCGGCTGGGAAAATACCGCTGACGGGACATTTTCGTAATTGATTGCTCTCGGATTGTGGCCAAATTCAGTATCTGCAAAAGCGCGTCCTTCGGCGATCGCAATTGGCGTTAAATTGATGCGGTTGGTGCAATCTCCGACTGCAAAAATGTGCGGCTGGCTGGTGCGGCTGTCTTTGGTAACTGCGATCGCACAGTTATCGATTTCTACTCCCGCATTTTCTAAAGCCAATTTTTCCAAATTCGGCAAGCGCCCGGTAGCGCACAACAGCGCGTCTACTATGAGCGTTCCTTCGGATTTTCCCGACAAAGTTAATTGTAAGCCTTCTGGGGTTTTCTCTATGTGGTTGATCGAGCTTTCTGTCAAAATGTCTATTCCGTGCTTAATCATTCCTTCTTGCACGTTGGTGCGAATTTCTGTGTCGAACTCGTTCAAAATTAACTCGCTGCGGATGATTTGAGTTACTTTGCTTCCCAACCCGTTCATAATGCAAGCAAATTCGACGCCGATGTAGCCGCCACCCCAAATAGCAAACCGTTTTGGCTGCTCTTTTTGCAGGAAGATTTCCCGGGAGGTGATCGCGTGTTCGATGCCGGGAATTGGGACTCTTCTGGCTTCTCCGCCGACTGCTATTAAGATTTTCGCTGCGGTAAATTTTTTGTCACCCACTTCGACGGTGTGGGGGTCAATAAATTTGGCGTATCCTGAGATTAATTCGACTCCGGCTTTTTCGAGGAAGCTGATGTGCAGTTTGCTCAGCCGCCGCACTTCTGCGTCTACGCTGGTGACGAGTTTTTCCCAATCAAAGCTGCTTTCGACTGGGCTCCAGCCGTAGCCCACCGCATCTTCGTAAAGGTGCGAAAATGTTGAAGCGTACACCATGAGTTTTTTCGGGACACAGCCGCGAATTACGCAGGTTCCGCCTACTAAGTCATTTTCGGCGATCGCCACTTTTGCGCCGTAGGATGCTGCTCGCTTGGAACTCGCCAATCCGCCGGAACCCGCACCTATCACAAACAAGTCGTAGTCGTATGTCATAATTGTCGCGAATGTCCTATCTCAATTTTACGATTTTTGTCCTTTACTTTTCTTAATGATATCTCAAAAATTTTTTGTTTTTTTTGGGGTCAACTACTTTTCTTTTTGCCCTTGCCCTGGTATTATTTAATAATAGGAATCTGGGCCTTAATTTTAAAATTGCTGACAATCCCATTATTAGAGTATAGCACAAGCGATCGACAAGAAACATATAAAAATGTAACTATTTTCGAGCCGCCGCCAAGAATAAAAGAGCTAATTGTCGATCGCTCGTTATAGCCGAGTCGAACTCCCGTAAATCCCTGTAAAAAAGCGCAAGTTTGATGCTCTTCCCGATTTTTAAGGGGTAGTAGGGGGCAACAATCAGGCGGGATCAAGGCTAATCGCAGCGCAGTGATAGAAAACTGATACTACCCTAACCTATCGGGCTAATCACGGGAGATTATTACCCTACAGTTTTTGATAATTTCATCAATCCTTGATAATTGCTATATTATAAACATAAATTAATTCTTGGGCTAGCTTTATGATCGAGTGGCTGGTACTCTGGGGAGCAACGGAAGCAGTAGGCATTCTCGTTAAACCCATCTTAGAAGATTTAGTCAAAGACGGCGCGAAGGATTTTGCTAAAGATTTTTTTAAAGATTCCCTAAAAAACGTCTTCTTAGGCGAAAAAGACCCGCGAAAAGTCGCAGCGGGCAAAGCGATCAAAAAGTTTTTGGAGTTGGTGCAACAGCAGTTGAAAATCGCCGGACTTCCCCCCGAGGAAATTAAGCGGTATATTAAAGATGTTAAACAGTTTATCAATAACAAGTCTGTTAAGGAAATTTTGGGCAAGGCTTTTGAGAGCGATCGCGAATCTCTCGATGCAGAACTTCTCGAACAAACCTGGGATCAACTAGATTTAACTCCTTTACCCGCAAGATTTAAGTGGCAAACCATCGCCAATCAGTATCTCGCAGAAGTTCAAGAAATTCTCTTTGACTCAAAAGACTTGCGCGATATCTTGAATGCTCAAAATCTGGATAGCATTCAAAAAAATACTCAAGAAACGGCGGGGATTATCCCCGAATTTGACTTGAGGCAATATCAAGAAGCTCTGTGCGAGCGTTACAGCAATCTCAATTTAAGCAGCGTCGATCCCAATACCTACGATTATCGCGAAAAACTGAAAGTTTGGCAAATCTTTATTTTCCAAGATGTGCGATCGATTTACGAATCATTTGTGCCCCAAGCTTACGAAATTCCTAAAGAACATCAACGGCGGCTGCAAGACAGCAATCAATTAGACGCGATCGATCTAGAAAATCTAGAGAAATATCGGCGCGGTTATTTTTCTCAGCCGATCGTATCGGTGTTAGATGTTATCAATGACAAGCAAAATTATCCCTACATTGTTATTTTAGGCGAGCCGGGTTCTGGCAAGTCTACTCTGTTACAATATTTAGCATTAACATGGGCGATCTCGCCTTTAAATAGCGTGACATCTCAGCCGATTCCCCTGCTAATAGAATTGCGGACTTACATTCGCAGCGGGGAATCAGGACATTGCAAGAATTTCCTCGAATTTTTCCATCAAAGTCCCGGTTCAATTTGTCACTTGAATCAGCATCAATTGCAGGAAAAGCTTAAAGCAGGCGACGCTGTGGTGATGTTCGACGGGTTAGATGAAATTTTCGATCCCGGGAAACGAGAAGATGTAATTACGGCGATTCATCGGTTTACGAATGAGTATCCCCGCGTGCGAGTGATTGTCACGTCTCGGATTATTGGTTACAAACCTCAACGGTTGGAGGATGCAGAGTTTCATCACTTTATTCTCCAAGATTTGAATGCGGAACAAATTCAGGATTTTGTTCACCGCTGGCATGAATTAACTTTTACTGATGCTGGGGAAAAAGCGCGAATTCGCGATCGCATGAAAAGAGCATTAGCGTATTCATCAACCATTCGAGATTTAGCGGGTAATCCGTTATTGTTGACGATTATGGCGATTTTAAATCGCGGGCAAGAATTGCCGAGAGACAGGGCGGAACTTTACAATCAAGCTTCGCGGGTATTGCTTTATCAATGGGATGTGGAAAGGTCTTTAGTAGAGGATAGCAGGCTCGATCCGAAAACTATTGATGCTAAAGATAAGCAAGAAATGCTGCGGCGAGTCGCTTACAAAATGCAAGCAGCACCTGAAGGGTTGGCTGGCAATATTATTAGTGCGGAAGATTTGGAGAATACCCTGACAGCATATCTGAAGAATAAAGATTTCGATCGACCCAAAGAGCGGGCAAAGTTGATAATTAACCAACTGCGAACTCGCAACTTTATTTTATGTTATTTGGGTGCGGATACTTATGGGTTTGTGCATCGAACTTTTTTGGAATATTTCTGTGCCTCGGAGGTTGTATATCAATTTGAAAAAACGCGCCAACTTTCTTTAGATGAGTTGAAAACCGAAGTGTTTGGCACGCACTGGGATGATGAATCTTGGCAGGAAGTTTTGTGCTTGATTGCGGGATTGATAGATGGACGGTTTACAGGGGAATTGATTGAGTTTTTGATTGAACAGTCTGAGGAATTTGAAAATTGCCAGAGCCTGTTTTTGGCTGCAAAGTGTTTGAACGAGGTGAGAGATAGAAAAATTATTGCTGGGATTGATAGTGAATTGCTTGAACGTTTAAAAGAGTTAACGAAATGTGCTCTCAGCGAGCAGAGCATAGGTCTTCATGTAAAGGGCAAAGAAATTGAACTGGTTAGAGAAATTCATACTCAAGCAGTAAGTGCGATCGCCTTTACTTGGAAAGATGACCCTAAAACCTTACTTTGGCTCAAACAACTGGCTGAATCTGATGATGATAATTGGGGTGTGCGATATTCCGCGATCCAAGAATTAGCATGGGGATGGAAAGATGATTCCCAAACCTTACCTCTCCTCAAACAACTGGCTCAATCTGAAGATGACAATTGGGCCGTGCGACACGCAGCAGTCCAAGAATTAGTACGGGGCTGGAAAAATGACCCGGAAACTTTACCCATTCTCAAACAAATAGCTCAATCTTATGATGATTCCCTTGTGCGACGTTTAGCAGTCCAAGAATTAGCATACGGATGGAAAGATGACCCTGAAATCTTACCTATTATCAAACAAGTAGCTCAATCTAGTGGTTGTAGGGTTGTTCAAAGTGCAGCACTTCAAGAATTAGTACGGTGGTGGAAAAAAGACTATGAAACCTTACCTATTCTCAAACAACTAGCTCAACATGATGATAGTTCATATGTGCGAGAAGCAGCAGTTCAACAATTAGCACGGGAGTGGGAAAATGACCAGGAAGTCTTAGATATTCTCAAACTACGCGCTCAATATGATGATGATTCGGATGTCCGAGAAGTAGCAGTCCAAAAATTAGCACGTGGGTGGAAAGATGACCAGGAAATCTTACCTATCCTCAAACAATGCGCTCAATATGATCATGGTTCAGATGTACGAATTGCCGCCTTCCTAGAATTAGCACGTGGGTGGAAGGATGACCCGGAAACCTTATCTATCCTTAAACAACGCGCTCAATATGATGATGATTTCAGGGTGAGATTTTTCGCACTTACAGAACTAGCATATGGGTGGAAATATGAACCAGAAATATTTGAATGGTTGTGCGATATAGCTATCACTCATCCTTTTGAACGTCAGTATATCTTCCAAAATAATCCCAGACAAACAGCACTTGGAATCATGGTCAATCAATACTCCGCTCGCCCAAAAACTTTAGAAATACTTCGCGATCGATTTGCCCACGATCCAGATGAAGAAGTCCGCAATTTTGCCCAGCAAGCATTGGCAGAATTAGAGAAGCTGTAATCTAAACAAAAAAAGTATCAACAAATTATGCTAGTTCAAAAAATAGTATAATTAATATCAAATAGTTTTCGGAGACAACCACCATGCAAGTCACGACCGAACAAATTATTTATCCATGCAGCGACGGTCAACCAATGGCAGATAGCACAATTCAATACAAATTAATTGTCAAAATCAAAGAAGGTTGCGAATCGCTGTTTAAAAACGACCCAAACGTGTTTGTAGCAGCCGATTTACTGTGGTATCCAGTTGAAGGTAGACCAGACATTTCTCAAGCACCGGATGTCATGGTAATATTTGGCCGACCAAAGGGCGATCGACGTTCCTACCTGCAATTTAACGAAGATAATATTGCTCCCCAAGTTGCGTTTGAGATTCGCTCTCACAACGACAGACAAACCAAGATGTACAAAAAACTTTCATTTTACAATCGCTATGGAGTCGATGAATATTACCTTTACGATCCCGAAAACAACGATTTGAGCGGTTGGCAAAGAATTGAAGGAAACTTAGAAATAATTGAGCCGATGGAGGGCTGGGTAAGTCCGAGATTGGGAGTACGATTTGAGTTGGGCGAAGCTGGGTTAGAAATATATCGACCCGATGGACAAAGGTTTCTTTCCTATGCGGAATTGGAGGAACAGGGGGAATTAAACCGCCAGCGTGCTGAACAGGAAGCTCAAAGAGCCGAACAAGAAGCTCAAAGGGCCGAACAAGAAGCTCAAAGGGCCGAACGTTTGGCAGCAAAACTGCGCGAATTGAACATCGATCCTGAGAGCATTTAAGCGACAAATTGTTGAATTTAGGGCTTACGCATCAAGACCACAGAAACCGGGTTTTTTATGGTTTATGCGCGCTGTAGCGAATGATTTTCGTGAAAAAACCCGGTTTCTCACCACCTTTGTGTAAGTCCCATAATTACAACTTGTTCGACTTGTTTAAAGGCGCGAAGCAATCTCGATTCTTTGGGATTGGTTCACTCTACTCCGCTGCATTTGCAATGACCGAAAGCATCCAGGATACAAGCCCCGATTCATCCGTGGAGTGATAAAAAACCTGTATCCGATAAACAAGCCCCCTAATTTATCCGTGGGGTCAATGCTTCAATCTAAAATCTAAAATCTAAAATCTAAAATCGATTGACGCCTGATACTGAAATTAGCGTCCAAACGATCGCCACTCCAGCCGCCAAAACCGATAAGAAGTGTTAAGTTAGTAGTTAGTTGTGTCGATCGCACAGAAAAAAAAATGCCTGAACTACAAACCGATACATACCAAGACCTCGACCCGCAAGTCCTCTCAAAGCCCGTTGTTGTCGGTCTGGAAGAGGTAACAAAAGTTTACGGGATTGGCGACCTGGAAGTTCGCGCCTTAAACGGCGTCAGCTTGACCGTAAGACAAGGAGAATATTGCTCGATTATGGGCGCATCGGGATCGGGCAAATCTACAGCTATGAATATTATCGGCTGTCTCGATCGACCTACGAGCGGCAGTTACTACTTAGACGGCGTAGATGTCGCCCAAATGCCCGAAGGAGAATTAGCCGGAATTCGCAATTTAAAATTAGGTTTTGTCTTCCAACAATTTCACCTGTTGCCTCAATTGACAGCATTAGAAAATGTCATGTTACCGATGGTTTATGCCGGCATTCCCGCAGCAGAAAGACGCGAACGGGGAGTAGATGCTTTAACAAAAGTAGGCCTGCAAAGTCGGCTGCAAAACAGACCGAATCAACTATCAGGAGGACAGCAGCAGCGGGTTGCGATCGCCAGGGCTATTGTCAACCGTCCCGTGTTGTTGCTGGCTGATGAACCGACTGGTGCATTGGATACAAAAACTACTCAAGAAGTAATGGATATTTTTACAGAATTCAATGAAAGCGGCATGACTGTTGTTATGGTAACGCACGAACCCGAAGTGGCGCGTCAAACTCGCCGCGTTGTCTGGTTCCGCGACGGTAAAGTTATTCACAATAATCTCAACCCCGAAGAGCTTTCACACGCTGTATTTTAGTATAATAGTCCGCGAAAAGCGAAAAGAAAATTGGGCGATTGAAATCGCTTCTCGACAAACGAAGTCCGCCTGCGCGGACTGAAGAATCAAGAGGGTATCAGTCCTATGCAAGAGGACTTTAGCTATTAGACAGGGGTTTTCAACCCCTGGCGGACTAATAGACAAAACACCGGATATCTGCTTAATGAAAAGCACTGGGAAAAGCTTCCCAAACTCGATCGACAAAATCTCTAAGTTGCCGAGATGCGATCGCACCATCCTTTTTATCAGCATCCAGAGAGTGCAACTCAGTCAACAGTGAAATTACCTCAGTATCAAAAGCCTCCCGAAACAAGCTCAGCGGCCACAGCAAATCAGCACCATCTCGCAAATCGGATAAAGTGTATTCTTCCGATAAATCCTTCCCCGACGCCGATACAACTAACATCAAAGGGCGCACCCAACAAACTTGACGTGCCTCAACCACTTGGATTACCTCGGAATGCAGGCACGCATCTCCACATTCTAAACTGACAATTTGACCAGGCTTAAAGTTCAAAGCACAACCCATTAATCCTGACTTTTAATACATATATAACCAAGCAAAACAAGTGGTGCAGCTCTCGACAGCACCCTAAAACATTATATCATAATTCCTTCTTCCTTCTTCCTGACATCCGTTACAGAATCCGTTGCCAACTTCCTTCTTCCTTCTTCCTGACATCCGTTACATCCGTTACAGAATCCGTTGCCGAACTTCCTTCTTCTCAACTTTCATCAAGCTTTTTAAGAGCCATTTCGAGATCGGCTGTCAACAATCGTGCTTCTTTTTTACCACCGCCACCATTGGCATAATCCGCCACGGAAATCGGAGCACCGATCGCAATTTTTACCTGACAACCCCATTTAGGAATGCGCGGGCGATAGCGGATACTCATCGGTACAATTTTCACCCCCAAACCCGGTTTGCTCAACTCTGCTTGCATTGCCAAACGCGCCAATCCCGGCTTAATCGGATGAACTTCGCCATCCTGAAAAATACCGCCTTCGGGAAAAATCACCAACATTTCCTTGTCGAGGAGTAGTTCCACCCCATAACGGAGACTGCCAATTGCCGGATGCTTGAGATCCACAGGAAACCCTCCCAAATTTCTGATGAACCAACCTTGCAGTCCTTTCACTTCATCAGCAGTTACCATAAACCGCAAATCGCGTCCAGTCACCTTCTGTCCAGTTGAATAGGGCATCATCAGGGCATCCCACCGGGATCTGTGCGTAGGGGCTAAGATGACAGGCCCGTCTTTCGGCAAGTGCTCCTGTCCGGTGATCTCAATCTTGCCAAAATGAAACGGTAGGACAACATAGTGACCTAGCGGATAGAGCAAGGAGGTTAACCAAGGAGAAACGCGAGAGGTATTAGATGCTACCTTGGCAGGCATTGGCTTCACTAGAGATGATTTACTGGACTCAACGGCGATCGTGGCGGTGTGGGGCATAGCAATTAAGCTGCTTTCTCGAGATCTCAAGTCTAAAGTAAGTGATTGGACAAATCTTTAGTTTTTGGGTCGGGACACTTTTGCTATTGGCCTTGTACCGATCGAGCGATCGCGCCCGCAAGAGATAATCTCTAACAGGTAAAACCTCAGCCAACCGGACAGCACTAATGCAGAGCAGTCGGCCGCCTCGAAAGCTTGAGCGGGCAATTACGGATCTATTATTCCAGTTAAAGGGTCAATTTCGATTAAACATCGCCCAGAAGAGAGTAAAAAATTTTACCTGTTAATTTTTCCGCCGTGCTTCAAACCAAGAAAGCAACCGATCGCGGCAAACAGACTCCATAATACCGCCGAGGACTTCTAAGCGGTGACACGAATGCGCGCTATCGGGAATATTAGCCGCAGTCCGAATCGTGCCCGTTTTCGGGTCATCTGCTCCGTATACCAGCAGACCAATCCGAGCTTGGACGATCGCACCAGCGCACATCGGGCAAGGCTCTAGCGTTACGTAGAGCGTGCATTGGTTAAGATGCCAGTCTTGCAAAACTTGGCCGGCCGCCCGCAAAGCCAAGATTTCAGCGTGAGCAGTAGGATCGCAGTCTCGCTCTCGCCGATTTTGCGCTTCGGCAATCAATTTGCCAGTACCGTCAACTATTGCAGCACCCACGGGTACTTCACCCGCATCACCCGCTGCTTGTGCCAGCTCCACAGCCCTAGCCATCCAGCGTTTGTGAATAAAATAAGTAGTATCACTAATAGACAATGGCTCAGTTTTAGAATTCACGTCATACCTACGTAACACAAAAACTTAAGATCGAGAAAGAAAGTTACATTACAGCTTAATAGAAAGTCATTTTTAATTATGGACACCACCAGGATAACCACTGAAATTGTTGAGCTGTTGTGCCGCATTAGCCGACAAAAGCTGCGCGAACAAGATATCACTCCTTTGGTAGTGTTTGTGACTGCTCTGATTTCCATCCTGCGCGGAGTGATGATTATTGACAGGACGATCGCAGTTGAAGAAGAAGAACGGCTGCAAAAGACTCTCAAAGCCTTTGCCAGCGGCGACCGCGATCGGGTAGAACTAATTCAGCGCCTTGTCAAAGGAGTATCCAAACAGCAGGTTTACTTCAACCCCACGGAATTGCTAACCCTGACAGCTTTCTTCTCAGAATCAGAAAAGCTTTTGCTCATCGGTTCCGGCTACGAAATGTCAGCGGCCGACGGACACATCGATATGCGCGAGCAAATGTACTTACAGTCGATCGCAAATCGGCTCGGCCTCGACTCCAGACACATTGCAGTCCTAGACACTTTATTTACTAAAGAAGGAACCCTCGACTCACAAGCTTTTGGCGAAGTTCAAGCTTTACTCGATCCCAGCTTTTTCGAGTCGCGCGATCCGGTATTTGGCAAAGCAGCAAAGCACCTGCTCGGTATTTTAGACCGCCAATAATCCAGCGCATATAAATTTTGGAGCCGTAAAAGTAGTGAGAGAGGATTTGGAGGAGTTGACGCTGTTTCCATTTGACATGGGAATTGGGCGCTCTTACCCTCAAAAACCGGGTTGTTAACCCCTACCAAGAGCGTTGCACGGCGTATGTTCGTAAAAAACCTGGTTTCGGCCTAAGTCCCGCTTTATTTTTTTTGGCAAGAGTCGATCGACCCTTGTATCCCATTGAACCGAATGCCTCTAAAATCTAAAAGCTACTTGTCGCTGCCTTGATTGACTCAGCTCAATCTCAAATCTCAAATTGATTGATTATGCAAATTGAATGGCAAACCGCCAAAACCTACGAAGACATTCTCTATCACAAAAGTGGTGGCACCGCCAAAATTACCATCAATCGACCTCACAAACGGAACGCTTTCCGTCCCAAAACCGTGCTGGAACTGTGCGATGCCTTTACTGATGCCCGCGAAGACACAAAAATCGGCGTTGTCCTGTTTACCGGTGCGGGGCCTCATACAGACGGCAAATACGCCTTTTGCGCCGGCGGCGACCAAAGCGTGCGGGGTTCGGCGGGATATGTAGACGAAGGTGGCATACCCCGGTTGAACGTGCTCGACTTGCAGAAGTTGATTCGATCGATGCCCAAAGTTGTAATTGCTTTAGTTGCAGGCTACGCAATTGGAGGCGGTCACGTTCTGCACTTAATTTGCGACTTGACGATCGCTGCTGACAATGCTATTTTCGGACAGACCGGCCCCAAAGTCGGCAGTTTCGACGGTGGTTTCGGAGCTAGCTATCTCGCCCGAGTAGTCGGCCAGAAAAAAGCCAGAGAAATTTGGTTTTTGTGTCGCCAGTACAGCGCGCAGCAAGCCCTAGAAATGGGTTTAGTCAACTGCGTCGTGCCCGTCGAGCAACTAGAACTAGAAGGGATTCAGTGGGCTGCGGAAATTCTCGAAAAAAGTCCGATCGCGATTCGCTGCTTGAAATCCGCTTTTAATGCCGACTGCGACGGTCAAGCCGGTTTGCAAGAACTGGCGGGAAATGCCACTTTGCTGTACTATATGACCCAGGAAGGCGCCGAAGGCAAACAAGCCTTTTTGGAAAAACGGCAACCTGATTTTAGTCAATATCCTTGGCTGCCATAGCTGGATGGAGAAATCAGTTTTTTTGTGCGCTCATATTAAAGTAGATGCTGCTGATTTTTATGAGTTAGTAAAGCCAAATGCACCCGATCGTCCAAAAGTGTCAGTATTGATACCAGTTCCCAAAAAGAATGAAACTGCTTTGCCAGATCCAAACCATGATACTGATCAGTGATTCCCCAATCGAAAATCGAAAATCGAAAATGGTATGACCTATCCTGCTGGCGACTAACTAAACTGAGACTGCTGCTGCGGATTTTTCGGTTAACGTTGTGCCTGTAAGCTGGCAGGAATTGCGCTCGGAAAGAGTGACGGTGGCATCCTGCAGCATCAGAGTCGATTCTGGCCACAGTCCAATTTCTTCTATGTTTTCCCAAGATGACCTAAAAGGCGAAACCGCTAAAGCACAAGCTTTCCAGTGACTTTGAACCGGTCCGCCTAGTAAAGCGCAAACACCCCCGCGTCTGCCCTCAGGGGTATAGTGACGGCAGTGACCACAAGCTGAAGTTAAGGAGGTTTGCATAAAAGTTCTTAGGGAAATCATTTTCATCTCTAATTCTCCCTTGCAGAGCTAGCCTGCCTTAGAGCCTCCCAGCCTTTATTCTGTCTGGCTTGTAGCGATCCCCGGAGCATAATTTAATTTTATAATTTATTTATAATCTCGTTATATATAGAAACAATTAGCTCTGTCGTTGCTCATTGTATAGGTGAAAACAAAGGTTAAAACTTTATAAAGCCGTCAGGGATCAAGAAAAAGTACAAATGTGCAACCAGTATGAGAGGTTACAAATAAGGGGTAGCTCAGGATACAAAAAGCTGCTGAGAGTTTCGGTAAGCTGCCTCCGGGACACAGCAACAATTAAGTATTAAAATGAAAATGAAAAGATAACAGCAGGCGATCGGGCCCCTGTTGCATTGACGCCAAAAGTAGCTAATCATAAAATAGGCAAGTTTTCAAGCTTCTTGTTTATCTCTACAATCAAAACATTAAAATTAATTCAGAGGCGGTAGGAGTTTTGCTAATGAGTAAGCGTTCTTCGGTTGAATCCCCAAATCATCAATCCTCTTCAACCCCAATCAAGCCTGCTTTGCAAGCAGTCCTGGGGAGTCTAGATGTAAACCTAGAAGCAGAACTGACAACATACAGAAGGCACAGGAGGCGCGCCGAACAGTGGGTGTCGCCCTCAGTTCGTACCGGCAAGCAAACAGCCACAACCGAGCAACAGCTAGCCCAAAATTTGGCGCCGAAGACTGCGGAGGAAACCCAGCAGCCGCTATCGCTGCCCCTATCCATTGCCGGCACTCAGGGCGATGCCCCGCTAGCAACTACCAGGGGTGGGACAAAATTATCTAGCAGTGCCTTGGCACCCAACAATTATCTCGAATCAAGCGAAAAACTGATCGAAAGTTTGGACGAGTCAAAAGCTGAGCCTACGGTAGAACGCAGTTTAGCCGCCAGTTTGTTAACTCCCTTGGGACTGAGTTCCATGCTGCTGTTTTTGCTGTCGTGTACAGCTTTGGGCTACGCAGTCATGTACCCGTCAAATCTGGTTAAGATGGCAGGCCTGAGCCGTTTCCTCGATCGCACCTCACCCTCTTCAAGCGACAGTTCCGCCTCTACTTCCATCTCAGATACCAGCACCAAGGAACTGCCGAAAGCTCCAAATCTGGTATCCAAGGAATTTGTGGAGCTAGATTTGAGCACTCTCAGCAATGTTAAGCCTACAGTCAGCCCGATTCCTTCGCCGTCGCCCAAAGCATCAATCCCGCCCAATCCGGCAGCGCCTCCGGGCCCCAGTGGGGTTGTGCCGATTCCTACAGAAGACGGCAACCCCCCCAGAGGCAGGGAACAAGGACTCAACAATCTGAGTACGGCTTTGCTTCCCAGTCCCAGCCCTAGCGCTGCCCAGCCTGTGCCGGCACTGCCAACACTGCCTCCAACACCATCCCCAGCCCAGCCTGCCACCACATCTCCGGCGACAGCATCCCCAGCCGCAGCATCCCCGGCGACAGCATCCCCAGCCGCAGCATCCCCAGCCGCAGCATCTCCCCTGGGAAGGCCTGCACGGGCCGCCGACGGTTTCTATTACGTTGTCACCGATTACACCGACGAAAAATCGCTGCAGCAAGCCAGAAAAGCAGTTCCCGATGCCTACGTGCGGAATTTCTCAAAGGGTGTCAAGATCCAAATGGGGGCTTTGAACGATGCTGCCTCAGCAGAACGTTTGGTGAAAGAACTCCAAGAAAAAGGGGTGAAGCCACAATACTATCAACCATAAATTAGGCAAAGACAATTAAACTAATGATCGGGGAGTAGGTTGGGCCGAGGCACGAACCCTCCGCTTCGCTTCACCCAACATTTGCTCAGTTTTGATGGGTAATGCTCGCGCCCTACCCATCTTAAAAATAATCATGACGACCTAACTTAGAGGGAATTAAAATTTCAAAATTAAAAATTAAAAAGACGATTGAGGAGTTTTCATTTTTAGTTTTTAATTCTGATTTCTCTGTCTTAATTCTAAAGTTGAAAATCGGGAGACTGGCAAAATGGGATTATTCGATCGCCTATGGCGAGTGATTCGAGCCAATATTAACAGTTTGGTCGGGGCAGCAGAAGACCCAGAAAAAATTCTGGAACAGGCTGTAATGGATATGCAGGAAGATTTAGTGCAGCTCAGACAAGCTGTGGCAGGAGCGATTGCAGCTCAAAAACGCACTGAACGCCAGTGCTCCCAAGCTGAGTCTACAGCAGCAGAATGGCATCAGCGGGCGCAGCTAGCTTTGCAAAAAGGCGAGGAAAATTTGGCGCGGGAAGCTCTGACGCGCAAGAAATCTTATCAAGAAACGGCAACGGCGATGAAAGCCAGTCTCGGACAACAGAACGCTGTTGTGACTAAACTAAAAGAAAATATGCGGGCGCTCGAAAGTAAAATTTCCGAGGCAAAATCTAAAAAAGATATGTACATTGCCCGAGCTCGATCGGCCGCATCGTCGGAAAGGCTTCAAGAAATGATGGGCAATCTCAGTACCGGCAGCGCTTTGAGCGCGTTTGAACGGATGGAAGAGAAAGTCATGCAGCTAGAAGCTCGCTCCGAAGCAATCGCAGAACTCGGAACTAATGATTTAGAAAAGAAGTTTCTCTCTCTCGAAGGTGCCGACGATGTGGATACCGAGTTGGCGGCGATGAAAGCACAAATGCTTCCGGGCAAGAATACACCCAAATTGCCGTCGAGCGAGCCGCCCGCATCCTGAACCCCAGGCAAGAGAACAAGAGTCGGGACGAGCAAAAACTTATCAACAGCCTAGCTAGAGATGGCTCGAAGCCTGTTGGGGAATTCCCGGATCGAAGTTAAACTCAACTAGAACAGCAGGAGTCCCGCACTCTACCTGAAAGGTGAGTGTCGGGAGGAATGCGCGGCAGATTGAGGGGTTCGATACCCCGAAAGCTGCCAATACGCTACAATAGCAACAGCAAAACTTCACGCTTTGAAAAGGTCTCAAGTTCTTACAGTCTCTTGCAAATTGGAAGTATCGCAGCAGCAGGTTGAAAAGCTGAATGCGGTACTGACTGCCTTTGCAAAATGCTGTGAGTACGTGAACACCCATACACCCGAAAAGCTGACGAATCAGATTGCTGTTCAGTCCTTGATTTACAAGGAAGCGCGCTCGCATTCTGGGCTGTCTGCTCAAATGACGATTCACGCAATTCGTAGAGTTTGCGCTAATCGCAAAACGGCAAAGCAAAAGGTTAAGCCCGTTAAGAAGTTTGCCCCCACTTCTGCCACTTACGACGCGAGAACTTTCACCTTCGGCGAATCGGATTGGTTGGTCAGCTTGACCATGCTCAAGGGCAGAGAAAAGTTTAAGCTGCACATTGGTAATTACCAAAAACACTTGCTGCAAGGACAAGACCCCAAAACGGCAACTTTGGTAAAGCGCAACGATGGCAGCTTTTATCTGAACATTCAGCTTGAGTCTGAGCCACCAGAGAAACAAAAGACTGATGATGTCTTGGGTGTTGATTTGGGACGCACAGACATTGCTTGTACATCTGCTGGAGAGAAATTCAGTGGCAAACAGGTAACAAAAGCCAGAGACAGATATAACCGTGTACGGGCTTCGTTACAGCGTAAAGCGTCCAAAGGCACAAGGTCTACTCGTAGAAGGGCGAGACAGATTTGGCAACGGTTGAGTGGACGAGAACGGAGATTCCAGACATGGCTGAACCATACCATCAGCTATCGACTGATCCAGCAAGCCAAGACATCAAATCAGGCTATTACCCTGGAAGACTTGACCGGAATCAGAGAGCGTACCAATGAACTGCCACGGTCTAAAACAGAACGGAGACGCAGCAATAGTTGGGCGTTCTACCAGTTGCGCCAATTCCTGACCTATAAAGGCGTGAAATTTGGCGTTGATGTAAGACTGGTTGATCCGCGCTATACCTCGAAAACTTGTCACTGTTGCAAGGTGATTGGCAATCGCCAAGGTAAGCGGTTTGAGTGCCTGAATGAGCGATGCGGATGGATTGGCGATGCCGATGTGAATGGAGCAAGAAATATTGCTACTTTGGGGCAGATCGTAAACCTGCCCGGAGGTTCCGAGATAATGTCCTGCTCTTTGCAGGAAGTTGTCTTGAGGGCTACTGAAAGCCCGCACTCTATGCAAAGCATGAGTGTCGGGTAGTTTACTAGATAGGTGCATGAATAAGCTTGCCTGCATCACATTACTCGATCGCTTTAAACTGGATTTATCTGTCTGCAAAAATTGCCAAAAACTAAATCGCACTAAAAATCTGACAAGAGTGAATTTCACAACTGCGGGCTAGGGCTATCAAGCCTGCTTTCCGCCTACTTCGTACACCTCACCCAGGAAAAATAGCATTATGGGATTATTTGACCGCATTAGCCGAGTCGTCAAAGCCAATCTTAACGATCTGGTCAATAAAGCTGAAGACCCGGAAAAGATTTTAGAACAGTCCGTTACGGATATGCAGGAAGACTTGGTGCAGTTGCGTCAGGCCGTTGCCAGCGCGATCGCCACTCAAAAGCGTACCCAGACTCAGTACAATCAAGCTGAATCTCAGTCTAACCAGTGGCAGCAGCGCGCTCAGCTAGCCCTGCAAAAAGGAGACGAGACTTTGGCCCGGGAAGCGCTGGTTCGCAAAAAGTCTCACGCTGAAACGGCGGCTACGCTGAAAGCCAGTCTGGATCAGCAATCGGCTCAGGTGGAAAGTCTCAAGCGCAACTTGATCGGTTTGGAGAGCAAAATTTCCGAAGCTAAGACTAAGAAGGATATGCTCAAGGCGAGGATATCCGCTGCCAAGGCTCAGGAACAGCTCAACAATACTATTGGCACATTGAATACTGGCAGTTCAATGGCAGCTTTCGATCGCATGGAAGAAAAAGTTTTGCAGATTGAAGCTCGCGCGGGAGCTTCGGCAGAATTGGCCGCCGGCGGCAGCAATTTAGAGGAACAGTTCCGCTTGCTCGAAAGCGGCGGTGATGTTGACGACGAGTTGGCTCAGATGAAAGCTCAACTGACCGGGGGTTCTGTGTCTCAAGGTCAATTGCCGGCAGCGGGTAAAACTGCAGCAGCTAGTAGCTCGGAGTCGAGCCAGGTGATTGACGCTGAGTTGGAAGAATTGCGATCGCAGCTCAATAAAATGTAGTAATCTCTATCCAAATTTACCTATTTCTCAGATCGCAGGTTTGATAGAATGCTCCGCCGACCTACAGGGCTAGCTTGGGAGGTCGGAGTTTTTTTCAGTAATTTTCAAATGCACACAATAGAAATTTTGTCAACTATATTTATATTGATTTAAGGAATTAACTCTTTAAAAAGTGATAGAGTAATTTTATTCCTTGCAATCGGGCTAGCTTGGGAGGTCGCAGTGTTTTTAGCAATTGTTAAGTACACAAAATAGAATGGCTGTCAACTATCTTTATATTGACTTAAGGAATTAACTCTGTAAAAAGTGATAAAGTAATTTTATTCCTTGCAATTGCGTCGGCCTCGCCCGATCGTAACTGTAAATAACTATCAAATATGGCTAATCTGTCATGCCCGTGCACTTTTCTAGAGGCTTTTGTAAAATCAAGTTTTTCAAGGCATTAGCACTTGGTTTTTCAATTGCAGCTATTTGCCCCGCACTGCTATCAGCTCTAAGTGTTGGCGAGTCGATGGTTGGTACCGACTCAGGGGTGCAAGCGCCAATTTTGCATGATAATTTACCGTCTCAATTAAAACTAAATCAAGAAACAGCAGACGATCGCGATCGGCTTCGTGATTTATACTCGGGTTCAGAATCAGATAGAGGCAGTAAAGAGCAAGAAAATAGCATCCCGGAGCTCGATCAAACGACGCAAAGTGAGGCCCCAGAAACTCTCCCTCAATTGCCGAACCGAGGAGAAAACAGACAAGAATTTCCCATTCCCAATCCGCGGCCGCCAAATCCGGCTCCCCTCCCATAACCCGCGCCGCCAGCACCCTTGCTTTCATGCGAACAACTTTTGCCGCCTGCTTTTCCCGCGTCGGCACAGGCAGCAGAATTGCTAACATTCCGGGTACGATAAAAGTCGATCGATGGGAAGTAGTTGGCAGTTGATTTACCGCGAGCCGATCGTGCAAAATCACAGAAGAGAAATCGCGATCGCGCTGTCGCTGGGAGCAGATAATCGGCGTAGAACTCGGGTTGCGGCGCTGAGGCTGTTTCAGGATTTTACTCAGAGGGGAGAGAGAGATGTCTGGGCGGCGCGATCGCAGTTCTGTCTCGGAATGGCAGCATTTGGCGCTACCGTGAGCAGGAACGACGCTGACCGTTAATTTTTGAGGGCGGGGTTGCAGTACGTGCGGTTGTTGGCTCGTGAGACGCTGCCGCAGGTGCGATCGGATGTGGCATTGGTTCGGGCCGAGCTTTTGCCGATCGAACAATTCGGTATAAGAGGCTCAGACACATTGCGGGGCTACCGTCAGGATGCTTTGCTGGCAGATAGCGGGATTTTTGATTCAGTTGAGTTGCGGTATCCGAAAACAAGGAGTTTTGCAGGTGACGCCGTTTGTGGATTTTGGCAATGTTTGGAATCCCAGGGAAAGCGCGGTTTTGGAAGCGAATCTTTGCTGTCAGCGGGATTGCGACTGCGGTGACTGTACCGCGAAAGGTGGAATGCTCGCGGAGGCTGGGGAATTCCTTTGATTGATATTAAGTCAACCAACAGGAGTTTACAAGAGCGCGGGCTATATTTTTCTGTATAATTCAAACCTTTTTAGGAAAGCAGTCGTTTTGCCCTTGGCGGAACTGAGCACTTCCGCTATATAGTAATAAGTATCATTTGGCACTCCTCTGTAGATGCCAAGAGTGCATTTTACTGATAATCTTTAAATTAAACTATGTCTAAGGTGCGGTTGCTGCTTTTAAGTTCTTTTGCTTCCGGTTTTGGGCTTTGCTCAATCATTTTGGCGATGTTTACGATGACTTCAAGGTTGTCGTTTACGTCTTTTTTTACCTTTGTTTTAACTTTAGTTTTTTTTGTAATTAATCTAATTTTTGCTTTGCATTATTATACATCAATTACTAAGCAATTGAGTGTTAAAGGTAAAAGAAAAGCGAGAATTTAGCGGTTGTGAAGCAGAAGCGGAAAAAGGCATGGAGAGTTTTTTATGTAATTTGAATGGAATCCAGGAAAATGCCTGTGGGTTAGGAAAACTATCTAGCTGTAAGCCATAATTATTTAAAGTCTAATTATTTATGAGGTGCGGTGAGGAAAAACTCTAGACATCTCCGAAAACAACCGAAGCCTCTGTGTATTTAAGCTCAAGGCCGTAAATGCAATCATCCTAAATTAGCTAGTATGTACGATAAAACCAGACTTTGAGATATTTATTGTTGATAATTAGACCAAAATATTGAGAGATCTATTGAGTTAAACTAACCCTTACTTAACGTTATTTTAACACTTATTCACCTCTCCAGTGCTAGTGGCTAATATTCCTTCCCGCCGACCCAAAAGCCAATAGGTCATCATTTCTCCTCTTCCCTTGACCTCGATCGTACCCCTTGGCTCTAGTAAGTATTTATTCTGTAATTTGAGATAAGTCGCATCGGTGACTTGAATGTATCCCGGTTTGCCGTGGGATTCCATCCTTGAGGCGATATTCACCGCATCACCCCAGAGGTCATAGATAAATTTCTTAATCCCAATTACTCCCGCAATTACAGGACCCGTATTAATCCCGATCCGAATTTGTAGAGATTCCCCAAAAATATTCTTCACGTTTTCCATATAGGCTTTCATATCCAACGCCATGTTGGCGATCGCTTCGCAATGATCGGGTCGAGAAGCGGGTAAACCACCAACTACCATGTAGGCATCCCCAATGGTTTTAATTTTCTCTAAGCCATACTTTTCAGTGAGTTGATCGAAGGCAGAGAAAATTTGGTTCAAACCTGCTACCAATTGCAACGGCTCTATCCGTGCCGAGATACTGGTAAAACCTACGATATCCGCAAACAAAATCGTGGCTTCTTCAAAATGTTCAGCAGGGGATTCATTAGTCCGCATGAGGCGCTCGGCAATTTCCGCAGGTAAGATATTCAAAAGTAATTGTTCTGACTTTTCTTTTTCTTGGCGCAGTTCTCCAGTTCTTTGCTCCACTCTAAATTCCAACTCTTCATTTGCCAAATGGAGGGCATCTAGAGAATCCTTCAGTTGTTTTGTCATGCCGTTAAAAACGTTGGCTAATTGGCCAAGTTCAATGATGGAACTAACCTCCACTTGTTGGTTGAGATTGCCCGCAGCGATCGCTTCCGAAGCAGTGGTGATCCGCTGCACAGGACGGATAATCCGGCGAGCGGTCAGGATACCCAACAAAATTACCATAATCAAAGTGGCTACACATAGCAGGATTGTAGTCTGAGTATTGGCATGAATCTGATTCATAAAGTCTGCTTCTGGAATAGTCACCACCACCAACCAGTCAATACCTTTACTATCTCGAAAAGGATCGACTTGGACGAAATAATTTTTACCATCGACGGTAAATTTCAGTTGATGAGATGCTTGGATATTTTGAAAATCCTGAAACTGCTCTAGCAAAGCTTGACTTGCTTTTTGGGTGATGGCATTGCTACTATTGACAACCTTGAGTCGTTCAACTCGTTGCTCTGGCAGTTGGACAACCTTTTCTGGGTAATTTTTAAAGGGCTTTTCCTCTGTAGAGGTGGCAATCATTTCTCCAGAACGTTCCAGAATAAAACTTTGCCCAGTTTTACCGATTTTGAGTTTGCTTAAAAAATCCCCAAACATTACCAGATTTAAGTTTGTCATCCACACTCCTTGGAGAGCTCCAGTCTTGGTATATATGGGTTTGCCAGCCGCAATATATAAGGATTCACCTGTAATGTGGGGATACACTGTTCCCCAAACAGCTTGCTTTTGCTGGACGGGAATTTTATAGTAGGGGCGTTGGCGGGGGTCCCAATTAGGTTTCCCGGCGTTGGTAATTTCCCGGCGTTCCCCCTCTGGACTGGTGGTATAGGTAGTCAAAGTGTGGTTATTTTCTACCTCCGAAGCACGGATGACGATCGCGCCATCCTCCTGCCGTTCAGCACCAAAAAACTCCTGATTGGCGCTAACAAAACCTGTGGCAGCAACATGGGGAAAGGCGGAGAGTTGTCGCCATAGAAACTTCTCTACATCTCTCCCATTATTAAGATCGATGCGGTTTTGGCTCAGAGTTGCATCATAGCTTTCAAAGCATTGAAAGGGAATACTAACCAGAGCACTTAGATTTTCCTTGATGCGCTCGTTAATATCATTTTCCAACTGAGTAGCTACATCATTTACTGCTTTTTGACCGTTTCTATAGGAAAGATAACCAACAACAGCCACTGCTCCAACTGTTTGGACAACAAATGGAACAATTAGCATTATTTGTAGCGAAATTTTTGTGAAAAGTCTAGGCGATAAGGGCATCCTTGATTTACCAAGCATAGTGACTTCTCCCGACATTGATACGTAAGATAAGTTAATCAGAATTTAATTTGCATGCGCCTACACCCTACACCTCATACTCTACAACCCTTTCGACAATTGCAACATACAATTTATTGCTCTTGGGTCACTCTGATGGGAGTATAATAGCCGAAAACGACCCAAACTCAGTTGCTGTCTATGGATGAAGCCCGCCCATCTCTACCCACCATCAATTTTATTTATGAATATTGTGCCTCCTAGGGGGGTGACAAACCGCCGGAAACCCATAGTTAGTAAGGATTGAGTTAACTTGTGGTAAAAAAAGATAGGCCGCAGAATTGTTACACGCTTGCTTATCCAAAAAAATAATGATACGAAGATTCTACCAGACTCATTTACAAAAATACCTGACGCAATATCAGTTTTTGGTGATAACAACCTTGCTATTTTTGATGCAATCTGAAAAACAAGTGAGATGAGATCGGCTCTCCAGAGTATTTCCCTGTCTAATTACAGCCGAAAGTCGGCGACGTAAATTACAAAAATTTTTAGATTTGCCGAACTTAACGATCGAATTAATTTGGTTCCCATTAATTACTGAACTGATTGGTTGACCACTTATTGCCGTGTTGGTCAAAGCTTATCAAGATCAATCGAGCGCAGTCAATGGGTGTATTAATCTCTTCATGGTTAGTTAGCTTAATCTGGAAGCGAAGAGCAATTCCATTATACTGGTCATTGTTGCCCAATTTGGGCAGCAGCAACTTCGATGAACAAACTACCAATCTACGGCAAGTTTTACCATTATTTTCAGAAGATAAAGTCATCGTTGTTTTAGGAAACGGGGAATTTTGCGAGTTCGACTTAGGAAACTGGCTGAAGGAAAAGGGTGTGTCTTTTGGTTTAATTAAGACTCAAGAGGAATCATTGTATCGAAATAAAACATTTAGTTTGGCAACGGTTAGATAAATTAGGAATCATGCTGGGTAACTGTTGATATTTTCAAGGTAAAAGAGTGAGAAAAACTCAGCCGGCAACCATTGGTGACAAGTTAAGGCTCAAAGCCAGTTGTCAAGGGAATTTTCGGCAGTGGCTCAAAGAAAAATGGTTCTCCACGTAGGGTGGCATCCGGAAAGGGAGCGATAATCAATTTTAACTTGGGTTTTCGTTGAGCTTTGAAAATCCCTAAATCTCGATTTTCCTCGGCGGCTAAATACTTCACGGGGTCAGCAGCTAAGCCCTTGTGATGAGCAACTTGAAAATGATACAGACCTCGATAAATCATCTCCAAAGAAATGCTCTCAAATTCCAGGGACATCTCGTCAGCCACGGCATCTCCTAAATCTACCAAAAGACCATAAAACAGCCAAGTTCCCCAAATCTGTAACTTGATGCCATTTAGGGAACCCGTCCATAAATAACTGAGTCCTAACAGCCGTTTTACTACGTTAAATGCCTCTTCAATCCGCCAGCGCCGTCGGTACAAATCCGCCACCACATAGGGCGGGAGAATGGCTGGGTCGAGTACGGAGGTCAGGTAAGAATGCCAGGTGTTCCCCGAACGCACTTCTATCAAACGTAAGGTGATAAATGGAGTCTTTTTCGTTCCCGAACCCAGACGCACTCGGCGGTCTCGCAGACTATAGCTGTTGGTCAACACGGCCTCGACTTGTATCGTCGCTCGTTTTTTGAGTCGGGTAATAAAATCCACGCCTTGTTCTCTCAATTGATGCCAAAATTGAAAGTGATAAAACCCTCTATCTAGTAGCAGTAAGGTCTGGGGTTTGACTAATGCTAACAGGTCTTTCTCCCAGGAGGTGTCCGAGGCTCTGGGATTTTCGTCAAATCCAATCTCGATAGGCAAGCGGGTGATTAAATCGATGACCACTGTCATCTTTCCCGCTAATTGACCTTTGGGGAGAGTTTCTAAACTTTTGAGTTTCCGAAATAGAGCTTTAGCGTGTTGAACTGTCGGCAATCCAAATCTGCTCAAAGCAGCGACGGGCAAACTGTGTACTTTCGGGTTCAAGACGGCGAGTTCGTGAGCACCAAGCCTGTCTCAGATGGGGCAACAATTCTTTGAAAACTCTCTCGAATAACTCGGCGGGAAAGGTCAAAAATCTTTGAGAAAGAGCTTGTTGACTTACCTGTGTGGGGGGACACCATAATAAACCTTCTCTTCCTAAGATGCGGCTTAATTCCCTGACTCCTGCCACATCTCGCCACAGTAGAGTCAGGAGCGCTGCCACCATCAATGGTAGGTTGAGTATTCGGTCTCTCAGCCCCAGTCGGCGGTAGTAATTTTCTTGAGCGGTAATGGCGGGCGTGACCAAGGCTTCGAGTTGGGCAGGGACCACTTCGTCTTCGAGCATCGGTCGTTGGCTCTTCTTAGCATGGTCTCTATTAGTTTTTCGGGTTCGGCTCCTGAGGACTCACCGGGGCTAGATGACTTATCCAGTCTGAGTTTCACACATTTGAGCTTGTAGAGAAAGTCCCTCTTGACTTTCGAGCGCTCTTCTTAACTTGTCACCAATGGCCGGCAACTGGATTTGATGTTGCTTGTAAGTGGAAAAGAAACTCTGGACATGGCAGGTTGATGAAGCGTGGTTTATTCTCACAGGTTTAGGGTCATTGCCGGCAGCGCTCGATGCTTACAAGCAACGGATGGGCATTGAAGAAATGTTTCGAGATTGTCAAACAGGAGGCTACGATATGGAAAGAACTAGCTTAAAAGGAAACCGATTGATTAACATAATTCGGGTCGTGACACTCGCCTACAGTTCGGTAATATTTGAAGGCACTGAACTTCGGAAAAAGCTGGTGGCAAAATATGTATTTCGGCGTCAATAACCTAAAAAAAGATATTGAAGACGGAGTACATTTGGTGTTGGCGCCAGAGGGAGAAAAGTGGGTTCATTATCTCGAACAATATTCTTCGGAGGTGGAACAGTTAATCAAGTTAACTCGAAATAAACGCCGCTTTTATCAACAAGGTATGCGGGCTGCAACCCTGATTCGGTCTATCTCCTAAGCCTCTTTGTCACCCCTCCAGGGGTTTTCAACCTCGATTCTCCTTCCTGTCGCACAGAATTTATTCTGGCTACTGAATTCTGGATTCTTCTGTAAACTGATAGCGATCGTCACCCTAATTGGAGTGGCTGGAAGTTAGGCGTTTGAGTGCGAATTTCCTAATGGTAGTGCTGGCATTAATGACTATGGCACTGCGCTGTGGTTGACGGGAATGTTGATGAGCACGATCGCCTCTGATTACTTTCCGAAAACAGCCCAAGGGCAGGTGCTTTGTTTTTTCCTGGCGTTGTGTGCGATCGGCGTATGTGGTTATTTGACAGCAACGCTGGCCACATTTTTTGTTAGTCAGGATGCTGAGAGCGATCGAGCAGAAATAGCGGCTACACAATCAATTCAAGCTGTGGAAACAGAAATTACTGCACTGCCAAGGTTCAAGCCTGCTTGACGAAAAGGTTTAGACCTGTGAATTGCTGACCTTGGATTTTAGCATGAAGTCGATCGCTCTCGATGCGATACTAGAGAAACGATGATGTCTGTCCAATTATAGATAACCTTTTACTCTAAACTATTCCAACCGAGAGATGATATTTAAAATTTTGAATTTTACTATAAAAATACCCTCTAGCCACTCAAATTAAAAACCTTTAAAAGGATGGTAAAAACAAGCCAAATAAATTCATGATAGGGAATCAAAAAAACTCGATTCAGGATAAATCCCATATTTAACTGTTCAAATTCTTAACAGTTATTCTAGGGTTCAGTGGCTAATTTTCTCTCACTTTGAGCCACTGTGGATAATTAAATCAATGTCATCTCCACTTCTGACTTGCATTTAATTCGAGTTTTTTATTATCCTTGTCCTCTAAAGCTTGTAGTATCGTTCCCAACAAGGCTCGCAGTATTGAAGGTTAACCTGGTTCTATTTATTACATTGACACGAGAAACTCATGGAAAACACATTGTTCGATCGCACATTCCGCGACAGCGAAGGCAACATTGTTATAGCTCAGCCGCCAAATCTACCACTGAGTGTGGGGATTGTAGCTAGTTTATTAAAGCTCCTTGTTACAACAGGGCAAATTAATTTAGCGTTGGATATAGTAGCCTTTGGGTCTTTGTTTACTTGGGCTTGGGAAGAATTATTTCAAGGCGTTAATTACTTTCGGAGAGCATTAGGTCTGATTGCGCTTGTTGGTCTGATTGCGTGGAAACTTCAATAATTAGGTAAGCATAAATCAAATCAATAAGGTATAGCAAAACCTTTAATCAGCCGGATGAGGAACGGTGGAGAGGTTGACAGGCTGTAAAGGACAATCCAAAAATTAACACCAATCGGATGTGGGAACACCTGAACAATGCTCAACTCATTCGCTACCTGCTACTATTAACGGTTGGCTGGGCGATCGTGCAGACGTTAGCATATTTTGAAACGGTTCTGATTGTTTTTATTTTTGCAGCTATTGTCGCCTTTCTGCTGAACTCTCCAGTCAAATTTGTATCTCATTTCCTCCCTGGTTGGGTAGGGGTAGTGCTGGTGTTTTTACTGGCTTTGTAGCTTCTAGGTGGGTTAATGGCAACGTAAGGATTAGCTACCCTTTCCCAAGCAAAGCATTTATTAGAACAGGCTCCTCAATTTTTAGTCTCGGCGATCGCACTGTTGGAAACACTTCAATCGTTTCGGCTAAAGCGCAATATTACGATCGATTTCAGCACCTTTGAGGCACAACTGCGCCAACAAGTCCTCGGCATCATTGGCATGGGTTTTTCCACAGTGCAAAATCTGTTATTGAATTTGCTAGATGTGATTGTGATTGCGATGGTTAGTTTCTTTAGGCTGCTAGATGGTAGACGACTAGGGAATCTGATTGTGAGGCTCTTTCCACCAGGCTTACGCGATGATTTGATCCGCGCAATTCAAAATAATTTTCTGGGTTTCTTTTGAGGTCGGTTGCTGTTATCAATCTTTTTCGGCATCTCTACCTTTGTGGTGTTTATTTTGCGGGATATTTCCAATGCGCTGGTTATGGCTGCAGTCGCAGGCGCATTTGGCCTGATTCCCGGTATTGGCGCAACGATTGGGATTAGCCTCATCTGCCTGATTATTCTGCCTCAAGGAATTCTGCTCAGTTTGAAAGTTTTAGTGGGTTGCATTGTTTTACAGCAGGTTGAAGAAAACTTACTCATGCCCCGTATTATATTATGCAAGGCTCCATTAATATAAATCCAGTCATTATGTTCTTTGCGCTATTAGTGGGGGCGCGAGTCGCTGGATTGACCGGAGTTTTTCTGTCGATCCCGATCGCGGGCGTGGTGATCGGCATCCTGGATATTGATGAAATGCGTGGGGAAAAGACAGAACAACCTTCTGGTTGATATTGAAGCTAGTTGGCTTGAGGTTTCGGTTAAGATATTTGGTTTTAAATCTCGGGGAGAGCAATTATGAAAGGTTTAAAGGGGAAAAACGCACTCATTACTGGAGCGAGTTCAGGCATTGGGCAGGCGATCGCCATTCGTCTCGCTCAAGAAGGTTGCAACATTGCCGTTAACTATCGCAAAAGCTTAGAAGAGGCAGAAGATACTGAAGAAATAGCTCTGCAAAAAGCCTGCGGACAAGCATCGGAATGCGGGGTTGAAACGCTATTAGTTCAGGGAGATGTCTCCAAAGAAGACGACATCCTTCGTATGGTGAATAGTGTCATTGATAAATTTGGTAGTCTGGATATCCTGATTAATAATGCTGGGATTCAAACAGAAAGCGCCTCTCATGAAGTGCCAACGGATGAATTCGATCGCGTAATTGCCGTCAATTTGCGAGGTGCATATCTCTGTGCGCGGGAAACCATTAAGCATCTGTTAGAGCAGCAGCGCTCTGGGGTGATTATCAATATTTCGAGTGTGCATGAAATCATTCCCCGCCCGATGTATATCAGCTATTCCATCAGCAAAGGCGGCATGGGAAATCTGACTAAAACCCTAGCGTTGGAATACGCAAACCGAGGCATCCGCGTCAATGCTATTGCGCCCGGTGCAACAATTACACCGATTAATGAAAGCTGGACGGACAATCCAGAACAAAAGGCAGTGGTTGAAAGCCATATCCCAATGGGGCGGGCAGGCACATCAGAGGAAATGGCTGCAGCAGCGGCATTTCTGGCATCAGATGAAGCGGCTTACATTACGGGACAAACGCTCTATATTGATGGTGGATTGACCCTCTATGCTGACTTTCGCGAATCTTGGTCGGCCTAAATTAACTGGGAGAAACTATCGGGAGGAAATAGGCGATCGCTGTCATTTTACCTAAACAAGGATTTTTTTGGGCGATCGCTTTCTTTACTCACCGGACACTAAACTAAAACGCATTAAGGTGTCATGCAGATATGATTGAACGTGGCAGCCAGGAAGGCATTGCGGACGAGTTAGACCGCAAATATCTCAAGTAGTGGTATCTTGCTGCGTAACAATCAAATAATTCATTGGGGCGATGAAGTTGAAAGATAAAAATCATCGAGCGCACTGACGTGACTGCGCTCCTAAAATCGGGGCATGGCGTTGCACATTTAGGGTATGAGCAAAATATCTAGTCAATTAACAAAACGTATTATCTCTCCCGACCGTCAGTCCACAAATATCAATAAAAATGTCTTAAAATGAGGAAAATTAAACCTTTGTGGTTGAGTTTTATGCGGGTTAGGGAGGCGAACGTGGTGTTTTACGTTACTACTGCCAAGAATGTGAAACGAGTGTTTTCCCCCCGCGTAATTTTTTAGTCTCAAGGCGCAGCAGTTATGACTTTGAACAACTGAGAAATGTAAGGGTAATTTTCTAGACGTATAGTATTTTTAGCGTCATTTAAATTAAATTTCATTGTGTTATGCTGATATATCGAGGCTGATTCTTGACGCGATCGATCCAAGTTTGAATTGCTGGAAATCTGGTTAAGTCAAATCCGCCTTCGTCAGCAACGTGAGTGTAAGCAAATAAACCGATGTCAGCAATAGTATAGCGATCGCCAGCAAAAAACTCATTTTCTGCTAAATGCTGTTCCATCACCCCCAAAGCAGCATAACCCGGTGCTTGTTTTTGTTGGAGTGCTTCCTGATATTCTTCTGCTTTCCCTGTCATATACCAAAAACGAGAAGTAGCAATAAAAGGTTCGTGACTGTACTGTTCAAAAAACAACCACTGCATGACTTGAGCGCGTTCAAATTTATCCGTGGGGAAAAACTCAGTTTCTTCGCTCAAGTAAAACATAATCGCATTCGATTCAAACAGAAATTTACCCGCTGCGATTTCTAACACCGGAATGCGGCCATTGGGATTTTTGACCAAAAATTCAGGTGTGCGGCTTTTTCCTTGGAGAATATCAATTTCTTTGCGATCGAACGCAATATTGAGCTGAGTTAAGAGCAAGCGAACTTTATAGCAATTACCCGATGAGGAATACTCGTAAAGTTTAAACATGAGTCTAGAGAAGATTTTAAGATTTTAAATTATCTCATAAATTAGATAATTTAGGCACGATGAGTTAACCGTTGTTTGCTAAAATTATTTTGGCGATCGGTGTCGATCGCCAAAACCAGCCACTTCTGCCAGCGTATAAAGCGGTCGGCCCTTCACCTCCTCGTAAATACGCCCTATATACTGGCCCAAAATCCCAATACTAACCAACTGCACCGCACCCAAAAAGAAAACCGCCATCATCACAATTGTCAAACCCGTTAAGGCAGAACTTGGATAAAAAATCCGCCAATACAAAATCAAAAAAGCCATTAACACAGATACAAATGCCGCAAATAACCCCATATAAATCGAAAGTCGGAGGGGAACTTTTGAAAAAGATACTAAACCATTCATCGCCAAACTCAAAGATTTTCTGAATGTATACTTGACCTCCCCAGCAAAACGCGGATCTCGTTCAAACTTAACTGCCGTTTGTTTAAAACCAATCCAAGCGCGCAGTCCCCGAATGTAGCGGTTGCGTTCAGGCATTGCGTTGAGTACATCCACTACACAGCGATCCATCAAACAAAAATCTCCCGTATCTATGGGAATATCAACATCAGCAAGATGCCGCAAAATGCGATAATACATATAAGCTGGCAACCGCTTAAACCAACCTTCTTGACGGCGTTGAGTGCGCTGAGCGTAAACAACTTGATAGCCCTGCCGCCACTGTTCTACCATATCTATAATTAGCTCGGGCGGGTCTTGCAAATCGCCGTCCATGATGACTACAACTTGACCAGTAGAAAAGTTTAAACCAGCAGTTACAGCTATTTGGTGGCCGAAATTGCGGGCCAAACTAAGGTAGCAAATTCGCGAATCTTTTTCGTGCAATTCTCGCAAAAGTTCCAGAGAGCGATCGCGGCTACCATCATTGATTAAAATTAATTCTACTGGGCCGTCCAGCCGATCCATCACGGCACTAATTCGCCGATACAATTCAGCTAGATTTTCTTCTTCGTTATAGATAGGAATTACCAAAGAATACTTAGGCGTATCGTTCATTGCTGTTTCTGTTTAAAAATCGGCTTTTCAACCCTTAAATCAAAAGTGTCTTTTTCCCCAAACACGCTGTCTGCTTCACGAGAGAGGTTCTGCACGTAATTTCGCTCTTGGCTCGATACAACAGCCGCCGACAAAATAGCAGCGTACCAAAACTTATCTATTTTCTTAAATACGAAAAATAAAAGACACCATAAGACTGACGCACGCCCAACGAAAATATCTGTTATCATAGATGTTTAGTCAGACTATAAAAATCAAAATCATAACCCATCGATTAAAAATTGCATGACAAATTCCAATTATCTGTGGCAAGCAAATCAAGACTTAAGCGAAGCTTGTCTGCAACATCCCTTTGTCAGAGGCCTTGCTGACGGCAGCCTCCCCCAAAATAGTTTTGCATATTACGTTGCACAAGACGCATTTTTTCTGGGAGCATTCGCTCGCGCTTACAGTATCGCTGCGGCAAAAGCACCCGACTGGGACGGGTTTGAAATCCTCCACAATCTCGGCAGCGGTGTTTTAGAAGAACTTCGGTTGCATCAAGGATATGCAGGCAAATGGGGGGTAAACTTGCAAGAGGCTAAACCGGGAATCGCTACCCGCCGCTACACAGATTTTTTATTAGCCACAGCCTGGGGAAGCGGTGTCGGTTTGACAGTAGCCGCGATGACTCCTTGCTTGCGGTTGTATGCTTTTTTGGGACAGCAGCTAGCTAAACCTCATATACCGGAACACGCCTTTAGCGACTGGATTTCCACCTATAACAGCCCTGATTTTGAGATTTTAGCAAAACGGCTGGAAAGTTTGGTCGATCGCTACGCAGAAGCTGGGCCCGAAGTAGAAGCAACCTATCGCTACGCTATGCTGTGTGAAAGAGACTTTTTTCAGGCAGCTTGGGAAATAGAGTAAATTAAGTTTGGGCAAAAAAGATGGATAATTATCTTAAGCTTCCTACGCCCACGCAGCAAGTTTAACACTCATGTACAGCAGGAATATAGCAAATAATGTCATAACAGCATATCCCCAACGCGGCTGACTACTCAACACTAAACCGAGTCCCATCTAGAGCGACACAATGCCGTAAGCGTATCGGTAAAGCGATTGCAGAGCACCGGAGTTGATTAGTAGTGCTAAAGAGCAAAAACCGAAACAGACGACTGTAATGCTCAGCCTTTTTCGCAACTACGACAACAAATAGCCACCGCCCAAAGCCATCGAACTTTACTAACAGCTTGCAACCACCAATAATGCCCCCAAGAACGCCGAACTATTAATTAGTGCCTCTGCTAATTCCACTTGCATTCCAAGAATCGTCAACCCGCGTATCAGCAAAGGAAATAGGGGATAAAAAGCTACAGAATGCTGCTGCTCGTCCTCTGCATAGCTGTAGCCTAAATTAGCGATTTCGACGTACCATTTACCGTCCCAGTGCGAAAACTGTTCCCAGCCACTTTTGGGAAGGAAGCCGCTTACAAAATCCAGAGGTGGCCGGGGATCATACAGGGGCGGGTTTTTGCCGACTAAAGGAGCGATTATCTGCATCCCGATCGCAATTACCGATCGGCTCAGAAACCACATAGCAATTACAAAAATTAACCCGTCCCTGCTTTTGGAGCGATCGAGGCGCGGAATTACTTCTAGCCCTAAATCCGTATTTGTCATGGCTAAAACAGCGCAAGACTGTAGATTTAAAATTAAAGTATAGTCCGCTGCCGAGCGATCGCCCAATATACGTAAGTAGAGCCGTACTGCTAATTTTAACGCCCGAGTTTATTGGGAATCCCTTCGCAGCCACCGGGAATAGTCTCTCTCGACTTCGAGCCACACCAAGCGCAGCAGTAATAGCGCTGCTCGTCCGACAGCCGCTTGACACCGGTGAAATCAGCATGTTCAACCACAGCGCCGGTATGTTCACCCGTTTGATAGTTGGGAAATTCGGTACGGCTGCGCGGAGATGCAGTTTCTGCCGAGCCGTAGAATAATGCGGCGCCTCTCATGTCGGCGCGAGCAAGATTGGCGTCGTACAAGACAGCGCGGGAGAGGTTGGCTTTCACTAAATCGCACTTGCTGAGATTGGCGCGGACGAGGTTGGCTTCGCTCAAATCCGTCCACCGCAAATCGGTGCCAGCCAGGTCAGCACCCGCTAACATGACATTGAGATCGATAACACGGATACCGTGATCTCTATCTTCAGCGTAGCCGCCATCCCCGTCAAGGATGGGGCGGCCTAAAAGCCGATCGCGCTTCAGAGGAGTAACCAATCTAGACTGCGACAAAAACCGCAGAATTTTAGCTTTACCTTCAGCATCTACACTGCTCATAATCGCAGCCGTGCGGCCTTCTGCGATCGCCCTTTCCTGCGGCCAGTCTTCCAAAAACCCTTGTTCGTCAAGGGCTAAGTCCGAAACCCCTTGAAAATAAGCATCGATCGTTTGCTGCTGCGTAATTCTGTTTTGCTGAATCGTCAAATCTTTCGAGATCACGTACTGCCGCCAAGCCACGTAAACGCCCAAAATTGCGATCAAAATTTGACCCAAAGCGCCGATCAGCTCGCCGAGAGCGCCGATGGCGTCCCAGTTGATTTGGATGTTGCGGCTTCCCGGTTCAGTATTACTACCGCTGAGCATCAGCAAGCCAACAATCCCAGCTAAAAGCCCGAAGCAGGCGACGATCAGAGTGCGCCAAGTCGGCGGAATTACCTGCGCCCAGATTTTGCCCCAACTCGGCCACATCAGCCGCAGCGATATGCCGATCGCACCGATGGCGCCAATTAAGCCCAGCCAAATATTGTCATTGGCCAGCCCAAAAATCATCGCTGCGATCAACCCCAGCGTCACCACGGACCCAGACTTCTCAGTAGTCGTTTGTTCCGGCTGCTGCGGCAATAAAACCTTGCGAGTTGGAGGCGGCGGTACCGGTTTTTTCGGTTCAGCAGTAGCGACGATTGTCCCTGATTCTGGTGGCGCAGTAGGGCTCGCACCGTTGAGACTTTCTACAGTCACGTTAGATTCAGGGCGATTGGGTTGAGAAGAGTTGTTTTCTGGTGTCATGCGTTGAGGCAAGTTCTAATTTTGGCCGGTCATTAAAACGATTTTAACTAACTTTCGCAGGATTCTAGATAGCATTACAATAGAAATATCCACTAATTATACTCAAAGAGGTAACATA